>JANXSE010000317.1 GCA_025356695.1 Betaproteobacteria bacterium
CTTCGCCGTCGCGCCGGCATCGACCGCCTGCTTGAAGAAGGCATCGACGTTTTCGACGTAGAGATGGATCGTCACCGGCGTGCCCTTCAGGCTCTTCGGCCCCAGCGAATTCCATTGCGGCATTTCATCCACCAGCATCAGTGCCGAGCCGCAGATGCGGATGCGCGCATGCATGAGCTTGCCGTCCGGTGCCGGCAGGCGGAATTCCTCGACAGCGTTGAATGCTTTTTTGTAAAACTCGATGGCATCGGCGGCACCGGCACAGACAATGTGCGGCGTCATCGTATGCATGCCTTCAGGGATTGCTTTGACTTTCGACATGTTCTTCTCCGTAAAATTTATTTTTTGCGCGAGGCATCGAGTTCGCGCATGCGGTCGACCGCATCGCTCGGCCCGAAATCCTCCAGTTCGAAATACGGCCGCACTTCGATTTCGCCGTTTTTTCCCTCACCCGACGGGTTTGGAAAACGCTTGGTCAGCTCGATCGCCTCTTCGCGCGACTTCACGTTGATGATGGTATACCCCGCAATCAGCTCCTTGGTCTCCGCGAACGGGCCGTCGATCAGCGTTGCTTTGCCGCCGGCGTGTCTGACGCGCCAGCCCTGCACGCTCGGTTTCAGCCCCGCGCCATCGACCAACACGCCGGATTTGGCCAGATCCTCGTGAAATCTTCCCATATCGCTCAGCAGTTTTTCGCCGGGCATGACGCCGGCTTCGGTGTCGGCGTTGGCGCGCACCATGATCATGAACCGCATGTTTGATCTCCTTGAATGAACCGGCGCGCGCGGCACCATTGCTTGTTCGACGGCATCAGGCTGCCGCGCGCTGTGTGCTCCGCGTGAACACCGGCGCGAGTTGGGCGGCAAACTCCTCCACGTCGCGCACCTGGCGCACCTCGATTTCAGAATCGCCATGCGTGGGAATCGGACAGCGCTTGACCCATTCGATGGCTTCTTCCTGCGAATTGACCTGCCAGATCCAGAAGCCGCCGATCATTTCTTTGGTCTCGGCGTAGGGGCCGTCGGATATCTTCCACTTTCCCGCCGCGGGCCTGACGCGCGCGCCATTTGTGGCCGGGTGCAGTCCTTCCAGCGCAAGCAGCACGCCGGCGGCGGCGAGGTCGTCGTTAAACTTTTGCATTTCGGTGATGAATTTGCTGTCCGGTGCCGCGGATGCGCAGTTTCCGTTCGATTTGACGATGATCATGAATCGCATGATGCTATCTCCTTGTAGTTGCAGCGTATGTTCTGGACTGGGCGACAGTCTATAACAGCTCCCGACAGTCTGCCCGGCGGTGAAAATTGATCTGCTTCAAAGCATAGTCGAATGGCAGGACGCCGATTCGACAGGCCCCGGAAAATTATTTTTCGAGCCCGGCCAGGCGCCGCTCGATGAATCGCTGCTCCGGTTCCTGCCGCGTCAACGCAAGTGCGCGTTCGTACGCAGTTCGAGCCTCGGCGGTTTTGCCCAGGCGCCGGCAGAAATCGGCACGCGCGGCATGCGCAAGACGGTAATCGTCGAGTTCGCCGCGCGCCAGCAGCGCATCGACAATGGCCAGCCCGGCTGCCGGTCCGTCGCGCATCGCCACCGCCACCGCACGGTTCAGTTCGATCACCGGCGAAGGTTCGAGCGCGAACAACAAATCATAAAGCGCGACAATTTCGGCCCAATCGGTCACCGCCGCATCCGCGGCTTCCGCATGCACCGCCGAGATCGCCGCCTGTATCGTATAGGCGGCGGGCGGGCGCAACGGCAGCGCACGCTCGACCAGCGCCACGCCTTCTGCAATCTGCGCGCGGTCCCATAACGCGCGGTCCTGCTCGTCGAGCAAAATCAAATCACCGGAATCGGAGGTGCGCGCCGCACGTCGCGATTCATGCAGCAGCATCAGCGCCAGCAATCCCATCGCCTCGGCTTCCGGCAGCAGTTCAACCAGCAAGCGCGCCAAACGGATCGCCTCGCCCGACAAATCCGCACGCGTCAGCGAACCGCCCGACGATGCCGAATAACCTTCGTTAAACACGAGATAGATCACGCGCAGCACGCTGTCGAGCCGTTCGGTGAGTTCGTCCGGCGCCGGCACCGCATACGGAATTTTCGCGTCGCGGATTTTTGTTTTCGCGCGCACGATGCGCTGCGCCAGCGTCGGCGCGCCGGTGAGAAACGCTGCGGCGATTTCCTCGGTGGTCAGCCCGCACACTTCGCGCAGCGTCAGCGCCACCTGCGCGTCCGGCGGCAAGGCCGGATGGCAGCAGGTGAAGATCAGGCGCAGGCGGTCATCCTCGATCTCGTCATGATCAACCGCCGCGCGTTCATCAGCGATGTTTTCGACCGCGTCATCATCAAGCGCGGTGAAGCGCGCGCCGCGCCGCATGGCATCAATAGCCTTGAAACGCCCCGCCGACACCAGCCAAGCGCGCGGATTGTCCGGCACGCCCTCTTGCGGCCACTGCTCGAGCGCCGCGCGAAATGCCTCATGCAGCGCTTCTTCAGCGACATCGAAGTCACCGAGCAGGCGGACCAGCGTGGCGAAGACGCGGCGCGACTCGGCACGGTACACCTCGTCCACCATCCTGCGGGCCAATTTGTCGGGGTCTTCGATCATCGCTCCAGCCTTCGCTGCCAAGCCAGTTTAAACGAGGCCGCCACCCGCCCTCTAAAAAAAGCGAAGCCGGCCGGTCGAATTCAGGCCGCGCCAATCGACCAAGGGGTAACACCGCCAATAACCCAAAGGATTTGCGCATGTTCAGCCGTCAGACTGCATCACCACGCGAATTCCGGAAATGGTGCGCGTACGCGCTGCTGTTGCTGATGCCGGGCAGCATGCTGGTATTGCCGCTGCTGTGGCTGTTCAGGCGGAACGGCGGGCCGGCGGGCCGGCCGTGCGTTTCAGCTAAGCCTTGGCGCCAGCGTGAAATAAATGGTCGCGCCCTGCTCGACGACGCCTTGCGCCCGGATTCTGCCGCCATGCCGCTCGACGATACGCTGGGCCGTCGCCAGGCCGATGCCATTGCCCTCGAACTCGTTGGAGTGGTGCAAACGCTGGAACGGACGGAACAGGTGGCTCGCATACTGTGCGTCGAAACCGGCACCGTCGTCGCGCACGAAATAAACGGCCTCGCCTGCGGTCTGTTCGACGCCGAATTCAATCCGGGCGCTCGCATGCTTGGAGGTAAACTTCCAGGCATTGCGTATCAGGATTTCGAGCAGGTTGGAAACCAGCACCGCATCGGCCTGCGCGACCAGATCCGGAGCAATATCAAAAATCACGACGCGCGCGGGCTCCGTCTCACGCAATTGTTGCGCGATCTCCCCCACCACCGAACTCAGATTGATCTCGCACAACTGCAGTTGCCCTCGCGAAAGGCGCGACAGGTTCAACAGACCGTCGATCAATTGCGCCATGCGGTTGCCGGCATTGCAGATCTTGTCGAGATAACGCCGGGCTGAGGCATCGAGTTGCGCACCGCATTCCTGCAGCAGAATCTGGCTGAATCCTACGATGCCGCGCAACGGCGCGCGCAAGTCGTGCGCCACCGAATAGCTGAAGGTATCGAGCTCGCTCAGGCTGCGGCGCAGTTCGCTGGTCTTTTCCAGCACCAGCAATTCAAGATTGTCGTTGAGCTGGCGCAGCTTCTCTTCCACCGCCTTGCGCGCCGAAATGTCCTGCATCACACCGATGACGCGACGATCCGGAAGCGAGCGCGCTTCAAGGCG
Source organism: Betaproteobacteria bacterium (assembly GCA_025356695.1). The sequence continues at coordinate 3,718 of JANXSE010000317.1, forward strand.
GATCCAGTGCTCGCTGTCGCGTTCGGTGGCACTGCGAAATTCCACGTGATACGGTATCAGTTGCACGAGGCAACGCTCGAACTCCGCGCAGACCCGTTCGCGGTCCGCGCCGTCGACGCATTCCAGCAGCGTGCCGAAGGTAACCGGGACGCCCTGCCCGAGACCGAGAATATCGCTCGAGCGTTCCGACAGCAGCACGTTGCGCGATTCGCCATCCATATCCCACACGCCCATGTCGGCCACTTCGAGGGCGAGACGCAACCGCTCCTCGCTTGCGCCCAGTTCGAGTTCGACTTTGTGCCGTTCGAGCGCCATCGTGATGGTGGCATGCATTTCGCGCTCGGAAAACGGCTTGAGCAAATAGCCGTAGGGGCGCGTCGCGCGTGCGCGCTCGATGGTGGCATCTTCCGAGTAGGCGGTGAGAAAAATCACCGACAACGGATGGCTCGCATTGAGTCTCGACGCGACTTCAATACCGTCCATTTCTCCCTGAATATGGATATCCATCAGTACCAGGTCCGGATCCAGTTGATCGACCAGACGCAGCGCCTCCTCGCCCGAGGCGGCGACGGCGGGAACGTCATAACCCAGCCGCGACAGCCGCTGCTGCAGATTGAAGGCAACGATACTTTCGTCCTCGACGACCATGATTTTGATCGGCGCATTCATGCCGGCGCCTCCGTCGAAAAGCAGACGCTAAACCGCGTCGGCTCCGCGCGCCGCACCTCGAGCCGCCCCTTGATCTGCTGCGTGAGTAGATTCACCAGTTGCATGCCCAACGTCTGCATCGTGACCAGATCCAGCTCCGGCGCAATGGCCACACCGTCGTTACTGACGCTGAGCACAACTTCGCCGGGCGGTTTCCGCTTCAGCTCGATCCAGATGTTTCCCGCCGTCGCACCGGGGAAACCGTGTTTCAGGGCGTTAGTCACCAGCTCGTTGACCATCAGACCGCAGGGAATCGCCACGTTGATCGGCAGATCGACCCGCTGTGCGTGGATATGGATCTCGACGCGGCCGGCGCCCGATGCATAAGAGCCCATCAGCATCGGCACCAGCTGGCCGATGAAATGTTGAAAATCGACACGCGCAAAGTCATGCGACTGGTAGAGCGTCTGGTGGATCAGTGACATCGAGCGCACGCGGTTCTGGCTGTCGCGCAGCATTGCTGCGGTAGCGGTGTCGCTGGTGCGGCTCGCCTGCAGATCGAGCAGGCTGTCGATGACCTGCAGATTGTTCTTCACTCGGTGATGTATCTCGCCGAGCAGCAGATCCTTTTCCTCGAGCGCCGCGCGGATACGCTCTTCGCGAAGCTTGCGTTCGGTAATGTCGACGATGGCCGAGAGCACCATCGGCCCTTCTTCGGTTTCGATCGGATTGAGACCGATCTCCACCGGAAATTCGCTGCCGTCGCGGCGCAGCGCATAGAGGTCACGTCCCGCCCCCATGGCGCGCGCGTTCGGTACCGCGAAAAAGCCGTCCCGCAGCGAAGGATGACCGCCGCGAAACCGTTCGGGCACCAGCATGTCGATCGTCTGCCCCAGCAACTCGCGGCGCGGATAGCCAAACATTTTCTCGGTCTGCACGTTGACCATCGCAATCGCGCCGGCCCTGTCGATCATAACCATCGCGCTCGGCGCCGATTCGACGACCTGCTGCAAGCGGCGCTCCAGGCGTTTACGCTCAGTGATGTCGACAATAGCCGAAATCACCATCACCCCTTCCCCGGTCTCGACCGGATTGAGGCCGATCTCCACCGGAAATTCGCTGCCGTCCTTGCGCAACGCGTAGAGATCGCGCCCGGCACCCATCGAACGCGCACTGGTCGCCGCGAAGAAGCCATGGCGGTAACCCGGATGCGCCTGCCGGTAACGTACGGGAACCAGTCGCTCAACGGGCTGCCCGATCAATTCGTCGTGCGTATAACCGAACACTTTCTCGGCCTCGATGTTGACCATCGTAATCGCGCCACGGTGATCCACCACCACCATGGCGACCGGCATGCGTTCAAAAGCGCGCGCCAGCAAGTGCGTTGAATCGCCTGAGCGCGATTCAATGTTATCGCTATCAACCCTTGCGTCCATGCGGTTATTGCAACCTAGCAGGTTCGGCGGGAGAGCCACTCTAGCACAATGAATTTTGTGCCGCGCCTTAACCTTTGCCGCAATTCCAGTTGCCGCGACTTGCACTGTGACTTATTACCGGGATTTTGCATCGCGACGGTATTGCATGGTCAATCCGCCGAATCGACTGCCTGTTTGCCGCCGCCAATTGCGCCCTGTGTTCTGCGCCAGGTGGCTGGAGGCACACCGAATTCGCGCTTGAATGCGCGGTTGAAAGCGGCCTCCGAGTCGTAACCGATTTGCTCCGCAATCAAGGCGAGCCCCGACGATTCGCTGCGCAGGCGTTGTGCCGCCACCGTCAGGCGCCACCGCGTCAGGTATTGCATCGGCGCCTGGCCGATCAGATCGGTGAAACGCTGCGCCAGCGCGGAGCGCGATAATCCGACCTTGTTTGCCAGTGCATCGACGGTCCATGCACGGCCGGGGCTTTCGTGCATGAGCGCGAGAGTTTTGCCGACGAAACGGTCGCGCAGACCGGCGAGCCAGCCCTTCTGCTCTTCCGGCATCGATTCGCAATAACGGCGCAGCGCCTCGACAAACAGGAGTTCCGAAAGTTTAGCGAGTACCGTATCGCTGCCGGGACGCGGCGTGGCCGTTTCATGCGTGCCCACCTGCAACAGGCTTCTGAACCATGCCGCCGCCGGATCGTCGCCAAATGGCACGCGCAGCATGCCGGGCAACGAGTCGATGACGGGCCGGCTCAGGCGTTTGTCGCAGGCGAGAAAACCGCAGACGAAATGCGTCGTCTCTCCGCCGCCGCCATGGTCGATGCGCAGCAGGCCGTTATTCGCACCCGGCTTGACCAGTACGTCGGCGGCAATCGGTTCGATGTCGAGATCGCTGCCCATCAGATGCATTTCATCGTTCGGCATCAACAGCAAGTCGCCCGCGGCAACCTCGATCGTTTCACCCCCTGCCGCGAGGCGCGCCCTGCAATTACCGGCGATCAACCAGTGAAAAAAAACGACATGTTCGAAGTCAGCGAGCGGGCCCTCCGCCGCACGCCCGGATTTGGATACGACGCACCAAGGTGCGGTGAATTCAGCATCCAGAAAAACAGCACCGTTCAGGCGCAACACCTGCAATACATCGGATAAGGCGTCCATCGGGCGGATTATCGGCAATTACGGCGGCTCGCGCAAAAACGGCGGCGGCGCGGTAATAGCCTCGTTCACGTTCCACAGGGATACTGCCGTTCGTTGAAGCAACGCCAAATCTGACCAATCTACCGACCGGAGACGCCATGACCGCCACCACCGCGCAACGCACACCTTCAGTGCAAACGCAAACTACCACTGTTACCCCCGATTATGCGGGCATCAAACTGCGCCAGCAGGCCACCTGGGCCAGCGGCGACTTCGCCATCATCGGCGTGACATTGCAGATCGTCGGTGAATCACTGGCCGAGGCCGCCGATGTCCGCGCCGGCGAACGCGTACTCGACGTCGCCGCCGGCAACGGCAATGCAACACTCGCCGCGGCGCGCCGTTTTGCCGATGTCACCTCGACCGATTACGTGCCCGATCTCCTCGGCAAGGGGCGCATACGCGCCGCCGCCGAGGGGCTGTCGGTGGATTTCCGTGTTGCCGACGCCGAAGACCTACCATTCGACGACGGCAGTTTCGACGTCGTGCTGTCGACGTTCGGCGCCATGTTCACGCCGGACCATACGAAGCCGGCGCGCGAGATGCTGCGCGTAGTGCGCAGCGGCGGGCGCATCGGGCTGGCGAACTGGACGCCGGAAGGATTTATCGGCCAGTTGTTCAAAGTCATCGGCGCCTACATTCCCACGCCGGCCGGGTTGAAATCACCGGCCTTGTGGGGCACCGAAAAACACATTGCCGAACTCTTCGGTTCGCATTCGGCGGACATCCGCACGGAACGCAAGTACTTCACCTTCCGCTACCGTTCCGCGGCGCACTGGCTGCAGATTTTCCGCGACTACTACGGCCCGACGCACAAAGCGTTCGCATCGCTCGATGCCGCCGGTCGCGACGCCATGGCCAGGGACATCACGGCGCTGCTCAACCGTTGTAATGCCACCGGCCCGTCATCGCTGGTGGTGCCCAGTGAGTACCTTGAAGTTGTCGTGGAGCGCATGTGATGAACAAGGAAAACACCTGCAAAGGGGCCTGCTTTTGCGGCGAAGTCCGGTTTACGGTCAGCGGCGAACCCGCGGCGATGGGCTACTGCCATTGCGCATCCTGCCGCGCCTGGTCGGCCGGCCCCGTCAACGCCTTCACATTGTGGAAACCCGAGGCGCTGAAGATCACACGCGGCGCTGACAATATCGGCAGCCACAACAAAACGCCGAACAGCCGGCGCAAATGGTGCAAGACCTGCGGCGGCCACGTCTTCACCGAACATCCAGGCTTCGGCCTCACCGACGTCTACGCCGCCGCGATTCCCGATTTTCCGTTCCGTCCCGGCGTGCACGTGCCCTATCAGGAAACGGTGCTGCCGATGCGCGATGGCCTGCCGAAAATGAAAGATCTTCCGCAGGAAATGGGCGGTTCGGGCATTGCCGTCGCAGAATGACGTTACCGCTCCCGCATTGAAACTATGTGAGTCCCGGTAAGCACCGATGCTTGAACTCAAACCGACCTGCGAACACTGCAACAAGCCGTTGCCACCGGAATCGCTGGAGGCGCGGATCTGCACCTACGAGTGCACGTTCTGCGCCGACTGCGTGCACGATGTCATCGGCAATGTGTGTCCGAATTGCGGCGGCGGTTTCGTACCGCGTCCGATACGGCCGGCGACCAACTGGAAAGGCGACAACTATCTCGGCAAGGACCCGGCAAGCACAAAAATCCGCCACCGGCCAGTTGATCTCCTGGCACACGCTGGATTTTCCGCAGCGATCAGACATATTCCGCCGGCGAAACGCTGATCTGCGTAGAGGTTCGCGCAGCAGGCAAAACGGCCGGCCGTGGCTGCCGGCCGTTTATTGCGATTCGATGAAGCGCGTTTACTTCTTCACGTACTTGAGCAGATTCGCCGCACTGGTTTCCGCGCCGTAAATGACGCCCTGGGCATCGGCGGCAACCCCCTCAGGCACCGATTCCTTGTCCGGCTCCGGCCCGACACCGGGAATCAATGCGCGAACTGTGCCGTCTTTGGCGCTGCCGACACGGATGCCGCGACGGAAACCCGGATTGCGCTTGGCGTCCGACTGCGAATCGGTCACATAGATATTGTCGGCCTTGTCGATATAGATGCCG
>JANXSE010000445.1 GCA_025356695.1 Betaproteobacteria bacterium
GTCATCGAACAATAGATCAACGCCGGATTGATCTTCTGCATGTCCTTGTAGCCGAGCCCCAGCGCTTCAAACGCGCCGGCACGATAGTTCTCGACCATGACATCGGCACCGGCCACCAACTGCTTCAAAATCACGCGGCCCTTTTCGGTTTTGAGATTGAGCGTGATGGCGCGCTTGTTTGAGCCCTGCGCCAGATAACTGGTGCCCATGTCGCGGCGGTTGAGCTCCTTGTTGCTTCCCGTATTGCGGCTCTGGTCGCAGTCCTCCGGGTTCTCGATCTTGATCACCTCGGCGCCGAGGACGGCGAGCTGGTAGGCAGCGAACGGGCCGGCCAGCACGTGCGTGAGATCAATCACCTTGATGCCTTCGAATGGTCGCATGGAAAATGCTCTCCCCGGATATCGCCGCGCAACGGCGCTGCCTGCTGGCTTGATTGTTCTTACCCGCTGTCCGTCGCGTTGGGCACGCGCATCAACGGCCGCCAAGTATACGATACCGGCGCCGCATGGGCGGCGGATCACTGCACGACGCTAACGTGTTGTAGCGGCTTCGCTGCCCCGGGCACGCAACACGCAGTAGAGCATGAAGGTAACAACGGTGACATTCACACTCAGCGTCAGGACCGTCAGCCAATTGGTGTGCTCGACCAGCTCGAAAATCTCAAACGGAATATAGAAACCTCCGCTCAGCGCGGCAAACCATTCCGCCCAGCGGCGGGCATGCCACAACCCGTAGGCTTCGACAAAACGCACGGTCGTATAACCTGTGGCACCGGCCGCCAGCAATGTCAGGCGCGCATCCGTCAACTGATCCGCCCAAACCAGAAAAATATACGGATAGTGTGCGGCCGGATTCAGGTGGGCGCGGCTGATCAGGTGCTCGGCGATGCGCTCGATGTCGTGATGCAACAGCGAAAGCAGGCCGAATCCGGCCAGCAACACCAACGCGCCCTTGGCGGCTTCAATCAGCGCAACGGTACGCAGCGCGTTAGCTAAACGCATTCCACACCGGATTGGCGCTGGCGCCTGCCTGAAGTTGACCTGGAAGAACAAGCACAGTCATTGGTCTTTACCGACCAGCACCCGCTCGATCCGCTTGTCCGGCACCAGCCACATCAGCGCGACAAAAACATAAAGGCCAATCGATATCCATTGCGACCAGAACGCTGCCGGAATCGCAATCAGATAGGTCAGCGGCGACAAGCGGCCCTTCCAGTCCGGGCCGATCGCTTTCCTGAGAATCGAGTCAGCCCCCTGCGAAGCGATGATGACCTGCTGCAATATCCAGTAGGCAACTGCCGACATCAACAGCACCGCGCCATAGACGGCAGCGGCAGCGGGCGCAAAATGGTTCTCGCCCATCCAGCCGGTGGCAAACGGAATCAGAGACAGCCAGAACAACAGGTGCAGGTTGGCCCAGAGGATCGCGCCGTTCACCCGCTCGCAGGTATTCAGCATGTGGTGGTGATTGTTCCAGTAGATGCCGATGTAGACGAAGCTCAGCACGTAACTAAGGAACACCGCATAAAGCGGCGCCAGTGCTTCGATGCCGTCGCCGTGCGGCACCTTCAGTTCCAGTACCATGATGGTGATGATAATGGCGATGACGCCATCGCTGAAAGCCTCGATCCGGTTGGATTCCATAAATCAGTCCTCGCTCGACCACTGCGGATTCCACACCACTTCCCAGAGATGCCGGTCGGGGTCCTGAAAGTAGCCGGCATAACCGCCCCAGAAGGTGTCCTGTGCTGGTTTGACGATCGTTGCCCCCGCCTGCTTCGCCTGTGCCATCACCGCATCGACTTCGGCTTTCGACGCCACGTTGTGCCCGATACTGAGTTCGGTGGCACTCGCCGGCTCCAGCGGCAGGCCGCTGTCGTGTGCGAGGCTGAGACGCGGCCACAGCGCGAGCTTGAGACCGGCCTGCAGATCGATGAAGACGACCGCCCCGTGTTCGAATTCTGTGCCGATAATGCCGGCGGTTTTGAAACCAAGGCCATCGCGATAAAATTCGAGCGCGCGTTCAAGGTCGTCAACGCCGATGGTGATGACGGTGATGCGCGGTTTCACTCGCGGCGCCCTCTCTGCATCAGGCGATCTTGCATGAAATCAGGGCATCCTCGTCGAACGAATACACCGCGCACAGGCGGTGATAACCGTCGGCGATGATCACCCTGCCGCGTGCCGCATCCCTGACCAGCAGCAAAGGCGACACCGCCTTGCCGGCCAGAATCTTCTTCTGGTCCTTGTCCACATGGCTGTTGCTGACGCCCAGCAGGGTCAGGCCCGACGCCCTGAATATGTCCTTGGCCTTGAACGCCGACATCGGTGCGCGTCTCAGTTTATTCACCAGCACAGCGGCGGCGGCCTCGTCGTAAATCAAACCGAGATAGGAAAGCGCCGCCGGATAGTCATGCTCCTCCGGCTCCTTCAGCCAATTAATTACGGTATCCTTTGCCATAGTCACTCCGCGTCTACGCTGCAATTCGATTGGTTCACTTCGATGTGGCGGCCGCGCGCGCAGGCGCACGCACCCGCTTCAACTCGCCATACAGCCACGCCCCGCTTTCAAGTGATTCAGCGGCGCCGCATTTGACCCGGTAAGGCTGCCCGCTCAGGCTGCTTTTCGAAGCGGCGAGGTCGATGAATTGTTCGGTACTTTGCACCTCGCCCCTGCCCTCGAGATATTCGAGCTTGCGCAAAAGATGCGACTTCGCCTCGGCGGCGGTATACCACAGGCCGTTACGGCTGAACTCGCAGCGCGATTCCTGCAGTTTTACCATCAATGCGTCGATTTCGGCACGCGCCGGCGCTGCCAGCGGCGCGGCGCTGGACGAGTGCGTGAAATACAGCGTCAACAGCAAGATCGGGCAAAATCGCATCGTGGAATCAGTTCGCTTCAGGCGGGACCGGCCGTCCCGAACCGCTCTGCAATTTTTGCAATTCGGCATATACGGCATCCGCCAGTCCGCGATTGGAAGACATCGCTGCAAGTTCGGCTTTTGAAATCCAGTCCTGCGCCGCCCGATAGGCACGCTTCTGCTCCGACAGGCGTTGCTGTTGTTCACGCAGACCGGCGAGGTCTTTGACTACAACCACAGCGCATGCCGGCAGTTTCGACAATTTCAATTGCACCCGGCGCCGGTGCTCTTCCAGCAACTCGCGCGGTGCCGTGCTGTAAGGCTTGAAAACAGCATCGATCGTCGGTGGCGATTTCAAAATGCCGGCCGACTGCGCGTTACTGGTCACCACAAAGTTTCCATCCTCGAATTCCGTCACAAAAGAAACGCAGTGTTTCGTCTTCAACATGCCCAACACCCAGCGCGGCGTGTCGATCCAGCGCAGGTTGAGCAAGCCGGCGCAGAGCTTCTGCAGCACCCGATCCATGCGCGGTTTGACCTGATAGTACTCCATACCGGTAGCACCATCGACGGACAAATGCGTGCGGACCATGGCGCGCGCGATCACCGTGGTCGGGTTATTCGTCAGCGCCGGAAATTCGAGGTCGGCCAGATAGTTGAAGCCGCAGCTTGCCGCCCACGTCCTGATTTCAGCGTAGGCCGGCAGATCAAGATGCGTAAATTCCGCATCGGGCACGCAGACGAAATCCAGCGGCGCCGCATAAGTTGCTTTCAGTGACTCCAGAATCCGTACCGCCGCGTCGCGCGGCGTTTTCGGTTGCGGCATCATGTCGAAACCTGCCTTGCCGCCGACAGACGCGAGATCTGCCGGCCCGCGCCGTCAAAATTTTCGGGTTTAAGCCACTGCACGTACGCATCGCGAAGCGCCGGCCATGCGCCATCGGTCATGGCGAACCATGCCGTGTCGCGGTTCTCGCCCTTGACGACCATGTGCTGGCGGAAAATACCTTCATAAGTGAAACCGAAGCGCAGCGCCGCGCGCCGCGACAGCTCGTTGCGTGCATCGCATTTCCACTCGAAACGACGGTAACCAAGTTCTTCGAATACATAAGACGCCGTCAGAAACAGCGCCTCGGTCGCCACCCGTGCGCGCGCGATGGCCGGCCCCCACAGGATGTTGCCGATCTCGATCACGCCGTGTTCCGGCGTAATGCGCATCAGGCTCTGGCGCCCTTCGCAGCGCCCGCTCGCGCGATCGATCACCGCAAAAAAAAGCGGATCGTCCGAAACCGCAGCCTGCTTCAACCAGGTATCAAAACCTGCGCGCTCCTGTGGCACGGTAAAGAGATAACGAAAACGCGCCTCCGCACCGGGCGCCATGGACGCTGAAAACAACGAATCGCCATGACCGGCTGCGAGCGGCTCAAGCCGGCAATACGCGCCGGTCAAATTTACGCGCCCGGGGCGCGGACAACCATTCCATGCAGCGAGATTGTTCATGCCAATTTTCCATCAACAACCGTTCAATTGGCTGACAGCCTACCACTAGCCGCGCATTTGCTACCATACACCTCAACATGAAACCCGATTCCCTCGAAGCCCGCGACGCGCAGTCGGTCATTCACGGCCTGACCAATCTCAAACGCCACCTCGAACTCGGCCCGACGGTGATCGAGCGCGGCCACGGCGTGTGGGTCGTCGACAATCACGGCCGCGAATACATCGAGGCAATGTCGGGCCTGTGGTGCATTTCGCTAGGCTACGGCGAGCAGCGGCTAGCCGCGGTGGCAGCCAAACAGATGGAGCAACTCGCCTACTACCCGCTGATCAGCCACAAGAGCCATCCGCAGGCGATCGAACTGGCGGAAAAACTGCTGGCGATCGCACCCGTGCCGATGTCGCGCGTGTGGTTTGCCAATTCCGGCTCCGAAGCCAACGATTGCGCAATACGTCTGGCCTGGTATTACTGGAATGCCGTCGGCAAGCCACGAAAACGCAAACTGCTTGCGCACCAGCAGTCCTACCACGGCAACACCATTGCGACCGCGAGTTTGTCCGGCGTCGGTTACAACCACGAAGGCTTCGGCCTGCCGCTGCCGGGTTTTCTGCATGCGGCCTGCCCGCACTACTATCGCGGCGCGCACGAAGGCGAAAGCGAAGCAGCCTACACGCAGCGGCTGCTCGTCGACCTCGAGACACGCATCCTTGCCGAAGGCGCCGATACCATCGCCGCGTTCTTCACCGAACCCATCATCGCCGCCGGCGGCGTGATCGTGCCGCCCGCGGGTTATCTCGACGGTCTGCAGAAACTGCTGAAGAAACACGACATCCTGCTCGTCTGCGATGAAGTCGTCACCGGCTTCGCACGCACTGGCGAAATGTTCGGCGCGACGACGATGAACATCGTGCCCGACATGCTGGTCTGCGCGAAGGCGCTGTCCTCCGCCTATATTCCGATCTCGGCGCTGCTGATCAACGAGCGCGTGTTTCAGGCCATCGCGCGGCAAAGCGACGAACTCGGCGTGTTCGGCCTCACCATGACGTACTGCGGCCATCCGGTGGCCAGCGCGGTGGCGCGCGAGGCCATCCGCATTTACGAGGAAGAAGACTTTCCGGCACGCGTACGCAAACTCGAAGCGCCCTTCCTCGGCGGCTTGCGCGAACTCAGGTCACACGCACTGGTCGGCGATGTGCGCGGCAAGGGGCTGCTCGCCGGCGTCGAACTGGTGTGGAACAAGGGCACGCGCGAATCGTTTCCACGCGAACGCAAAATCGGCGCGATCTGCGCCGCCATCGCGGAAAAAAACGGACTGATCCTGCGCGCCATCGGCGACACGCTGGCGCTGTGTCCGCCACTGGTGATCAGTGAGGCGGAAATCGGCGAGTTGCTCAAGCGGCTGGAAAAAGCGCTCAACGAAACCGCGATGACACTATCGGACCGTTGAGCAGCCCGCTCGCGGTGGCGCAGTTACTGGTTCTGCATCCACGCTACCGATTCGCGGATCCACGCGCCCACCGCGGCACCGCTCTGTTCCGGCGGCATCAGCGGCGACAACTGGTTCTTCGGCAGCAGTTCGCTCAATGCGACTGCGGCCGAATGCGAATGCGCCGCGTCGTTGCCCGACATGATGCACGCCGGCACCTTCATCGCAATGACCTGTTCGCCGCTTGCCCCCGAGGGCATGGTGTCGTTGAACAGCGTGTCGCGGCTGCGTTCGAGGATGCGGATGTAATGCGCCATGTCCTGCCTGACGAATTCATCGGCCAGCGCCGGATCGTTGGCCAGCGCCGCTGAAAACGGGCCGCCCGAAGGATCGCCACGCCAGAAGGTCTTCAGTTCTTTCGCCCGCTCAAGAGCAGCGGCAAGCCCGTGCTCGCGCACATAGGCGATATGACCGTCGAAAAAGCCGCGCCCCTTGTGCATCCAGCGATAACCGCCGACAGGCCAGTGCAGCAGCAGACCACGCACGCGTTGCGGTGCGCTATGGCCGATCGCCAGCGCCACCGACACGCCCATGCAACCGCCGAGCACATACGCGGTGTCGATCTTGAGATGATCGAGCAGACCGGTTGCCTGCCTGACATAAGCCTCCCAGGTCAGCGGCTCGAGCCGCCCGCCGGAATCGCCGGCCTCGCGGCGGTCATAGGCGATGACCTGAAACTGGTCGACCAGCGCGTTCAGCGGCAGCAGTTCTTTCCAGGCGCCGCCGGCCGACCAGCGCATGATCGAGGAATCGAAGCCGCCGGGGGCGAGCATCAACAACGGCGTGCCGCTGCCGGTGACCTGATATTTTGTTTTGATGCCGTCTATGGTTGCGAAAGGCATGTTGATTTCCTGGAAATTCGAAGCGGACGTTATTTGACTGCCGGCCACAGCCGCACACCGAGGTGCGGCGAGCCGTGCGAATGGGTCAGGTGCGGGATAAAGCGTTCGGTCCATGCCGTCATTTCCGGATAAAGACCGCTCATTTCTTTCATGGCCGCGTTGCGCACGTCGAACGAGGTGAATTCGTACATGACGCCGTGTTTGGCCCAGCCGGTGACTGAGACCATTTTGCGCAACGCCACGCAGCCCGGCAGTTTGCCCAGCGCCGGCATGCGCCAGCGTGCGTACCAGGCAAGGAGTTCGTCTTCGGCCGCCTGGTCGTTGCCGTTGAAACTGCCGAGTTGTATGCACGGCGCCGGTACACCGCCATCCGGCCGCGTTTTGATTTCGGGGCCGTTGATGCGCGCTTCTTCTGTAAACAGGCTGATGCGCTCTTCGCTGCGCAGCGCCAGCATCTTTCGGTCGCCGGCCGTCACATCGGCGTCACCCGCGTCGTCACCGCCTTTGACAAAGGAATCAAGCGGCCGCGAAAACGCGTGCGAACTCGCCGCACCCAGGATCAGGATGTAATCGTTGCCCTTCGGCACCGCAGGATCGCTGGTGGGACGGATGCGCGAGGGAATCTCATATTTCTGCACCTCGTAATGCGCCGCCCACAACACGCCCGGGCGCTGTGCGAGCTTCTGCATAAACCCGCCATGCAGCCACTGCAAATACGCGTCGCGCGAATGGCCGGCAAGGTTGTACCAACTGATCATTAGTGAACGGTCCACGGGATTTCCTTTTTTTGTTTGGCTGGCGGCCACCGAAAGCGATTGCTGCCTCGCTTAGGGCTCTTCTTGTCCGGCTTCCGAACTTAGCCGCGCCCTGCAGTGCGTGTCAAGGCCTCGCGTGCGCCGGGCGATGGCCCTGTCAGTCGGGTTTTGTAGGCGGATTTCCTACAAAAAATTTGAAAGCACGCCCACTGTGCCGGCCGCATGCGCCCTGTAGAGTGTGAACCGTCGTAACCACGCAATCCAACCGCAACCTGGAGGATTTATGGAACAGACCGTGCAAATTCAATCGACCTTCGCAGCACTGTTCGATCCCGAGGTGGCGCGCGCCCTCGCCGACCGCGCCGCGCACTGGAACCTGCCGCGCACGGTGTGCCGTCCGCTCGACCGTTATGTCGGTGCCAGGGTCAACGCCGCCACCGCCGCCTACGATGCTGAAGTCGAACACGCCGAGGTCGAACTCGCAGCACTGCCGGAGGAAGAAATCATCGAAGCAATCCACGCGACACCGGCGGAGGAAGACGACGCTGATTTTTGAGCGCGGCGGAATCGCGCGCGCGGGTTCTCAGTTGCGCGCGTGGGTCAGACTGAAGTTCTCGACGCCCTCGAACTGCGCCAACTCGCCGGCGAGCGCGGACAGCGGCGCCGCTGTCGATTTACTCAGGGCAACCGCAATGAAGCGCCACTCCTGCTGCCCGTCGACGTAGGAAATAGCGATGCTGCCATTGGCCAGTTCGTAACCGCGTTCGAGGGCTTTGCGCCGCAGCGCATCTTCACGCGGCACGTAATTCTTTTGAAAACGCATGACCGCGGCCAGCGCCTGGCGCGACGGCAGCCAGCTTTCCAAGCGTGAAATCCACATCATGCTCGCCGCCGACAGCATGGCCAGCAAAATCGCCGCGGCAAAAAATCCAACACCCACCAGCACGCCGATCGCCGACGAAGCCCAGATCGATGCGGCAGTGGTCAGCCCGCTGATACTGAATCCTTCTTTCAGAATAACGCCAGCGCCGAGAAAGCCGACACCGGTGACGATACCCTGGATGATGCGGGTGGGATCGGCGGCGGCGACGTGATCGGCGTGACCGCCGTACCAATACTCCGGGAAACCGGCAATCACCGTCAGCGCGGCGGACGCCATGCAGACGAGTCCGTAGGTGCGCATGCCGGCAGCGCGGCCATGATAGGAACGCTCATAGCCAACCAGCAGCCCCAGCAGCAAGGCGCCGAGCAGATTTAGAAACACAAGGATATTGGTGCCTACCGCGGCGGCGGACCAATAAGTGGAAAGTGTCTCGAAAGAGAGTTCGGTCACGATGTCCGCACAATGGTTCGTTGCGCCCTGCACTCAGGGCCGAGACCCGATAATACTCTGGTCACTTTGGAATGGTGCCGCATGAAAGGGGGTGCTTCAGGGCTCCGGCCGGAGCAACCCTCTGACGCCGGGTCTAGGGGGGTTGCCGCCTCTCCGCATCAGGCACACCCGCAAGGGGCGCGCACAACAGCAGATTTCAAGGGCGGCATCCGGATCGAAATGTCCTTGGTCTGAGAATCCACTCCGACCGGAGCCCTGAAGTTAAGTTTATTAACGACGCCAGCGGAAAAAAGTTTAGCGCCTTGTGCAAATTTCAATCGCACCGCGCCCGCCAAGCGCGCCTCGCCCTTCCATTTATCTCTCCGGTATAGTATTTTCGGGCCTCCGGTCGTTCCGGCCGTCCAGTTTCAACCACTCCCGCACAGAATCCCGATGAAAACGAAACCGAAAATTTATCTTGTTCACGCTGCCGCCGTGTCGATCCCGCCGGTGGTCGCCAGCTTTCACCAGAACTGGCCCGAAGCGCAGGTCGTCAACCTGCTTGAAGACGCGCTGATGACCGATCTGGCCGCCGACGGCAAACTCACCGCCGCGATGATCGGGCGTTTCGTGCATATCGGCCAATACTGCGTCAAGGCGGGGGCGGATGCGATTCTGTTCTGCTGCTCGGCCTTTGGCCCCGCAGTCGAAGAGTGCGGGCGCCAGATTTCGATTCCGGTTTTGAAGCCAAACGAAGCCATGTACGAACAACTGGTCGCGAAAAGCGGCACGGTCAGCCTGCTGGCGACCTTCCAGCCTTCGCTGCCGTCGATGCTGGTGGAAATCGCTGCCTGTGCGAAAGCCATGGGCACCGACGTCAAGGTCGAACCGCATTTGATCGACGGTGCACTTGATGCGCTGCTGAAAAACCAGCCCGATGAGCACAATCGCCTGATCGCGAACGCCGCGGCTAAACAGCAGTCCTGCGACATCATCGCGCTGGCACAGTTCTCGATGGCGCCGGCGAAAGCGGTTGCGGCAAAACACACCACCAAACCCATCCTCACCACACCCGACAGCGCAGTTGCCAAACTGAAAACGCTGCTCGCCTGAACCTCACGGCGCGGCGCTTCCGCACGCGCCGCCCCCCATTGCGGTGCGGCTACGGCTTTGCCGCCAGCCCGATCTTGCGCGCGAGTTCGCGCATCGCCACGGCATCCTGCACTGCGAATTTTGCAAAAGCCTCAGCCGGCATGCCGACGCCTTCCAGACCGACGTCATCAAAACGCTTCTTCAAGTCGGCATCGGTCAAGGCGCGCGCCACCTCGCCGTGAATGCGCGCGACGAGTTCCGCTGATGCGCCCGCGGGCAGCCAGATGCCGAACCAGCCGACCAGATCGTAATCCTTGAATCCGGCTTCCTGCATGGTCGGCACCTCGGGCAGCATTTTCCAGCGCGATGAACCGGTCATCGCCAGCGCGCGCACGCGGCCGGTCTGAATCAGTTGCAGACAGGTCTGCGTCGGCGAGAACAGCATGTCGACATGCCCGCCCAGCAGATCGCTGGTCGCCGGACCGGTGCCCTTGTACTGGATATCGAGTATCTGCACGCCGGCGGCCACTTTCATCATCTCGGCGGCGATGTAGGTGATGTTGCCGATGCCGGCCGAAGCGTAATTCAGTTTGCCCGGCCGCGCCTTCGCCAATGCGATCAGTTCCTTGACGGATTTCGCCGGCACCGAGGGATGCACAATCAGCACCTGGCCGAAATTGCGCGCCGCCATCGTCACCGGCGTGAAATCGCGGATGGCGTCAAAAGGAATGTTTTCATTGAACGCGGCGACCGATGTTTGCGAACCGGTGTTGAGCAGCCAGGTGTAACCATCAGGCGGCGACTTGGCGACGATCTCGGCGCCGAGTGCGGAGCCATTGCCGCCGCGGTTGTCAAGCACGAAGGGTTGGCCCATCGACACATTGAGCTTCTGGATCAAGTTGCGCCCGACCACATCGACCGGGCCACCCGCCGCAAACGGCACAACAATGCGCACGGGTTTGTTCGGATAACCTTTGGGCAGCGGCTGCGCAAGCACATGATGCGATGCGACCGCAACGCAGATCGCGCAAACTGCGTGTATGGACTTCATCAGGCAATCCTCTGGCAGATACTTCGGCATGTTTTCCGCTCCCCTGATCGAACGATTTTTGTTACGACGTATTCAAATGCGGTCCGCAGCATTTTCCTCGACGATCAACCAGCCAGCCGCGGCAGCAGACCAACCGCGTTATCGAGGTAAATTGCGCGCAGTTCGTCTGCGCTGAAGCCAAGCTCGATGAGTTCCCTGACATTCGCCTCGGGACTGCGCAGCGGAAAATCCGAACCAAGCAGCACCTGCGACACCGGCACGAGTTTCAGCAGCGGCGCCAGCGACCACTGGTTCGAGGCATTGGCCGTGTCGTAATAGAAGCGCTTGAGTTCGCTGAGCGGCCCCTGCGGCAGACGCTGCGCGAACTCCTTGTTGGCCGCGTAGAGCTGCAGGATACGGCCGGTCAGCGCCGGCAGAGTGCCGCCGGCGTGAGAAAAAATGAAGCGGACATTCGGGCAACGCGCCGGCGTGCCGCTGACCAGCAGGCTCGTAATCGTGCGTGCGGTGTCGGTTGCGAGTTCGAGCACGTTTTCGCCGACACCCGGAATCAGATTGCGGCAGCAGTCCGCCCTCGCCGGATGCGTAAACACCACGGCGCGACGCCGGTTAAGTTCGTCCATCACCGGCGCAAATGCCGGATCGCCGAGATACTTTCCGGCGTAGCTGGTCAACAGGCAGATGCCGTCGGCCTTGAGTACATCAAATGCGTACTCGATCTCACGCAGACTTCCATCCACGTCCGGAATCGGCAGCGAGGCAAACTGGCCGAAGCGGCCGCGGTAATCGCCCGCCATGCGCGCGCCGTATTCGTTGCATTCACGGGCGAGCATGCGCGCCGCGGCGCTGTCGCCGTACCAGACGCCCGGCTCACTGATCGACGTGATGGACGTGGCAATGCCGGCCCTGTCCATGGCGTCAATCGACTTGCCGGGCGTCCATTCCATGAGCGGGCGCTGCTCGGTCTTGCGGGCGGTGATCTCGCGGATGAATCCGGGCGGCGCCAAGTGGTGGTGCACGTCAACCCGGAACGGCGCGACGCGCTCGGGTGCCGGCGCGACGGTCTGGCAACCGGGCAGCAATGTGCCGGCGCCCAGCGCCGCCAGCCCGGAAAGAAAATGCCGCCGGGACGGGAAACCGTCGTTCGAATCATTCATTTGCCGTGCTCCTCCAAAATCAGGCTGCGCGATCGATTCGAACGCGCGCCCGGTTGTTGTTTTGCTTATTTGGCCAGTCCCAATTCTACAAAGATCGCGCGCGCCTGTTCATAGTCGTTTTTCAAGAACCGCGAAAATTCAGCCGCATTTAGGTAATCGCCCTCCCACAGATTCTGCGCCTGATCGGCGCGCCACTCGTCGGTCTTCACACTGCGTGCAAACACGCCGTCCCAATACGCGATCTGCGCCGCGGTCAGCTTCGGCGGACCGATAGCGCCCTGCCAGTTGGCGATGACGAGTTCCACGCCCTGCTCTTTCAATGTCGGCACCGGCGCCAGCAGGCCACCGAGACGTTTTGCCGACGAGATGCCGATCAGGCGCAACTTGCCGCTTTGCACATGCGGCAGCAGATTCGAAGTGACGGTGGCGATCGCATCGACATGCCCGCCGAGTGCCGCGGTCATCAGTTCGCCACCCTGAAAGATTGCCAGTTTCATTTTGCGCGGGTCCATACCCGAGGCGCGCGCGATCTGCGCGCAGACGATGTGCAGATAACTGCCGGTGCTGTTGGTCGCCATGCTGAGCGCACCCGGGTTGGCGCGCAGGCGCTCGACGATTTCGCGCACCGATTTCAGCGGCGAATCGGCGCGCACGGCAACGCCGATATACTGGTTGCCGAGCAGCGCCAGCGGCGTGTAATCGGTATAGGTGAACGAAGCGCTGCCGATGATCTGGTTGGTGAGTATGGTCGGCGATGAAATCTGGAACCCGTGCGCATCGCCCGCGCGCGTCGCAGTGTAGGCCCAGGCGATATTGCCGGCACCGCCGACACGATTATTGACGGTCACCGGCACGTCGATCAATTTTTTGCTCTGCCACAGGTTCTGCAGAAAACGGGCGGTGCGGTCCTGCGAACTGCCGGGTGTCAAACCGACGACGATCTCAATGTTCTTTTCAGGCTTCCATGTACTTTGCGCAAAGACGTTGCCGTCAGCACCGGCGATCAACGCCGCAAACAATTGCAGTGACAAGGCAATAGCGTGCCGGCGCATGCTGTTACTCCTCGAGTATTGTCCGCAGATCGAGCCGCCCGTTGCGCAGCGGCGGACACCAGAAATAGGCACCCGTCAGCGGCCGCGTGAATTTGAACAGGGCGTCGCTGATATCGTCGTCGCAACCGACCATGCGGCACAACTGTGCCTCGAACGCATCGAACGATTTGCCGAAGGCAACGAACATCAGCCCTGCGCGCTCCGCCTCGCTCCACGGCATCGAACGCCGCACGATGAAGGCCTCCGGTTCGAAGTTTTCCTGCGCCGTGCGTTTGACGTGCGCCGAGGCCGGTGCATTGGCGAGTTCCTTGTTGTCGCGGCGCCGGCGGCCGACGGCATGATCCTGCTCGCGCTCGCTCATCGATTCAAAACGCGCAAAGTCGTGCAGCCACTGTTGCACAGCGACGAACGAGGATCCATCGAGACCCGCGCCCGCACCCTGTAATACCGCCGCGGCCAGCGCTTTTTTGCTTTTCGGATTTTCGGTGCCGTCTTCATAACCGGTGAGGTCGCGTCCGCTGCCGTGACGGAAAGCATTGACGCCCGATTCCAGCGTGAACGCCGGCGCCGTTGCCGCCACGATGCGCCGCGACAGATGTACAAGTTCGCCGCGGTCGCCGCCGCGCAACCAGCACCACAGCGCGGCGGGGGTGGAGGGCACCACAAACCCGCGCCCGGAGAACCCGGGAAACTCGCGCATGCCGGCAATCGCGCGCCGACAATCGGCGATCACCGGCTGGCCGATGCCGACGACGCAGTTGTCGCCGTCGACCAGTGCGGCGAGCGCCTGCAGTGCGCGACGTGTTTGCGCACCGTGTTTCAACGAAAACGTCAGATAACGCGCATGAGCCGGCACCGCTGCCAGCACTCCGCCTTGTACTGTCATGCATTCCTCCGAAAAATCGTGTGCTGACAACACCGGTGATATTAGCGTTTGCCGCGCCTGAGCGCCACGGCGCACCGCAGTTCGCCGAATGCAGTAGACTTCGGCTCTTGATTTGACACCGGCACAACAGAGGAGACACCATGCAAGCCTACGCCAATCACACCAAACACCGCCTCGAAGAAGGCAAGATCGCCACCGGCCTGGGCCTGCGCCAGGCACGCACTGCCGACATCGCCGCCATTGGCAAAACTGCCGGCTTCGACTGGCTGTTCATCGATATGGAACACAGCTCGCTCGATCTCGACACCGCAGCGCAGATCTGCGCCGCTGCGTTGCCGACCGGCATCACGCCGATCGTGCGCGTGCCGGGCAAGGAGCATCACCACGCCTCGCGCATGCTCGACAACGGTGCGCAGGGCGTTGTCATTCCGCATGTGAATTCCGTTGAGGAGGCGCAACGCGCGGTGTCTTACTGCAAATATCCGCCGATCGGCCACCGTTCGGTCGCCGGTGCGCAGCCGCAGTACCAGTTTCAGAACGTGCCACTGGCTGAAGCCACGCGCGTCGTCAATGCCGAGACGCTGGTCATCGTCATGGTTGAAACGCCGGAGGCGATCGAACAGGTCGATGCCATCGCTGCCGTGCCCGGCGTCGATGTCGTCTTGATCGGCACCAACGATCTGTGCGCCGAGATGGGCATCCCCGGCCAGTACGGCGACGCGCGTATCGTCGACGCCTACACCAAAGTGATCGCGGCCTGCCGCAAACACAAGGTGCATCCGGGCATGGGCGGCGTCTACGATCCGCCGCTGATGGAGAAATATATCGGCATGGGCATGCGCTTCATCCTGAGCGGCAGCGACCTGAGTTTCATTCTGGCCGGCGGACGCGAACGCACGAAATTTCTGAACGCCTGCAAACTCTAGGCAGATGAACCTCCGGCGCGCCGCCCCGTTCGTCGCGCTGGCCGCGTTATTCTGCGCGGCGGCTGCGGCCCAGCCGTTTCCGGCGCGCCCGGTGCGCATCGTGGTGGCGCTGGCGCCGGGTGGCGGCACCGACAATCTCACGCGCATCATCGCGCCCAGGCTCGGCGAATTGCTCGGCCAGCAGTTCGTCGTCGAGAACCGCGCCGGCGCCGGCGGCCAGATCGGCAGCGACGCCGTCGCGAAGTCGCTGCCCGATGGCTACACGCTGCTCAACGTCGATACCTCCTTCGCCAGCAATCCGAGCCTGTTTTCGAAATTGCCTTACGACAGCCTGAAGGATTTCGCAACGGTGTCGCTGCTCGCCTCGGCGCCGGTGGCGCTGATCGTGCATCCGTCGGTGCCGGCGAAGTCATTGCGCGAGTTGCTGGCGCTGGCAAAAGCGCGACCGAAGCTTTTCAACTTTGCCATGGGCGGCTACGGCAGCGCCACGCATCTGGCCGTCGAGCAGTTTCGCGCCGCGACGAAAATCGATATCGTCGTCATTCCCTACAAAGGCGGCGGGCTCGCCACTTCCGACGTGCTGGCCGGCCAAGTCGTCATGATGTTCGGCGGGCCGAGCTCGCTGGCGCAGCATGTCGCCAGCGGCCGCCTGCGCGCACTCGCCGTCACCGGCGGCAAACAGATACCCGCATTGCCTGCCGTGCAGACTTTTGCCGAAGCCGGTCTGCCGGCGGTCGATGCCGGTAGTTATTGGGGCTCGCTGGCGCCGGCCGCAACGCCGCGCGACGTGGTCAACACACTCTCGGCGGCGATGGTCAAGGCGCTGCAAATGCCCGATGTGCAGCAACGCCTGATCTCACTCGGTTACGAACCGCTCGGCAGTACGCCCGGGGAATTCGTCGCGAACCTCAGGAGTGAAATGGCGAAATGGGCGAAAGCGGCGAAGGACGCGAAGATCCGCGTCGAGTAGGCTTTCGACGCACCGGGCCGTCCTCGGGAAATCATCAATGCCGGATCACGCGGCTGAACGAAGATAACAGCGGCACGGTCTTGGCGTAGTACGTGTGATCATGGCCGAGCCCGGGCAGCAGAATGATCGCCTCGCCCGCACCGGCTTCTTCGTAATGGATTTCACCATCCCTGACGGGCGCCATCGGCATGCCAAATGTCCCAGCGTTGGTTCCAGGTTTTATTTTTGACGCGGATGCGGGCGCCGTTCAATACGCCCGTCGGCCAGCACCATGTCGAAGAATTCCTCGGCCGCTTTGCCGTTGGCGCGGTCGAGCAGCCAGTCGGCGGCATAGGTCATGTACTTCGGCCCGAGCACAATGGATGCGGCGCCGGACAAGGCGTGGCGCTCGCCCTGATACATCAGGATCGGCGACGGCCCGCCGGCTTGCGCCGCCAGTTCGAGCGTGTGTTTGACCGGCGAGAGTTCGTCCTTCTCGCCGACGATGTTGAGCCAAGGCATTTTCATGGAGGGCACCAGCGGCCGCAAATCCATCTGCGCCGCCATGCGGTCGAATTCTTCCTCGTCGTCGATGTTGCTCATCCACATGAAACGCTTCTTGTATGACGGGCTCGCCTCTTCAAAGATGGTGTGGCAACCCGGCTCGTGGCAGCACAAGGCGGTCGCCACCGCTTTCAAACGCGGCTGCGTGGCGGCCACCTGCGTCATCCAGAACGAGCCAAAGCTTGAACCGAAACCGACGATACGTTCCGCATCGACCTCGGGGCGCGACAGCAGGAATTTCATGAATACGTCGCCGGCCTCAATCCAGTTTTTTTCCGTCACGTACGATCCGAGCAGCGGCGCCTCGCCGCGTCCCGGGCCATCGACCGACAGCACGGCAAAACCGCGCGCCAGAAAACGGTCGCCGTGCTGCGCCACCACCAGTTCTTTGCGCGTATCCATGCCGCCCGAGGCCAGCACGGTCGGCAGGCGGCCGCCGCTGTAACCCGGCGGCAGATGCCAGTAAGCCGGCAGTTTGCCGTTGCCGAACGGCAGCTCGATGCGTTCGACTTTGTGCGGCGCGTGTTTGATCCACGCCGCGTAATTGGCATTGATGCGTTCGTAAAGACGGCGCAGCCAGTCGTCGTCATCGGTGATCGCCCATACGGCCGGCGTATAGAGTATTGCCGCGGCGTAATGATTTTCGGCGGCGGTCACTGCATGACCTCTCTCAGCCGCCTCCGCAGCAGCGCGCTCGCGACGTTCGGCGGCGGCGATGAACGCCGGCGCGATGTCATCGTATTTGCGGATACGCGCCTTGGCCCAGTTCACCTCGAGCGTGGCCTCGGTGCCGATCGGACCTATGGTCTGTCCGCTGCGTGGCTGGTCCCAGTCGATGTTCTCGGCACGCACCACCACATCGGTGAGCCAGCGCTGCTCGTGCCAGCGCCGCGGCGCGTGTGAACCTGTTTTCGATGCCATGTTTCCTCCCCCGCGGCATGCCCGATTGCGCGCCGGTTTTCGCTGCAGATGATACCAGCATCGACAAGCGCTTCCATCCGCAGCGGCGGCGATTGTGATACAACTTGATACAATTTGCGGCGCATCGGCGTCAGCGGCAACTGCCTTCGCTCGTTGTTCGAACTGCAGCGAATGCCATTGTTTCCACCACCCAACGGGAGAATGAACATGACGAACCTCAAAGCAGCCGTAGTCGCAGTTGCGCTGGCCTTTGCCGGCACCGCTTTCGCGCAAGCCCCCACTCCGCCCGCCAAAGATCCGGCCGCCACGCCCGGCATCGACAAGCGCCAGGAAAATCAGCAAAAACGCATTGATGCCGGCGTGAAGTCGGGCCAGTTGACCGACCGCGAAGCGGGACGCCTTGAAAAGCGCGAAACGAAACTGCAGAAGGACAAGGAAAAAGCGCAGGCTGACGGCGTGGTCACCAAGCAGGAACGCAAGCACCTGCAAAAGGAAGCCAACCGCGACAGCAAGGCGATTGCGCGCGAGAAACACGACGGCCAGCACAAGTAACACCGCAGCTGTTCAACAAAAAGCCCGCCAATGGCGGGCTTTTTGTTGGCCGCCCGTTTGACTACTTCAAACGCCAGCTCTCGCCCTCGTGCGAGACCCGCCCGTCCGCCTCTAGTTTCAGGAGATGCGCATGGAGAGAACGTTTCGCCGCGCCGTGCAGCTTTACCGGTGTATCGGCATAAACCACCGGTACCAGTTCGTCGAGTGTCGCCGGATTCTTTGCGATGAATCCATCAACCACTTTCTGTTCGCGCTTGAGACGATGCGCGATAAGTTTGCGCGCCTCGTCGTGCGGCCCTGTGATCAAATGGCCGTGACCGGGCGCGATGCAGTTCATGTCGAGCGACAGCAAATCCTCAAGCGAACGCAGATAGGCGCCCATATCGCCGTCGGGCGGCGTGATCACCACGGTCGAACCCTGCATGACATGGTCGCCGGTAAAAAGAAGCTTGTCCTCGACCAGCAGATAACAAAGATGATTCGACGCATGGCCCGGTGTATGCACCGCGCGCAGCGAAAAATCACCGCAGCCGATGATTTCGCCGTGCACCGGCACGCGGTCCGGCGCAAAAGCCTGGTCCTGATTGGCCTGTGACGGCGCACGCATGCCGAGCACTTCAGCGCCGGTCGCCGCCTTGAGCGCGCACACGGCGGGCGAATGGTCAAAATGGGTATGCGTCGTCAAAATACGGCGCAGGTGCGTGCCGACCGCAGCGATCAAGGCCGCGATGTGCGATTCGATTTCGGGGCCGGGATCGATCACCGTCAGTTCCGTGGTGCCGATGATGTAGCTGTTGGTGCCCGGGCCCGTCATCATGCCGGGGTTCGGCGCGGTGAGCCGGCGCACCCGCGGCGTCAGTTGCACCACGTAACCGGGAACAATCAGATTTTCCATTGTCCCTGCTTCTCCGTTGAACCGGTTTCTTCGTAGCCCGCGTCGCCGGGCACCAGGTATTTTCCGCCGCGGGTGATGCGCGGCAGGTTCGCATCAATGTCACGCTTGTTGCACATGGCGTGCATCAGCGTCGCAACGCTGTCGTAGGCAGCGAATTCCTCCAGTGTGCGCACCGTCGGCAGGCGCATGCTGAACCGGTTGTCGCGATGGCGGTCCAGCGCCTCGGCGGGACGCACCCACAGATGGCTGATGGTTTCCTGATTGTCGTGCAGCGGTTCCTGCGCGCTGGGCGCTGCCGCGATGAAAAAACGCGTGTCGTAGCGGCGCGGCGCCGACACCGGGGTGATCCAGTGACTGAAGTAGACCAGTTGATCGGTGGCGAGCGTCAAACTTTCCTCGCGCATGATGTCGATGAAGCCGCGCTCGCCGGCATTCAACGCGTGCCGGTGCCGGCGGAATTTATCCGCGAGCGCCGGCCGGTCGAGTGCGATCACGCGCTGATCGCGATCATAGGCGACCAGCACACCGGCCTCCTCGAACGATTCACGGATCGCCGCCGCCCAGTAGGCGAGCCCGCCGCCGGCAATGCCCAGCGCGCGACTCGCCGCTTCGTCGGTAATGCCGGCGCAGATCGCATGCAATTCCGGCGCGTCGTCTTCCACGTCGAGCGCGCCGCCCGGAAACACATGGGCGCCGGGCACGAATCCCGACTTGAGATTGCGCTGCATCATCAACACTTCGGGGCCCTGCGCACTGTCGCGCACCAGCGTGACGGTGGCAGCGGGCAGCGGAACGATTTCGGCGCGCATCGCGTCAATCCAGTTTGAATTGCTTGCGGCGGATGAATTCACCGAAGTCGGCGCGTTGCGGTTTTGCATACTGGCGCGCCTTGTCTTCCGACCAGCCGTAGAAGGCCGCCTCGCCAAACTGTTTGACGCCGCGCTGCTTCGCGTATGGCACTTGCGCCGCGCGGCGGCGGTCGTAACCGTCGACCTTCGCGGCGATGGCGTCCTCGCTGAAGCGATCGGTATGCACCGTGACGTCGAGCGGCAGGCGCGGCGTGATAACGCCGTGACTCTCCGGGTAGCCGAGACCGAGGCCGGCGAGCGGAAACACCCACTCCGGCAGGCCGAGCAGATCACTGACCTCCTGCGAATGGTTGCGCACCGAACTGATCGGGCAGCAACCGAGCCCCGCTGCTTCGGCTGCATTGATGAAATTCATCAGCACGATGCCCGCATCGACGGCGGCATTCATGAAGGCGTCGAGGTGGTCGTTGGCGAATGTCTTGCCGCGCCACGTCGCGACCTGGCGCGTGCGCCGGTGGTTACCGCAGAACACCAGCAATACCGGCGCATCAGCGACCCAGGCATTGTCCGCGACCAGCGCGGCGATCTTCGTGCGCAGCGCGGCATCGCGCACATGCACGATGTCGGCCTGCTGCAAATCGCTCTTCGACGGCGCCGACATGGCGCAGGCAAACAACAACTGCAGTAAATCATCGCCAACCGCACGCGTCGAATAGCGACGATGCGAACGGTGTTCGAGCATGCGCGCCAGGCTGTCGAGCCCTGCGCCATCGACAGGCAGCGGCAGCGGCACGCCGAAGCGCGCCCCGAGTGCCTGCGCGATGCGCGCGGAAGTATCCGTCATTTTTTATCCTGAAGTTTGCGTATCGGCAAACATGGATTGTGCCACAGCAGCCGGCCGATTCAGGTTGACACTGCGCGGTGGACACCGAAGAATAGCTGCTGGTTTCATGCCGCCTTGGAGGAGGAAGCAAATGTCGCCATCCCTGCGCTTTATCGCGTACGCCGCTATTTTTGCAAATGCCCTCGCCTGCGGCAGTGCCGCGGCGCAGGCCTATCCATCAAAACCGGTACGCATGCTGATCCCGTTCGCGCCGGGCGGCGGCACCGACATACTCGCGCGCATGGTGGCGCAGCGCCTTTCGGAAACGCTCGGCCAGCCCGTAGTCGCCGATAACCGGCCCGCGGTCGACGGCCTGGTCGCCAGCGAAACTCTGGTGCGCTCCGCGCCCGACGGCTACACGCTGCTGCTCGTTTCGAGCAGCCACGCGATCAATCCGGCGATCGGCCGCAAACTGCCCTACGACACGTTGCGCGACTTCGCGCCGATCACGCAGACAGCGTCGCAGCAGATGTTTCTGGTCGTGCATCCCTCGCTGCCGGTCAAATCCGTCAGGGAACTGATCGACTATGCAAAAGCAAAACCGAACAGTCTCAACTATGGATCAAGTTCGAACGCCACCGCGCTGCCGATGGAACTGTTCAACTCGATGGCCGGCATCAAAACCACACATATTCCGTACAAGGGTTCGGCGCCGATGCTGAACGATCTGCTCGGCGGGCAGATCAACCTCGCGATCGCTGCGGCCGTCTCTGCACTGCCGCACATCAAGAGCGGCCGCCTGCGCAATCTGGCCATCGGCGACTCCAAACGTTCAACCATCCTGCCCGACTTGCCGACCATTGCCGAAGCCGGCGTGCCGGGCTATCAGGCGGTGATCTGGTCCGGCCTGCTGGCACCGGCCAAAACGCCGCGACCGATTATCGACAAGCTATATCAGGAAACTTCGCGCATCGTGCTTGCGCCGGAATTTAAGGAACGTCTGGTGCAACTGGGCTCCGATGCGGTCGGCAGCACACCCGAACAGTGGAGCGAATTCATCAAAATGGAGATCGACAAGTGGGAAAAAATAGCCAAAACCGCGGGCGTCAAGGCGAGCGACTGAAATCCCCGCCAGCAGCGCCGAGACAGACCACGCGCCTGCGCGCGATGGTCGAGCGCGGCGAGTTTCTCGAACTGCCGGCCGTCTACGACCCACTGACCGCGCGCATCGCCGAGAACGCCGGTTTTCGTACGCTGTATAACGGCGGCTTCGTCACCGGCAGTTTCAGCGGCATTTCCGAGCCGCTGCTGACCATGAGCGAACAGATCGGCGCTGCGGCGAATATTGCGGCGAACGTCAATGTGCCGCTGATCATGGATGCGGGTGCCGGCTGGGGCGAACCGCTGCACACCATGCGCACCGTGCGCGAGTGCATCCGCAATGGGGTGGCCGGCGTGCACATCGAGGACCAGTTGTTTCCGAAGCGCGCGCACTACCACAACTACGTCGCGCACAACATTCCGCGCCGCGAGTTCCGCGACAAGATCAAACTTGCCTGCGAACAGCGCGACCGCAGCGATCCGGACTTCATCATCATCGCGCGCTCCGACGCCTGCCGCGAACAGGGTTTCAGGGAAGCGGTCACGCGCGTCAATCTCGCCGCCGAGGTCGGTGCCGACATGGGGCTGATCTTTCCGCGCACGCCGCAGGAAACCGTGCGCGCGCCGAAGGTCTGCAAGCTGCCGCTGGTCTACGTGCAAAGCCGCGGCAATCGCGATGGCCGCCCGCTCTACGGCTTCAAGCAACTCGAAGACATGGGCTATGCCGGCTGCATCGATGCCATCCTCGCCGTCTGCGTGCATTACCATTACCTCACGCAGGCCATGCGCGAACTCAAACGCAGCGGCGACTATCGCGGCATGAGCGAGGCGCAGTGCGTCGCCGCGCGCCAGGGCACCGAGGACCTGATCGGCCTCGAAGAGTATTACGCAATCGAACGTGCCACGGTCGAACACGGCACGCAGAAAAAGGCAGCCGGGAAACGCAAATGAGCGAAACAGATCTCGACAGCCTGCGCGACTGGATCGGCAAGACCGAATCGGCCACCGATACGGTGACGGCGTGGCCGGTTGCGGCGCTGGCAGCGACACTGGACCGCCGCGAAATGACGCCGCAGGCCGGCGAAGAATTGCCGCCATGCTGGCACTGGCTGTATTTTCTCGAAGCCAAACCATTGTCGGAACTCGGGCCCGACGGCCACCCGAAACGCGGCGGCTTTCTGCCGCCGGTGCCGCTGCCGCGTCGCATGTGGGCAGGCGGCCGGCTTGAATTTCTGCACCCCCTGCGCATCGACGATGAAATCCGCCGCGACTCGACCATCCTCAGCGTCGAACCAAAACGCGGACGCAGCGGCAACCTCGTCTTTGTCACCGTCGAACATACCGTTTCAAGCGGCGGCCGCGTCGCCGTACGCGAAGAACACGACATCGTTTATCGCGATGCGGCAAAACCCGGCGATGCACCGCCGGAAACCACACAAGGCGCCGCCCATCCGGCCTGGCAGCGCAGTGTCAGCGGCGACCCGGTGACGCTGTTCCGCTATTCGGCGCTGACCTTCAACGGCCATCGTATCCACTATGATCTCAACTACGCGCGCCACGAAGAACATTATCCCGGGCTGATTGTGCATGGTCCGTTGCAAACAACGCTGATGCTCGATCTGTGCCGGCGCCATGCGACGCGACGCGTGACCAAACTCGATTACCGCGCACGCCTGCCGCTGTTTCACGGCGAAATCTTCAGCGTCAACGGCAATCCACATGCCGGCGGCGCAACGGCGGAATTGTGGACAGCCAACGCAGCCGGACAGATCACCATGTCGGGCATGGCAAGTTTTCAGGATTGACGATCGAATGAGGGTAGTGAAAATGCTGCGATACGCGTTTGCCGTACTGCTGGGGTTTGCAGGCGTTTGCGCAACCACGCAAGCCGCCGAGGAGATCGTCACACTGACAACACGGCCGGGCGTGACCCAGTCCTACCTGCTAACCCAAAACGGCGACGAAACGCGTCGCTTCGTTGCCATTTTGTTTTCGGGCGGCGCGGGCAACATCAATCTGCGACGGCGCGACGACGGCCAATTCACCGGCAGCGATAACTTTCTGATCCGCTCACGCGAACTGTTCGTCAAGTCGGGCATTGCCACCGCAGCCGTTGACGGCCCCTCCGACATGAGCAGCATGACGGACGGCTTTCGCATGAGCGACAAACACGCCGCCGACATCGCGCTTGTCGTCAAAGATCTGCGTAGCCGTTTCCCGCAGGCGAAACTGTTCCTTGTCGGCACCAGTCGCGGCACCGTATCAGCCGCCTACAACGGACTGGCACTGGGTAGCGGCATCGACGGCGTCATCCTCACTTCGAGCGTGTTCAATACAAGCCGCGCAGGCGGCGGCGTCAGCGGTGTGGATTTTTCGCAGTTGAAGGCGTCGCTGCTGTTCGTGCATCACCGTGAGGACAACTGCAATGTCTGCCCCTACAGTGGTGCAGCGCGACTGGCTGACCGCTATCCACTCATCTCGGTGAGCGGTGGACTGCCGCCCCAATCCGGCCCCTGCGACCCATTGAGCCAGCACGGCTACTTCGGCAAGGAGGCCGAAACCGTCGGCGCCATCAGTTTGTGGATCGCCGGCAAGCAGCATCCCGCAGAAGTGAAATAACGCCGCGCAGCCGGTTTATTTTTTCGGCGCGACCACACGCAGATGGGACTTCACGGCTTTGACACCGTCGAGCCCGCGTACTTTCGCCACTGTAATTTTCGCTTCTTCAGTCGATTGCGCCACGCCCATCAGCACCACGTTGCCATTGACTGTTTTCCAGCGCATGTTGACCGAACTGACGCCCCTGGCCGCAGTCAGGACGGCGTCGATCTTGGTATCGACGGTTTTGTCCTTGAGCAGACTGCCGTCATCGCCCTCTTTGCGGATCACCACCAGTTCATTGGCCAGCGACCGAATGCGCTTGTCCTGGCGCACGACGTCGGCGACGCGTTTTTTCGCGTCGTCGCTTTGCACCGCGCCGGCCAGCACCACATGCTGCGCAAACACCAGTAGCGTGACGCCCTTCCACTCCGCCTTTTTGTCGTCGAGCAACCGCGAGTTGGCACCAGCGGCGATCTCGGTGTCGGTGGCGACTTCCGTTTTGCTGCGCGCATCCATCGCCGTGGACACCACCTTGCCGGCCAGCGACAGCGGATTGAATTGCGCCGGAGTACGGCCCGCGCCCACTGCAAGCACCAGCGCCCCGGTCACCAGCAGCAACATCTGATTGATTTTCATGCCAGCCTCCGCGCATTGAAACGCATAACGCCAGCATACGCCGCATCCAGACGGCAGTGAAAGCGGCGATAAAAAAGGCCGGCGTCGCCGCCGGCCCGAATGCTCTGCCGCATTGACCCGGGAACCTTACCAGTTGGCCTCGCGCTCCGGCGTAGCACCGATCTTGTGGATGCTCAGATCGGAGCCCTCGAACTCCTGCTCGGCGTCGAGACGAATGCCGAACATCGCTTTCAGCGTGCCATAGACGATTGCGCCGCCGATAACGGCGACCGCGATGCCAAGTGCGGTGCCGGCGAGTTGCGCGCTGAATGTGACCCCCCCGAGCCCGCCCATGCTCTTCACACCGAAGATGCCGGCCGCAATGCCGCCCCACGCGCCACACAAACCGTGCAGCGGCCATACGCCCAGCACGTCGTCAATTTTCCAACGGTTTTGCGTGACGGTGAACATCACCACGAA
The DNA here is from genome assembly GCA_025356695.1 of Betaproteobacteria bacterium. The sequence goes on from JANXSE010000445.1 coordinate 25,225, forward strand.
CAAAGCACCGGCGACACCCCCGGTGACCAGGGCGCCAATCGGATGCATGATGTCGGAACCCGCGCACACCGCGACCAACCCGGCAAGCGGGCCGTTATGCACAAAACCCGGATCGTTACGCCCGAGCACCAGCGCGACGATGGTGCCACCGGCCATCGCCATCAGCGAATTGACGGCGACGAGGCCACTGATCTTGTCGATGGTTTGCGCCGACATCACGTTAAAGCCGAACCAGCCGACCGACAGTATCCACGCGCCGAGCGCCAGAAACGGAATGCTCGACGGCGGATGCGCGCTGACGCGGCCGTCTTTGGTGTAACGCCCGGTGCGCGCACCGAGCAACAGCACTGCGATCAACGCAATCCAGCCGCCGACGGCATGCACGACCACCGAACCGGCGAAGTCATGGAAGGTCTCGCCGGTAGTCGCCTTGATCCACGCCTGCACCCCGTAATGTTCGTTCCAGGCGATGCCTTCAAAGAACGGATAGACGAAACCGACGATGAGAAAAGTCGCGGCAATTTGCGGATTGAATTTGGCGCGCTCGGCAATGCCGCCCGAGACGATTGCCGGCACGGCGGCGGCAAAGGTCAGCAGAAAAAAGAATTTGACCAGTTCAAATCCGCTTTTCTCCACCAGCTGGTCGGCGCTGCCCATGAAATTCACGCCATACGCAATGCCGTAACCGATAAAGAAATAGGCAACGGTCGAGATCGAAAAGTCGCTGAGGATTTTTACCAGCGCGTTGACCTGGCTTTTCTTGCGCACCGTGCCGAGTTCGAGAAAGGCAAATCCCGAATGCATGGCCAGCACCATGATCGCGCCCAGCAAAATGAACAAAACATCGCTACCCGACTTCAAGTTCTCCATGCGCCTCCCCCAGTTTAAAAAGCCCCCGTATAAAGCAATTTTCGTTCCTTTAACTAATATCGTTGTTTTAGAATGATATTTTTTAATATGTTCTTTATAAATCATCAAATGCGCACATTCACAGTGCACAACATGCAAATACCGCACCATTGAAAAGCATTTTTGGTCTGCGCAGCGGTTGCACAGAGCACCCCGGCACATACCCCTTGAAAATGCTGTAACTGATTGAGTAATTTAAAAAATACGTTTATATTCCACTGATGGCCGATCCCGTAATCACTAGCGCCCCGAATACCGCCGGACTTGCCGGTATACCGCCGGGACGCCGGGTTACGCTCGATCCGGTACTACGCGATCTGGTTGCCGACGGACTGGTTACCAAAGAGGATGCAGACCGCCTGATTGCGGATCGCCGCATCAATCGTGGCGAACATCATCCGCTAGTGGTACTTGACGAACAGAAGCTCAAAGATCCGCGCAACCCGCGCAAACTGCTGCACCTTGAAGCACTGACCGAATGGATGGCCGGCAAGGTCGGCATGCCCTACCTGCATATCGATCCGTTCAAAATCGATTTCGCGGCGGTCACCAAATTGATGTCGACCGCCTATGCGCAGCGCTACCGCATCCTGCCGGTGGGCGTGAACGACCGCGAAGCCACCATCGCCACCTGCGAACCTTTTGTGCGCGACTGGGAAGCCTCGCTCAAGCAGATCCTGCGGCTCGAGATCAAGCGCGTCATCGCCAACCCGCTCGACATCCAGAATTACATCGTCGAGTTCTTCAACCTGCAGAAATCGGTGCGCGGCGCCACCGCCAAGGACCAGGGCGCCTACAGCTCGATCGCGAATTTCGAACAGCTGGTACAACTGGGCAAGAGCGGCAAACTCGACGCCAACGACCAGCACGTCATCCACATCTGCGACTGGTTGTTCAACTATGCGTTCGACCAGCGCGCCAGCGACATCCACCTCGAACCGCGGCGCGAAGTCGGCAACGTGCGCTTCCGTATCGACGGCGTGTTGCACAACGTCTACCAGATCCCGACAACGGTGATGGCAGCAATGACCAGCCGCATCAAGGTGCTTGGCCGCATGGACGTCGTCGAGAAACGCCGTCCGCAGGACGGCCGCATAAAGACCATCACGCCTGATGGCAGCGAGGTTGAGCTGCGCCTGTCGACCATGCCGACCGCATTCGGCGAAAAACTCGTCATGCGGATTTTCAATCCGGATGTGCTTGTCAAGAATTTCAGCGATCTCGGCTTCACCGACGACGACATGAAAAAATGGGACGGGATGATTTCCAAGCCGCACGGCATCATCCTCGTCACCGGCCCCACCGGCTCAGGCAAGACCACCACGCTCTACTCGACACTCAAGCACCTCGCCAAACCCGAGGTCAACGTGTGCACGATCGAAGACCCGATCGAAATGGTCGAACCGCAGTTCAACCAGATGCAGGTGCAGCAGAACATCGGCGTCGATTTCGCCACTGGCATCCGCACGCTGATGCGGCAGGACCCCGACATCATTATGGTCGGCGAGATCCGCGATCTGGAAACCGCCGAAATGGCGATCCAGTCGGCGCTGACCGGTCACCTCGTGCTCTCGACGCTGCATACCAATGATTCGCCGGCCGCCATCACGCGCATGCTCGATCTTGGTGTGCCGTCTTATCTTCTGAATTCGACCGTGTTGGGCGTGATGGCGCAGCGCCTGGTGCGCGTGCTGTGCCCGGCCTGCAAGGAAAAACACGAACTCGAGGATTCGGCGTGGGAACTGCTGGTGTCGCCGTGGAAAGCGCCGAAACCCGACGTCACCTATCTCGCCAAGGGCTGCCTCGACTGCCGCATGACGGGCTACGTCGGCCGCATCGGTATCTACGAGATGATGGTGCTCAACAGCGACATCCGCACCATGATCAATGAAAGAACCGACATGGACAAACTGCGCGAGCAGGCCTACCGTGAAGGCGTCAAACCACTGCGTATCAGCGGCGCGCTGAAGGTAGCCGCCGGCATCACTACCGTCGATGAAGTGATGAAAGTCGCGCCGCCGATGCACGACCGGCGCAACGCGCACCGCTGAAATAGCACGCCCTCCGGTTTCTTACCGCGCGGTTTCCACAGACTTCAACACCACCGGCTCGACCAGCACGCTGTTCTGCGCGTCAGCGAGCCAGACCTGCCCTTCCTGGATCGTGCAATTGAGCTGCATGTTGCGCTCGGCCTGTTTCGCCAGTTCACGGCACGCCGCCACCGGCAGTTGAACCACCGATAAATTCGCGCAGCGCTCAACGTCTCCGGCGACCTTTTTCCACCAGAGATCAGTACCGTGCCCGCCGTAGGCGTAGACGACTACACGGTCGGCGCGGCCACAGGCGCGGCGCATGTGCTTTTCGTCGGGCTGCCCGATCTCGATCCACAGCTTGATGGCACCGGTCAGGTCCTTCAGCCACAAATCCGGCTCGTCTTCATCGCTAAGCCCCTTGCCGAACGACAGCAGTTCGTCGGCATGCAGCGCAAACGCCAGCACGCGCACCATCATGCGCTCGTCGGTCTCCGAGGGATGGCGCGCGATGGTCAGGGCGTGACCCTGGAAATAATTGCGTTCCATATCTGCAATCTGCAGATCGGCCTTGCAGACGGTAGCCTTGATGGCCATCAGTGGCCCTTGCTCAGGCGCCGCATCGCGCGGTCCAGTCCGTCGAGCGTCAGCGGAAACATGCGTTCACCGATCAGATCGCGCGTCATGCGGATCGACTCGTGGTAGTCCCACATCGACTCCGGCTGCGGGTTGATCCAGACCGCATCCTTGTAGATGTCGAAGATGCGCTGTATCCACACCGAACCCGCCTCCGGGTTCGAATGCTCGACGCTGCCGCCGGGATAGGCAATTTCGTAGGGGCTCATGGTCGCATCACCGACGAAGATCACCTTATAGTCGTGCGGATACTTGTGCAGTACGTCCCAGGTCGCCATGCGTTCGGTGTTGCGCCGCCGGTTGTCCTTCCACACGCGCTCATACAGAAAATTGTGGAAGTAGAAATATTCGAGATGCTTGAACTCGGTGCGCGCCGCCGAAAACAGCTGCTCACAGATCTGCACGTGATCGTCCATCGAGCCGCCGACGTCGAAAAACAGCAATACCTTCACGCTGTTGTGGCGCTCGGGCACCATCTTGATGTCGAGCCAGCCGGCGTTGCGCGCAGTCGAGCGTATCGTGTCATCAAGATCGAGTTCTTCGGGATTGCCCTGGCGTGCGAACTTGCGCAGTCGTTTCAACGCCACCTTGATGTTGCGCGTGCCGATCTCCACCGAATCGTCGAGGTTCCTGAACTCGCGCTGGTCCCACACCTTGACCGCGCGACGGTACCGCGACTCGTGCTGGCCGATGCGCACGCCTTCGGGGTTGTAGCCGTAGGCGCCGAACGGGCTGGTACCGGCGGTGCCGATCCATTTCGAGCCGCCCTGATGGCGGCCCTTCTGTTCTTCAAGACGCTGCCTCAGCGTCTCCATCAGTTTTTCCCAGCCGCCCAGCGATTCGATCAGTTTCTTTTCTTCCCCGCTCAGATTTTTCTCGGCCAGCTTCTTCAGCCATTCCTCCGGAATCATGGCGTTGATGCCCTCCGGCACTGCGGTGATGCCCTTGAAGTAGGCGCCGAAGACGCGGTCGAATTTATCGTAGTTCGATTCGTCCTTGACCATGCAGGCGCGCGACAGGTAGTAGAAATCGTCGATACTGCCGTGGATGACGTGTTTTTCCAGCGCCTCGAGCAGCGTCAGAAACTCGCGCACGGAAACCGGCAAACCGCCCTGCTTCAGCTTGAGGAAAAATTCGATCAGCATTTGGAACGCGATGCGTGGGATGCGCGACGCGCGGCTGACGCGCTTGAGCGGCGCGCCAGCGCGCCAGCGGCGGGCACTGCACCCGTCGCCGCCCCGATCCGCCGCCATTGTTCGAGCTTGGCTGCGTAACCCAGCGTGTAAGCCGGGCTCGACGACGGCAGCACTGCCGTGTCATAGCCCCAGGCGGCAAACTGTCGCTCGAATTTTCCGGCGGATTTGCCATTGAAAAATATCCGTCGCAAGCCACTGGCGACGCCGGTGACAAGAACAAAATCGTTGTGTCGCGGCTCGCGGATATCGGCGTCCAGACTACCCTCGCGCACGCAGGCACCGATCACATCCCACAGCCCGATGCGATGGGCAAGCAGCGTGCGCTTGCGCGTTTCACAATCCATCTCGGACAAGGGTTCGCCGATTGCGGTACCGACCAGCCGCCAGAACTGGTTCTGCGGATGGCCGTAGTATTGCGCCTTGCCCAGTGAGGCAACACTCGGGAAACTGCCGAGGATCAGCGTTTCGACACCGGCATCGATCACCGGCGAAAAACCTGTCGCCGCTTTGGCCACTGACAATTAGCCGGGTTTGCGTCGCGACATGAACGCCAGACGCTCAAACAAATGCACGTCCTGTTCGTTTTTCAGCAGCGCGCCGTGTAGCGGCGGAATGATCTTGTGGCTGTCCTGGCTCGTCAGCGCCTCCGGTGGAATGTCTTCGGCCAGCAGCAGCTTCAGCCAGTCGAGCAGTTCCGAAGTCGAGGGCTTCTTCTTCAGTCCGGGCACTTCGCGGATTTCGAAGAAGGCTTCAAGCGCCTCGCGCAGCAGCGCCTTCTTGAGTTGCGGGAAATGCACCTGCACGATTTTTTCCATCGTCTCCTGGTCGGGGAAACGGATGTAATGGAAGAAACAGCGGCGCAGAAACGCGTCCGGCAATTCCTTCTCGTTGTTGCTGGTGATGATCACCAGCGGGCGGCTGGTCGCCTTGATCAGTTGCTGCGTCTCGTAGACGTAAAACTCCATGCGGTCGAGTTCGCGCAGGAGGTCGTTCGGAAACTCGATGTCGGCCTTGTCGACTTCGTCGATCAGCAGCACCGACTGTTGCGCCGACTCGAACGAGTTCCACAGCATGCCGCGCACGATGTAGTTACCGATGTCCTTGACCTTCGGGTCGCCCAGCTGCGAGTCTCGCAGGCGCGATACCGCATCGTACTCGTAGAGCCCGTGCTGCGCCTTGGTCGTCGACTTGACGTGCCATTCATAGAGCGGCCGCTGCAGCGCCTTCGCCACCTCAAGCGCCAGCATGGTTTTGCCGGTGCCCGGCTCGCCCTTGATCAGCAGCGGCCGCTCCAGCGTGATAGCGGCGTTCACCGCCATCATCAGATCATCGGTTGCTACGTAGGAATCGGTGCCTTCAAATCGTGCCATCACGCGCGCATCCTGAATGATTGGGGCCGCTGCCCCGTTAAACGAGCTGTGGATTATACGGGCAGGCGCGTTCAGCCGCCGCGCGGCAGATCTTCGCGGCGGTCAATGTCGAGCAACGCGCCGGGGTCGTCGCAATCGATCAGGACGATTTCGTTTTTGTGCGCGGCCATGATGTCGCGCGCGCCGGCATCGCCGGAAAGGTTGAGCAAATCGTCGCAAAAACGGCTGCCGATGCCGACCGGGTGACCGCGACGCCCCTGATAGACCGGCGCCGCCAGTGCCGCGCCAGCGGACAACGCCTGCACAACAGACTCGATGGTCTCCGCTTTAAGCACCGGCATGTCCGCCAGCGCAATCACCCAGCCGTCAGCATCGCGCCGCTTTGCGACCGCATGCGCGAGGCTGCAGCCCATGCCGTGCACAGCCTTGGCGCAGACGCTGACTTCGCAGCCCGCGTCGCGCAACAGATGCGCAAGTTCGTCGTCACCCGGACGCACCACCGCCAGCACCTCCGGCAAGGCCGCCAGCAGCTTGCGCGCCGCGACCACGCCCAGCGGCGTGCCGTCGGCGAGCGGATGCAGCAGCTTGCCGCCGCCGAAACGACTGCCCGCCCCGGCCGCCAGCAAGATGCCGCTCAATCTCAAGATGTGCCCCGCATGAATCCCATTATAATTAAGCGCCCCCGAACGCGAGCACAAAATTACATACGACTCGCGCAAACAAAAACCATGGCAACCAGCCCGATAAAGAGAACCATGCCGAAACTCGCCGCCAACCTGACCTTGATGTTTAACGAAGTCGATTTCCTCGATCGCTTCGCTGCCGCTTCTAAAGCGGGCTTCAAAGCCGTCGAATTCCTGTTTCCCTACGACTATGACAAAAACGTCATCAAACAGAAACTGGACGAAAACAACCTCGTGCTGGTACTGCACAACCTGCCGGCCGGCAACTGGACCAACGGAGAGCGCGGCATCGGCTGCCACGGCGACCGCGTCGCCGAATTCCAGGCCGGCGTCGATAAGGCCATCGAATATGCCGGGGCGCTGAACTGCAAACAGCTCAACTGTCTGGCCGGCATACGACCATCGCGCCGCGATCCGATGGAAGCGCGCGAGACCTTCATCAAGAACCTGCAATATGCCGCACCGCGGCTGAAAGCCGCCGGTATCAAACTGCTGATCGAAGCCATCAACACGCGCGACATTCCGGGATTTTTCCTGACCAACACGGCGCAGGCCCTCGACATCATCACCGCCACCGGATCGGACAATGTGTATGTCCAGTACGACATCTATCACATGCAGATCATGGAAGGCGACCTCGCGCCGACCATCGAGAAAAACCTGGCCCTGATACCGCATATGCAACTGGCCGACACGCCGGGCCGCCACGAACCCGGTAGCGGCGAAATCAATTACGAATTTCTGCTGCCGCACCTGGACAAAATCGGCTACACCGGCTGGATAGGCTGCGAATACAAACCGGCGACGACCACAGAGGCGGGTCTGGGCTGGACCAAACGTTATCTGTAAAGGGGAGACGACATGAGCAATATCGGATTCATCGGTCTGGGCATCATGGGCAAACCCATGGCGTTCAACCTGATCAAGGGCGACCACAAACTGTTTCTCAATTCGCGCAGTGGCGTGCCGGCGGAACTGACCGTCGCGGGCGGCACTGCCTGCGCCAGCGCCAAAGAAGTCGCGCAGAAATCCGATATTGTGATTCTGATGGTGCCCGATACGCCCGACGTCGAGAAAGTGTTGTTCGGCGCCAACGGTGTGGCAGAAGGCCTGACGAAAGGCAAGACAGTGATCGACATGAGTTCGATCTCGCCGATCGAAACCAAAGTCTTCGCCAAACGCATCAACGAACTCGGCTGCGACTATGTCGATGCGCCGGTGTCGGGCGGCGAGGTTGGCGCAAAAAACGCCGCGCTCACCATCATGGTCGGCGCGACGCAAGCGGTGTTCGACAAGGTCAAACCGCTGTTCGAATTGATGGGCAAGAACATCACGCTGGTCGGCGGCATCGGCGACGGCCAGACCTGCAAGGTCTGCAATCAGATCATCGTCGCGCTGAATATCGAAGCGGTGAGCGAAGCGCTGGTGTTTGCCTCGAAAGCCGGCGCCGATCCTGCCAAAGTACGCCAAGCGCTGATGGGCGGCTTTGCGGCTTCGCGCATTCTTGAAGTGCACGGTGAGCGTATGATCAAGCGCACCTTCGATCCGGGCTTCCGCATCGAACTGCACCAGAAGGATCTGGCGCTTGCACTGGCCGGCGCACGCGCGCTCGGCATCTCGCTACCGAACACCGCCACCGCACAGGAACTCTTCAACGCCTGCAGCGCCGACGGCGGCGCCAAGTCGGACCACTCAGCGATGGTCAAGGCGCTGGAAAAACTCGCCAATCATCCGGTCGCAAAGTAACACTCTCGCGCCAAAGAAACGGGGCGGTTGCCGCGAGACATATTCGCAACAACCGCCCCGTTTTATCGCCTTAGCCGTTGCCGGCTAAATCACGATCCGTTTGCGCAAATCCGCAATCTCGCCGTCGCTGTAACCCAGTTCGTGCATGACCTCATCGGTATGCTCTCCGCACTCCGGCGTCGCCGTGCGGATTTCGCTCGGCGTGCGCGACAGCTCGATCGGCTGGTTGACGAGTTCGATGTCGCCCAGCACCGGGTGATGCACGGGGGCGGCCATGTGCAGATGCTGCACCTGCGGATCGGCGAAA
>JANXSE010000466.1 GCA_025356695.1 Betaproteobacteria bacterium
ACTGCCGCCTGCGCCTGCGCGAGGATTTCCGGAAATTGCTCGCCGGGACCGACACGGTCGCGCTCACCGCTCGCCTGCATCGATGTGGGGCCGCCGCGTCCCGCCGACAGCAGCACCAGTGCCGGCGTCTGCGGATAATCGGCGACGTGGCGCGTACCCAGCATGCCGCCGTTGCTGTGACCGATGACCACCGGGGCCGGAAAACCTTTGGCCGCCAGCCATTCTGCAGCAAGGCGGTTGTCCTCAATGGCTTCGGCCGTGGTTTGAAACGCGCCGCCTTCGGCGGCGCGGCTGTTGCGTGTCGTGATGACATCGTGTCCGCGCCGGTTGAATGCAAGGCAGGCAAAGCCGGCTTTCGTCAGCACCGGCGGCAGAAAGCGCGCCATACCGGTGTAGAAATTCATGGTGTTGCCGTGGAACAGCAGCACCGCGCCGACCGGCGTGCCGCTGTCGGGCAGGTGGTAAGCGCCGTCGATCGGGATCGTCGGCGTTTTAATGGTGATCAGTTCAGTGCGCATGCGTGTAGCCTCCTCCAAAACTGTAAACGCACAGCGCGTCCGAATAACTCGCTACCGCACATTTACCGTGACGTAAAACTCCTTCCCCCCTTGAGTGGGAAGGCAGGGATGGGGGGACAACCAGCGCTCGCCCCCCACCTCAATCCTCCCCCTCAAGGGGGGAGGAAGAGTGCTGGCACGCATCATCGCCAGCGAGACGCATAAAAAACGGCGATCAGAAGTACGCCTGCCCCTTCTTGATCGGCGGCGTCCACGCGCAATCGCCCCACGGGCCATCACCGTTCTCCTTGATGTAGGAGATGCGGCCGCTCTTCTTCGGCACGCGCTTGCCGGAGAACAACAGCTTCAGCCAGTCCATCACATAATCGTGACAGTCCAAACCGCCAAAGTTGGGCAACCCCCACAGCGGGTGGTACTGGTTCTCGATGACCCACATCTCTTTCCCCACCTTGAGATCGCCGAATGCCTCGACCGCGTCTTCCAGCGGGCACAGCGGATCGAACTCGCCGGTCACCAGCAACGTCGGGCATTTCACCTTGTCGAGGTAACCGCGCACCGTCATGTCGCCGGCGACTTCCTTGTCGAATTTCGCCTCATCCTCATAGCCCGCCATATACATGAACATCTGTTTGAAGCGCGGCGAGGACTGCGTGAAGATGGTGTTGTTCGGATTGAAGCAGGCCACCGAACTCACCACCGCAGCGGCGCGGTGGTCGTAGCTCGACAGGCGCAGCGCCCAGTAACTGCCCATGCTAATGCCGTAGATGGCGATCTTTTTCTTGTCGACTTCCTTGCGCTTCTGCAGATAGCTGATCACCGCAGCACCGGCGCGCTCGTAGTTGTCGCCGACCGAACGGATTTTCTGCATGTTCGAATTGCCCTGCCCCGGGCCGTCGATGGCAATGACGTGAAAGCCGCGCGACAACGCGATGTTGTGAAAGGCCTTCGGGAACACTTCCTTGGTCTGGTCCATGCCCGGCACGTAGATGACGACCGGCGCCTTGCGGCGGTCCGGCAACAGGTGGAGCAGACAGGAGATCGTCTTGCCGTCGTCGAACGGAATTTCGACGCGTTCGATCGGGTAACTCGCCACCTTGCTGCGCAGGTCGACCATCTCCGACATTTTCTTGTAGAGAAATTTCTTCACCGGATGGTTGTCGAAATAGATCGGGTGCTGCGCCATGCGGTAGGCTTCAATCGCGTGATCGTAGTGATAACAGGCCGTTTCGTTGGCACCCATGGCGTGCGCACGCTTGGCGAACTTCTCATGTTTCTCACCGGCTTCGCGCCAGACTTTGGGCAACATGCGGTAGTTGCGCGCACGTTTACCTGACGGCACCTCGGCGTCGTCACGCTCGAAGTTCTGCACGCGGCCGCGCATGTTGAGTGCGAGATCGAGCATCCACTGCTGGTCGTCGCGCTGGGTCCTGAGTTTGCGTATCATCTTCTCTCCTCTTTCATTCGCCCTTCACGGGCGTGTTAGACAAAACAATCAGCGCCTGAGCGATTCGATTGCGCGCTGGTAATAGGACAAATCGAGATATTTCTCCGGCGGCGGCACCGCACCGCCCTTGTTCTCGATTTCGGCGCGCAGGGCGAGCGTCGCCTTGAATCCCTCGGGGTCGAGCTTCGCGTCGCGCACGTAGCCGATCGCCGGATCGAGCAGCAGTTTGTAAGTCGCCTCGGCTTCGTCGCGCGACAGCTTCAACTGCGCCATCAGCAGGCGCACGCAGTCGGCGCGATTCGCCGGATCGAACACGCCGCGCAGCGACTCCACATAAGAGGCCAGATATTTTTCCAGCAGCGGACCGTGTGCGCGTCCCCACTGACGCATGACGAACACGCCGGCCGACTGATAGGGCCCGAGCAGATCGACCGTGCGGCCGAGGCTCTTCATGCCCATCTGCACGGCCTGCACCGAAAACGGCGGGTTCATGATCGCTGCCGCGCTGGCTTTGTCATCCACCATCGCCTGCAGGCGCTGCGCGCCGCGACCGATCGCCTTGATGGTGTAGTCGCGACCCGCCTGCAGTCCGTAACCAAGCAGGATTTTCTTCGCCTGCAGCGCGAACGCAGTATCCGTCGCATCGACAACGAGGATTTTGCCGCGCACGTCGGCGAAGGAATTCAGATGCGGCTGCACGATGAACTCGTTGGAGCCGCTGTCGCCGCCCATGACGATCACCACGTCATTGCCGGCCATCTCAACCATCGCCACCGCGTTATCGACGGCCGAATGCACGATATCAACGGTGCCGTTGGCGAGTGCCGCGCGCTGGGTGGTTGAATTTTCCGTGTACTGCAATTCGAGCCGGATCCCGCGACGGGCAAAAATGCCGCGCTCATTGCCGAGCAAAAACGGCAGCTGCTTGGCGGTCGGGAACAGATTTACGCGCACCGCCTCGGCCTCGGCGGCGGCTGCCGTGCCGGTCCCGATTGCGCAGCACAATGCAAACGCGAAAACGGCAGAATGCCGCCGAATGGCTGCGAGGGTGTTAAGCATTGGGGTCCCGCCGGATTGTTGTCGAATTTCTAACCGCCAGTTTTGCAGAAACGCCGCCGCGTGGCAAATCAAAACGCGGCAGCAATCCCTGCTATTTCGACGGAATGACGGGCAAAAGCAAATACGAATCTTTATCACCGCCGGAATAGACCGTGTTGAGCGCGCCTTGGTTGTAGTCGGCGTGGAAATGCGAAAAGTAAAGACTGCCGACGCCATCGACCGGGCTGATGTCGAGACGGATCTTGTGCCCCTTCTTGAACACCATCGAGGTCGGCCAGATTTCGACGTCGCATTCGACGATCTCGCCGGCTTTCAGCCATTGATGTTCATCGTGCGCGTGATAGGGCCGGTACTGCGTCGACTTCTCCTTGTCGAGCTTGCGATGCGAAGCACGCAGCCAGCCCTTGGTCACGCAGGCGATTTCGTCCTCCTGCTGACCGATTTCGCAAACGTCCTTGCCCTCAGCATCAATGTTGCGAATGGTGGCGAAGAGGTCCATGTCTTCGGTCGTGCTCGATACCCACAGCTTCAGCACGATCGGCCCCGTCACCTCGGTATCTTTCTCCATCGGCGGCGTGACGAAGGAAATGCCGCGCGGCGCCTTGCCGGGGCGCGTGGCCGCCGCGCCCGGATAGGTCAGCTTGCAGGTCGTTTTTGCCGGCGAGGCAACAAGGCTGCCTTCGATCGCGTCTTTTTTGTCCGACGCGTCGCGCTCGATATGCAGATGAAATTTCGTCCATTGCGTGCGCGCCAGCGGCCATTCGTTTTCGAAACGGAAGTGGTAGGCGCCGCTCGGCTTCAAGACACCACCGGTGCGGATTTCGATTTTGACCGGCGGTTCGTCCATGATGCCGGTGTCGATGCCCTTTAGCCAGTGATCCATGAAGCGCAGTTGATCGATGCGTCCTTCTTCCGAGTGAAACGGGTGGTAATGCGAACCGGTATGGATGCGAAGCTTCTTGTGTTTGGAGGCGGCCTGCGTGAAGGCCTCGGTGTTGCCGCGCAGATGCATGGCAAAACCGCCCCAGTTTCCGCAGCTGTAGAACGGCACCTTGACCTTCTCCCAACGCGCGCTGGACTGGCGCCAGAACTCGGAATCGAGGTCGTTCCTCATGTAGTTCCACAACATGTTGTTGTTGAACGAATCGGGGTTGTAGGCGCGCGGCTTGCCGAGCAGGTGCCAGGCGGTGTTGCGGTTGTGCCAGCTGGCGATGAAGCCCATCGCGAAAATGCCGCCGTGATAGGCCTGATCGCGGTACTGGTCGGCGCGCCCTTCCCACGGAATGATGGCCTTCAGTGACGGCGGCTGCAGGCCGGCGACCTTCCACTGAAACGCAGCGTGGTACGACACACCCATGGTGCCGACGTTGCCCGAGCACCACGGCAGCTTCGCCACCCATTCGATGCAGTCATAACAATCGACCGCCTCCTGGTAGGAACTCGGCTCCGACATCCCCGGTGACTTGCCGGAACCGCGGGTATCGACGCGAAACAAGGCATAGCCGCGCGGCACCCACCACATCGGGTTGGCCGTTTCCCAGTTCATATAGGGGTTGGCTTTTTCTTCGAGGTCGTGCGGCGGCACCCAGACCTTGTCTTTTTGGTATGGGCCGATGTTCATCAGCACCGGAAATTTTTCCCCGCCGCTGTCCGGGCGGTAAATGTCGCCGTAGAGAAAGCCGCCGTCGCGCAATGGAATTTTGACGTCTTTTTCGACGATCATTTTGTAATCGTGTGGCTGCGACATCGGTTTGGCTGCTGTGCTCATGACTCTCTCCGCTTTCGATTGTTATTGGTGAAATGCTTGAAGTGCGATTCTAACGCGACTATTCGGGCGACACGGCGCCGGTTTTGATCAGGCGCCGCAGCGCATCCGCTTCGCTCCTGATAAAAGCGCCGAACTTCTCCGGCGTGCCGCCTTCGATCTCGGCGCCCATCGCGTCAAAACGCGCGCGCACATCGGGCAGGCGCAGAATGCGGTTCACTTCGCGGTTGAGTTTGTCGATCACCGCGCGCGGGGTCTGCGCCGCTGTCAGCAGGCCGTACCAGATGACAATGTCGGCACCGTTAATGCCCTGCTCGGCGAGTGTCGGCACTTCCGGAATCTGCGACTGGCGTTTCGCCGCCGCCACTGCCAGCACACGTACACGTCCGGTTTTCAAATAAGCCTCGGTCGAAGCCACCGAGGATTGCAGTGCGTCAATCTGCCCCGCCACCAGATCGGTCAGCGCCGGGCCCGTGCCTTTATAGGGCACGTGGGTAACGTCAATCTTCGCCGCCGCCTTGAACATTTCCATGCCGATGTACGGATTGCTGCCAGTGCCGGGCGAACCCCAGGTGATCCTGCCTGGATTAGCTTTTGCATACGCAACGAATTCACGGATATTGTTCACCGGCAGTTTCGGATTGACGATAATGATCGCCGGCGCATAGCCGACGTAAATCACCGGGGCAAAATCATCGAAACCGTACAGCGGTTTTTTGCGCAGCAAAATGTTGTGGATGCTCGGCCCCGGATTGGTCAGGATCAGCGAGTAGCCGTCGGGCACCGCGCGCGCCACCATTTCCGCGCCCAGCGCGCCGCCGGCACCCGGCCGGTTGTCGATCACCACCTGTTGGCCCCAGCCCTCGGCCATTTTCATGCCGATCAGGCGTGCGACGATGTCATTCGAACCGCCCGGCGTGAACGGCACCACCATGCGGATCGGTTTGGCCGGATAGTTCGCCGCCGTGTGCTGCGCGTGCGCAAGCGACACACTGAACGCGGCAAACGTAACGAAAAACAGTTTTCGCAAATGCAAAGCGCGTAGCCCCCGATTCGGCAGCGGCGGCAATACGGGCGCGACCCGCGCGCCATCTGAAACGCCCTGCACCAAATGAACGAAACCATTATAGTGCGTCTGCCATCATGCTCCGGAAAGTCACGCAATGATCACGAGCATCGTTTCAAACGCGCCTCGCCGCATTGCCTGCACATGGCTGGCTTGCCTCGTTGTCACCACGGCGATTGCCGCAGAATATCCCGCGCGTCCGGTGCGCATCGTTGTCGGCGCGGTATCGGGTGGCGGCGTCGATATCACCGGCCGCGTCATCGCAGCGAAACTGTCGGAACAACTCGGCCAGCAGTTCTTCGTCGACAACCGCCCCGGCGCGGGCGGCAATGTCGGCAGTGAGTTCGTCGCCAAATCCCCGCCCGACGGCCACACCTTGCTGATGGGCACCATCGCCGTGCTCGCCATCAATCCCAGCCTCTACAAAGACCTGGCGGTCGACCCGTTGCGCGACTTTGCGCCGATCTCGCGCGCCGCCGACTCCACCAACATTCTGGTCATTCATCCGGCACTACCGGTAAAAAACGTCAGGGAACTGATCGCGCTGGCGCGCTCGCGCCCCGGCGATCTCGTCTATGGTTCGTCGGGCGTCGGCACGGCCGGTCATCTGTCAGGCGAATTATTCAGCTCGATGGCCAAACTGAAATTGATCCACGTGCCCTACAAAGGCGGCCCGCCGTCGATAATCGATTTGATCGCCGGCCGCCTGCAACTCGTCTTTGCCACCGCCGTGGTTGCCGTGCCGCAGATGCAGGCGGGCAAGGTCAAAGCGCTTGCCGTGACGATTGCGAAACGCTCCGCCTTCGCGCCCGAATTACCGACGATGGCCGAAGCGGGTCTACCGGGTTTCGAAGCCAACAACTGGTACGGATTGGTAGCCCCGGTAAAAACGCCGGCGGAAATTATCGCGAAACTCAACCGTGATGTAGTAACGCTGCTGAATCTGCCCGACGTCAGGGAACTGCTGTTCAAGCAGGGCATCGAAGCCGCACCCGGCACGCCGGAGGAATTCGGCGCTTACATGAAGTCCGAAATCGCCAAGTGGCGCAAGGTCGTGCAGGCGTCGGGGGCGACGCCGAACTGAGCACGGCATCGTCGTCGTCGATCGATCGACGCAACGCCACGGCGGTCGCTGACCGGTAATCAGGGGCAGATAATCAGGCCTGCAACAGCGGGCGCAAAATCCTGATGTTATTGATGCGCTCGATGCTCCAGATCGCATCGATCAATTCGCGCGCGTGTTTTTTGCCGAGCACGGGCGCGCACAGGCCAAGGCATTTCTCGCCGACCTCTTCGCGCGTCATCGGATTCTGCGCCATGCCGCGCACTTCGAGCACACGATGACGCAGTTCGCGGCCGTCGCGCAATTTGATTTCCATGATCGCCTGCCGCACCGGCCGCACGCGGTCCATTTCATCGTCGCCGTAGAGTTCGACGCGCCGGCGCAGTTCGATCACTTTCGGGTCCTGCATGCGCGCGACGTCGTTGGCCGAGGACAGCGTCACCGTACCGTCGAGCAGCATCACCGCCACCAGATGCTGCAGCGAGATGTTGGGCATGGTGCGGTTGTTGACGGTATTGGCACCTTGATGTGAAAGGCGCACGATAATTTTCTCGATATCGGCGGCCTTCAGATTGTGCGTTTTCATCAGGTAGGAGAGCGCATCGAGCGGCGCCTGGATCGGGCCGCCAGTCGACCAGCGTTTGATGTTGGTCTTGCCGACCTCGAACACTTCCCCGAGCCCGCGCGCCAGAATTTCCGGATCAGTTTGCGCAATGCCGTACGCAGCAAAGAAATTCTGCTCGCCGGCGAACATGTCCTCGACGTTGGTCCAGCCGAGCTGAACCATGGTCGCTGCGGCCACACCGTTGCGGCCCGGCATGCCGCCGTACAAAAACGCCTTGCCGATGTGCTCGCGGTCCTGCGGAAAATTGGCGACGCCGGAAGCCTGCTGCGCCGCGAACGACAGGAGGTGACGCACCTGGTCGAAATTGAACCTGAGCAGCGAGCCGGCAGCAGCGGCGGCGCCGAAAGTGCAGCCGAAGCCGTGGGTGTCGCGCCCGCTCGCGCTGAATTTATCCCCGCCCATCGCCAGCGACAGCCGCACGCAGATGTCGTAACCGAGTGCCACCGCGCGCAGCAAGGCAGTGCCGTTCGATTTTTCCATCTCGGCCATGGCCAGCGCCGCGGGCACCACGCCCGCGCCCGGATGCAACACTGCCAGCGCATGCGTGTCGTCGGTTTCATCGGCGTGCGCAAGCATGCCGCCGGTCATCGCCGCGTTGGTCACGTTGGTAACGATGCGCGTGCCCGGCACGCAGGCTTCGGCGACGCCGCCCAGCGTTTTCACATAGGCGATCGCGCGTTCGCCGGGCAGCAACCGCGTGCCCGAAACCATTGCTGCGAGGGTGTCGATCAAATGATGCTTGGTCGCCTCGGTTACCGCCTCCGGCAGCGGCGTTGTCGCCGCCTGTGCGATGTAAGTCGCCACCGCGCGCATCAACGGTGAAATCACAACGGGTTTGTTCGGGTCTGCGCCCTCGCCCGCGACTTCGATGCGGCGCGCTGTGCTGGCCGGCTGCGCCTGCGCATCAACAGTTGTGGCGGCAATCAACGCGCCTGCGACGCCACCTTCCAGCAGTAATCGTCTGACCGCTTTGAATTGCGTATCGTCCATAGTTAGAAGTGGTCCCGTTTGTTTGAACAACTTTCCCCGATTTATAAGTGGAATCCGGGCGGGTTGTTAACGGCGAAGCGCAGTCCACGGTAGTGAGCAACGCGGGGCGCGCCGAAGATTTCATTCTATGCCGCCTTTGCC
>JANXSE010000075.1 GCA_025356695.1 Betaproteobacteria bacterium
CTACGGGGCTACGGGGCTACGGGGCTACGGGGCTACGCTCTCACGCAAGTGGAAAGGGGGCCTTCTGCAAGGGGCAGAGGAAGTAGAAACGGATGGAGTGAGTTAGAAAGTTCCTTCCCCCCTTGAGGGGGAAGGGCAGGATGGGGGGAGGAAGCACCGTATGCCCACCACCCTTGTGGCCCCCTCGCCGATGAAGCCGGCGCTCTCCCACGAGAAGCGCGGGAGAGCGCAAGACTGCGCGTGGGGCTGCGGTTGCAGTTAAGACGCGCTGCTGCGTTACTTGCCCGACAACGCGGCCAGTACTTTCGGCGGTGACATTGGCAAATCGGTGAGGCGCTTGCCGATGGCGTTGTGGATGGCGTTGGCCATTGCGGCCATCGGCGGCACGATGTTGGCTTCGGCCATGCCTTTGACGCCGTAGGGGTGGTTGGGATTGGGCACTTCGACCAGCACGGTTTCGATCATCGGCAGGTCGGAGCACACCGGCATGCGGTAATCGAGGAAGCCCGCGTTGGTCAGGCGGCCGTCCTTGTCGTAAATGTATTCCTCATTCAGCGCCCAGCCGATGCCCTGCGTGACGCCACCGTGGATCTGGCCTTCGACATAGGCGGGGTGCACGGCGCGCCCGACGTCCTGCGCGGCGACCCAGCGCAGAATTTTCACGAGACCGGTTTCGGGGTCGACTTCAACATCGCAGAACTGCGTCGAGAAACCCGGTGCCTGGCCGCCGTCGTTGACGGCTGCCGATGCGGTGACCGGGCCGCCGGTGGCGGTGCGTTGCGCGGCGATTGCTTTTAACGACAGCGGTTCGAAGGCGCCGGCTTTTTTGCCGGCGGGGCGCGCGTGGCCGTCTTCCCAGATCACGTCTTCAACGTCGATCTTCCAGATTTTTGCGGCGCGTGCGCACAACTCGGCAATCACTTTGTTGCAGGCGTTGATCACTGCTTTGCCGGTGGCATAGGTGACGCGCGAGCCGCCGGTGCCCTGCGTGTAGCCCACCGAGTTGGTGTCGGCGATGATCGGCCGCACGCGGTCGTAATCAATGCCCAGCGCCTCGGCCGCCATCAGCGCCATCGAGGCGCGCGAGCCGCCGATGTCGGGGCTGCCGGTGGAGACCACCGCGGTGCCGTCTTCGTTGATCGACACCGTCGCGCTCGATTCGCCGCCGCCGTTGAACCAGTAGCCCGAAGCGACGCCGCGCCCCTGATTTTTACCGAGCGGCGTTTTGTAGCCCGGGTGTTTCGCCAAGGCCTGCAGCGTTTCGGCGAAGCCGGCGTGCGTGTGCTTCGGCCCCCAGATCAGCGGCGTGCCGATCTTCGCGGTGTTTTTCAGGCGCAGTTGCAAAGGGTCCATGCCGATCTTCTTGGCGACGGCGTCGAGCGTGCTCTCGACGGCAAATGCCGAGATCGGCGAGCCCGGCGCGCGATAGGCGACAGCCTTCGGCCGGTTGCACACCACGTCGTAGCCGATGGTGCGCATGTTGGCAATGTCGTAGGGCGCGAGGCCGCACATGCAGCCGTTCATCACCGGTGAGCCGGGAAAAGCGCCGGCCTGATATTTGAACAGCGCATCGGCGGCGACGATCTTGCCGTCTTTCATGACGCCGATCTTGATCGTCATCGAGGCGCCGGAGGTCGGGCCGCTGCCCTTGAACACTTCTTCGCGCGTCATTGTCATTTTCACCGGGTGGCCGCTCTTGCGCGACAGCGCCACCGCCAGCGGCTCGAGATAAACCACCGTCTTGCCGCCGAAGGCACCGCCGATTTCCGCGGCATGCACGCGCAAGTCGCCCGTTTTCATGTTGAGCAGCTTGGCGACGTAGGTGCGCACGATGAAGTGGCCCTGCGTTGACACCCACAACTCGGATTGCCCGTCGCTGTCGGTGCGCGCAATGCAGGCGTGCGGCTCGATATAACCCTGGTGCACCGCGGCGGTGGTGAAATTCATTTCAACGATTTCATCGGCTGCGGCAAAGCCGGCGGCAATGTCACCCAGTTTGTATTCGATGCGCTTCGAGATGTTCGAGGCTTTGGCGGGCGGCGGTTCGATGCCGCGCGTGATCATGTCTTCGAACAACAGCGGCGCGTCGGCCGCCATCGCGGCATCGACGTCGATCACGTGCGGCAGCACTTCGTATTCGACTTCGATCAGCTTGAGCGCCGCGTCGGCGATTTTCTGGCTGGTGGCGGCAATCGCGGCAATCGCGTGGCCTTCATACAGCACCTTCTCGCGCGCGAGGATGTTGCGCGTCATGTGCCAGTAGTTGACGGCGATGCGCTCGGGGCCGACGTATTCGAATTTCTGCTCGGGCAGATCGGCCGCGGTGAGCACGGCCTTGACGCCGGGCAGCGCCTCGGCTTTTTTGGTATTGAGCGAGCGGATGCGCGCGTGCGCGTGCGGCGAACGCAGCACCTTGCCCCACAACATGCCGGGCAGGTTGAAGTCGGCGCCGTATTGGGCGAGGCCCGTCACCTTGGGCACGCCGTCGGGGCGCACCGGGCTGGTGCCGATGACCTTCAGTTTTTTCTCGGGATAACTGGTCGGGGTGTCCATGTCTATGTCCTCCGCATTTCGACGGCGGCGGCAAGCACCGCCTCGACGATTTTGTTGTAACCGGTGCAGCGGCACAGATTGCCCGCCAGCCAATAGCGCACTTCGGTCTCGGTCGGGTCGGGGTTGCGTTCGAGCAGCGATTTTGCCGCGATCAGCATGCCCGGCGTGCAGATGCCGCATTGCAGCGCCGCGTGTTCGAGAAACTTCTGCTGCAGCACGTGCAACTGCGCGCCGTTGGCCATGCCTTCGATGGTTTCGATGGTTTTGCCCTCGGCCTCGACGCCGAGCATCAGGCACGAGCAGACCAGCCGCCCGTTCACTGTCACGCTGCAGGCGCCGCAGTCACCGCTGGCGCAGCCTTCCTTGGTGCCGGTCATGTGCAGTTCATCGCGCAGCACGTCGAGCAGCGTCTGCTGCGTTTCACACAGAAACTCGACGGGGTTGCCGTTGAGCGTGGTCGTTACATGGTGCTTGGCCATTACGGGTTCCCCTTTGCGCGGTCGCGCGCAATCGTGGCGGCGCGGCGTGCCATCACGCCGACCACCTTGATCCGATATTCCTTGGTGCCGCGTTTGTCGTCGATCGGTTTGGCCGCGGCACTCGCAGCGGCTTCGAGGCGGGCGAGTGCGGCGTCGTCGACGCTGCTGCCGATCAGTGCCGCGGCGGCTTCTGCTACCAGCAGGGCGGTCGCGGCGACGGCGCCCAGGCTCACGCGTGCATCGGTGCACACGCCCTTGGCGCCGAGTGTCAGATTGACTGCTGCACCGACCACCGCGATGTCCATCTCGGTGCGCGGCGTGAAGCGCAGATAAGCGTCCGCCGCATGCGGCGGGCGTTTGGCAAGAAAAAACGAGGTGACGATTTCACCCTTGGCGAGCGAGGTCTTGCCCGGGCCGGTGACGATGTCTTCGACGCGCGCTTCGCGTTTGCCTTTGGGGCCGGCGATGCTCGCAATGGCGCCGGCGGCGATCAGCGCTGGCACGCTGTCGGCGGCCGGCGAGGCGTTGCACAGATTGCCACCCACACTTGCGCGGCCCTTGACCTGGATCGAACCGATCAGCGCGATCGCTTCGGTGAGGCCGGGCCAGGCTTTTGAAAATGCTTTGTGCTCGACGATTTCCATGCAAGGCACCGCAGCGCCGAAACGAAAGCCGCCGTTCTCGGCAGTGATCGTGGTCATTTCGGGAATACCTTTGATGTCGACCACCAGCGCCGGCTCGACACGACCGGCGCGCATCTGCACCAGCAGGTCGGAGCCGCCGGCTAGCACTTTGGTCAGGCCCTGCGCCCCGGCCAGCAGCGCAATCGCCGCTTCCAGCGTTTTGGGCGCTTCGTAACGCAATTCGCTCATCTTGATTTCCTCGTTATCGTGCAGCGCACGGTTTTATTTTATGCAGGACCGGAAATTGTAGCGCGTGGAGGCATTCAGCGCGTGACGACAATTTCCGAGGGTATCAAGCTAACACTTCGTGTGGCAGGTTTGTTTGTGGTGGGTCAATTCAATGCATGTGAATTGATCGATGTGTAGCGCGCAAATCAGAAGGTTCCTTCCCCCCCCTGGTGGGGGGAGAGCCAGTTTCATCGGCGAGGGGGCCGCAGGATGGGGGCGGGCGCCGTTACCCTCCACCCTAACCCTCCCCCACAAGGGGGGAGGGAATAAAAACAATAGGACTGAACCAACGCAGTGCACGAATTAGCAAGCGCCCTCTCCCTTGATGGGAGAGGGTAGGGGTGAGGGTGAAGAAGCCCCGCACCACCTCCATCCACCCCGCGCCCCGTCCGGTAGAATCACCCTGGGGCGCATCGAACGCCCGCCATTCATTCCGGGGAGACCATCATCGAACGCAAGCAGCTCGGTATTGCCGTCGTCGGCAGCGGCCGCATCGGCACCATGCGCGCGCGCCAGGCGCTGGCGCATCCGTCGGTCAACTTCGTCGGCGTTGCGGACCGCGTCGGCGACAATGCGAAAACACTTGCCGGCAAAGTCGGCGCGCAGTTTCACACCGCCGACAATCTCGAAGCGATTGCGCGCCCCGAGGTCAACGCGGTGATCGTGTCGACCGCTGAGGGCGAGCACATGAAGCCGATCCTGCAGGCGATCGAGCTCGGCAAGCCGGTGCTGGTGGAGAAACCGATTGCGCTGTCGGTAGCCGATGCCGACCGCATCATCGAGGCGTCCGAGAAGGCCGGTGTGGAAGTGCGCGTCGGTTACAGCCGCCGCTTCAAAGACCTGCGCTGGATGCTGGCGAAGGAGCAGATCAAGCAGGGGCGCATGGGAAAAGTTACGGGCATCTCGGCGCGCCTCTTCAATAACCGCGCCAACGGCATCGCCATCATGACGCGCGACCGCGAGGCCACACCGGTGGTCGATGCGCTGACGTATTACGTCGATATCGTGAACTGGATGCTCGAAGGCGCGCAGCCCGTCGAGGTATTTGCGCGCGGGCAGAAGGGCGTGCTGAAGGCGGCGGGGTTTGATGTGGATGACATCAACTACGCGATCATCACTTATTCCGACGGCACGGTGGTCAACCTGACGGTGAGTTACGCGCTGCCGGAGAAATATCCGGCGCTCGGGCACGCCACGCGCTTCGAGATGCTCGGCACCGAAGGCGTGTTGATTGTCGATGACGATCACACCGACCAGATCATGTACACCAACAAGGGCATTCCGCACGTCTATCTGCCCGGGCATGAAGTGAACATGGTGTTTCTCAACAGCGGCACGCCGGGCGATTGGGCGCTTGGCGAATTTCATGGCGCGATTGCCAACGAAACGCGCGCCTGGCTCGATCATCTGGTCACCGGCAAGCCCTGCCTGCTGGCAACGCCGCGCGAAGCGCGCACCACGCTGGAGACGACGCTGGGCATTCAATTAGCGGCGGAGACCGGGCGCATCATCACGCTGCCGCTGCCGGGGTGAAGGGCAAGTTTTTCTCCCTCTCCCCTTGAGGGAGAGGGCAGGGGTGAGGGGAAGAAGCACCACGCCCAATTCCGCCAAACAGCTCAGCGGGCCGCTTTCTTTTTCCGGGGTGCTTTGGCGCCGATGGCAACATCTTTCAGGTATGCCGGAACTTCCTGCCGCAGGATTTGCCTTAGCGCGAGCGCGGTCACCGGCTGGCTGTCGCTGGAAAGATATTCCCGCAACGTTTCATTCATCATTGTTTGATAGCCGGTGCCGGCGCGTTCGGCACGCGCGCGGAATCCGGCCAGCACGGCATTATCGATGAAGATCGAAATGCGCGTTTTTCCCTTTTGCGGGATTGCGGCGCCGCGTTTGCCCTTGGAAAAGTCGTATTCAGTTTTCATATTGGATCCGTTCTTTGCTTGTGGCACGGCGTGCTGAAATCAGGCGGTAGGCGTCCCCGCG
>JANXSE010000359.1 GCA_025356695.1 Betaproteobacteria bacterium
GCAGCACGTATTTTCTGGAGACACGGGGATGAGCGAGCAGTCCACTTATAACTACAAGGTGGTGCGGCAGTTTTCGATCATGACAGTGGTGTGGGGCATCGTCGGCATGCTGGTCGGTGTCATCATTGCCGCGCAACTGATCTGGCCGGACCTGAATTTCGGACCATGGCTGACCTACGGCCGTCTGAGACCATTGCATACCAACGCGGTAATTTTTGCCTTCGGCGGATGCGCGCTGTTTGCGACGTCGTATTACGCCGTGCAGCGCACCAGTCACGCGCGGCTGTTCAGTGACGGGCTGGCGGCGTTCACCTTTTGGGGCTGGCAACTCATTATCGTACTGGCCGCGGTAACGCTGCCGCTGGGCATTACCAGCGGCAAAGAATATGCCGAACTCGAGTGGCCGATCGATATCCTGATCACGCTGGTCTGGGTCTCCTACGCCATCGTCTTTTTCGGCACGATCATGAAGCGGAAAATCCCGCACATCTACGTCGCCAACTGGTTTTTCGGCGCCTTCATCCTGACTGTGGCGGTTCTGCATCTGGTCAACAGCGCGGCGATCCCGGTGTCGCTGACCAAGTCCTACTCGGCGTATGCCGGTGTGCAGGATGCGATGATCCAGTGGTGGTACGGTCACAATGCAGTCGGCTTTTTCCTCACTGCCGGCTTTCTCGGCATCATGTACTACTTCATTCCGAAGCAGGCCGGGCGCCCTGTGTATTCGTACCGGCTCTCGGTGGTGCATTTCTGGGCGCTGATCTTCACTTATATGTGGGCGGGCCCGCACCATCTGCATTACACCGCGCTACCGGACTGGGCGCAGTCGATCGGCATGCTGTTTTCACTGATCCTGCTGGCCCCTTCGTGGGGCGGCATGATCAACGGTATGATGACGCTGTCCGGTGCGTGGCACAAACTGCGCGACGACCCGATCCTCAAGTTCCTCGTTACTTCGCTGTCGTTCTACGGCATGTCGACCTTTGAAGGGCCGATGATGTCGATCAAGACGGTCAATGCGCTCTCGCATTACACCGACTGGACGATCGGCCACGTGCATTCCGGTGCGTTGGGCTGGGTGGCGATGGTGTCGATCGGCGCCATCTATTACCTGATTCCGCGCCTGTTCGGTCGCAAGGAAATGTACAGCGTCAGCCTGATCAATCTGCACTTCTGGGTGTCCACTATTGGTGTGGTGCTCTACATTACGGCGATGTGGATTGCCGGTGTCATGCAGGGTCTGATGTGGCGCGCCGTGAATGCCGATGGCACGCTGACCTATAGTTTCGCCGAGGGGGTGAAGGCGACTTATCCCTACTACATGGTGCGGCTGCTGGGCGGTTTCATCTTCTTCACAGGCATGCTGATCATGGCCTACAACGTGTGGAAGACGATCGCAGGTCAGCGCGCGGTGGATGATGCAAAGATCCCCGCGGTCACGCTGGCGCACGCCTGATTCTGGAGCGGAATAAATGACAACTAAACACGATGTAATCGAACGCAATGTAGGGTTGATGATCCCGCTGATCATTCTCGCCATCGCTTTTGGCGGGTTGGTCGAAATCGTGCCGCTGTATTTCCAGCGCTCGACGACCGAGCCGGTGGCCGGCCTCAAACCCTACACCGCGCTGCAGCTTTCCGGGCGCGACATCTACATCCGCGAGGGCTGCAGCAACTGCCACTCGCAGATGATTCGTCCGTTCCGTGCCGAGACCGAGCGTTACGGGCATTACTCGGTGGCGGGCGAGTTTGTATATGACCATCCGTTCCTGTGGGGTTCGAAACGCACCGGTCCCGACCTGCATCGCGTCGGCGGCCGCTATTCCGACGAATGGCACCGCGTGCATTTGAACAACCCGCGCGATGTGGTGCCGGAATCGAACATGCCGGCCTATGCGTTCCTTGCCCAGGCCAAGCTCGATCCGGACATGGTGCCGCTGAAAATGAGCGCTTTGCGCAAAGTCGGCGTGCCGTATACCGATGAAGATATCGTCGGCGCTGCCGAGGCGGTCAAGGGCAAGACGGAGCAGGATGCGTTGATCGCTTATCTGCAGGGCCTGGGTTTACTGCTCAAGAACGTGAGGTAACGGCGATGAATTACAGCGATCTGAGCAGTGTAATGACCGTCGTGATGATGACGGTTTTCATTGGCATCGTGCTGTGGGCGTGGAGCGGCAAGCGGCGCGATGATTTCGAGGCGGCCGCACGTGTGCCGCTCGAAGAAGATATGCCGGCGGAACAAATCCGACGCCAGGCAGGCCATTGAGGGAGAATCATGAGCGACTTTACCAACGATTTCTGGAGCGTTTACATTGCGGTAATCACCGTCGTCAGCATGATTGCGTGCGGCGTATTGCTGTTTACCTTCAGCAGCACGAGCGGGTCCGGCGCGCAGGGTGAGACGACGGGACACACCTGGGATGAGGATCTCAGCGAGCGCAACAGTCCGCTGCCGCGCTGGTGGATGTGGATGTTCTACATCACCATCGTGTTTTCGCTGATTTATCTCGTCCTGTATCCGGGTCTCGGCACTTATAAAGGCACTTATGGCTGGAGTTCGAAAGGGCAGTTTGAGGCCGAACAGAAGGACGCGGCAGCCCAGTACGGCCCGATTTTCGATAAGTATCTGCAGCAGGACCTCAAGGCGGTTGCCGCCGATCCCGATGCGCGTGTCATCGGCCAGCGCCTGTTTCTGAATTATTGTTCGCAATGCCATGGCTCGGACGCCGGCGGCGGCAGGGGTTTTCCGAATCTGCGCGACGATGTCTGGCTGTACGGCGGTGATCCGGAAACGATCAAGACGTCGATTCGCGATGGGCGCCTCGGCATGATGCCGGCCATCGGTGCCGCGGTCGGTGGGCCGGAGGCGATCAAGGACGTTGCCAACTACGTGCGTTCGCTCTCCGGGTTGCAGCACGACGCAGAGATGGCAGAGCGCGGCAAGGTCAAGTTCGGCGCCATCTGCGCAGCCTGTCACGGCGCCGAAGGCAAGGGCAAGCCTGAATTGCATTCGGCTAACCTGACCGACAAGGACTGGCTCTATGGCAGTTCGGAAGCGACGATCATCGAGACAATCACCAAGGGACGAACCGGGCAGATGCCGGCGCACAAGCAGTTCCTTGATGACGGCAAAATTCACCTGCTTGCGGCCTACGTCTACGGGCTGTCGAACCAGTTCCAGAAATGACCTGATGCGCGATGGCGATGTTGCGAACGCGAAGGAACCGGCGCCTGCTGAAATCAACCTGACAACCCGGTCGATTCATCTTGCGCTGGTGGCGTTCGGCATGCTCGCGCTCATCAGTGGCCAGTTTGCCGGCGATTACAAGTCGGCGGAACACGCAGGTTTTGACATCCACCGCTGGTGTGGCCTGGGCATGGCGCTGGTCGTTGCGCTGCGCGTGCTGTGGGGGTTCGCCGGGCCGCGCAAAAACCGTTTCTCGACATGGTTTCCACTGACCCGTGCGCGTCTGCTGCCGGCCTGGCAGGATATCGTTGCGTTGACCCGCCTTGTGCTGCCGTCGCGGCCATTGCATCAGGGCCTTGCCGGACTGGTGCAGATGCTGGGGCTTTTCGCATTCGTATGGATGGCGGTGAGTGGTGCCACGTTATTTGTCTGGCTGGTGCCGGGCGGCGCTGCAACCGGCGCAATCAGCTTCACCAAGGAACTGCATGAGGGCGGACAGGTCATAGTCTGGGCATATCTGGCGCCGCATGTCGGTGCTGTTGTTGCACACGCATTGGCCGGCCACGCGTTATGGCGGCCGATGTTTTTTTTCAAGCAGGCAAAAGAAAAGCGGCAATGAGTCAGGCAGAACAAAAATCATCGACTGCAAAGCCGGACGGCACGGTCGATCTCTACGAAATCCAGCGCACCATACACCCGCGTTCGGTGCATGGCTGGTTTGCCAACTGGCGCATTGCGCTGGTGGTGTTTACCCAGCTGGTGTTCTACGGAACATTGTGGCTGAACTGGAACGGCCGCCAGGCTGTGCTGTTTGATCTGGCTTCGCGCAAGTTCTACATTTTCGGTCTCGTCTTTTGGCCGCAGGATTTTATTTTTCTGACGACGCTGCTTGTCATCTCTGCGCTTTCTTTATTTTTGTTTACGGCGGTGGCGGGACGCTTGTGGTGCGGTTACGCCTGTCCGCAGACCGTCTATACCGAGATTTTTTTGTGGATCGAGCGTCGCGTCGAAGGCGACCGCATGGCGCGCATCAAACTCGACGCACAGCCGCTCAACGGGCGCAAGGCCGGGCTGAAGGCGCTCAAGCACGGCATCTGGATCGCACTGTCGCTGTGGACCGGTTTTACCTTCGTCGGTTATTTTTCTCCGGTGCGGGAACTGCTGACTGAAGCCGTGCATGTGCACCTCGGGCCTTGGGAAACCTTCTGGGTGTTCTTCTACGGTTTTGCTACCTACGGCAATGCCGGCTGGATGCGCGAACAGGTCTGCAAATACATGTGCCCGTATGCGCGTTTTCAGAGCGTGATGTTCGATCGCGATACCCTGATCATCACCTACGACGCCAAGCGCGGCGAACCGCGGGGTTCGCGCGGACGAAATGTCGATTCGCGCGGCGCGGGGCTCGGTGATTGCGTCGATTGCGGCATCTGCGTGCAGGTCTGTCCGACCGGCATCGACATCCGGCACGGCCTGCAGTATGAGTGCATCGGTTGCGCGGCCTGCATCGACGGCTGCAACCAGGTCATGGACAAGATGGGGTATGCGCATGGCCTGATCCGCTACACTACCGACAATGCCGTGCACGGCGCCTATCAGGATAAACAGATACTCCGCCACGTCTTGCGTCCGCGGACGCTGATTTACAGCGCCGTGCTGTTCACCGTGATCGCCGCGTTTTTCGTCTTGTTGTTCCTGCGCGTACCGCTGAAGGTCGATGTCATTCGCGATCGCGCCGCCATGGTCCGGGAAACCGCCGATGGGCGGCTGGAGAATGTATACCGCTTGCAGGTGATGAATACCTCCGAGGTGACGCGTAAACTGTCGATCTCGGTCAGCGGTATCGAAGGCATGGAAGTCATTGTCAAACAGCCGGTCGAAGTACCCGTGGCCAGTACAACGACGGTGCCGGTGACGGTGCGTATTGACCCTGCGCAGACCGGGCCGGGCTCGCACCCGGTGCGTTTTACCATTCAGGACGCCGACGACGCGCGGGTAAAAACCGTGGAAAAGTCGGTGTTTTATGTTCAATAATAGAAAAAGAGTTGACGACCATGACATCGATTGAAAATACGCTGGCACGGCCCTGGCACCGCGAACCGTGGCCGTGGATTCTGATGGCCGGCCCCGCGATCGTGATCGTAGCCGGCTTCGTCACGCTGTGGCTGGCCATTTCCTCGGATGACGGTCTGGTTGCCGAGGACTATTACAAGCGTGGTCTGGCCATCAACCAGACGCTCTCGCGCGGGCAGGCGGCACGCGATCTTGGTTTGAGCGCTGAAGTGACACTCGGTGAGGCGACCGGCAGGGTAACGGTGACAATGCACGGCGGTGGCACGCTGCCCGACGTGCTCAACCTGCGGCTGGTGCATCCAACGCGCGCCGTTGCCGATCAGAAACTGGAACTGCATAAAACGGCGCCGGGAACATTCGTTGCCGCGCTGGCGTCGCCGGTTGACGGCCGGCGCGTGGTATTGATCGAGGACCCGGCGCGGCAATGGCGGCTGGCCGGCGAGGCGAGCGGCAGTGCGCAACACAATATCGTGGCAGTACCGCAGTAAATCAGAAATACAGCGCGGCTCATTGAGGAGGCAGCTATGCAGCGGGCGATCTGGGTACTGTGGCCGTCGTTTGTCATTGGCGGGGCGGCCGAGGCGGTCTTTTTCACACTGTTTGATCCAATGGAACTGCATTTGTTCGGCGAACCGGTTGAACTCGGGCGCACGGCAATTTACAGCATCGGTTTTTTTGCCTTCTGGGCAGTGGCTGCGGCATCCAGCGCCATGACCTGCTTTCTGCAGAAGCCGGCGGCCGATATCAACAACTTCTGTCCTCTCAAGCCACCCGAACGGCCGCCGGGATGTCCGATGCGCGACAGCGGGGAAAGTTGCTGCGAAGATCCGCAGCAGGGCATTCAGGTTTTCGGCCGGCGGTAAATCACGTAGTACACCAGCGCCACCATCACGCTGCCGCCGACGATATTGCCCAGCGTGACCGGCAGCAGGTTGCCGGCGAAGCCGGCCCAGTCGAGCGTTGCGGTGTTTACATCGGCGGGAACGCTGCCGTCGTTCTTCAGCATGATGCCGAGCGGGATGAAATACATGTTGGCGACGCTGTGTTCGAAGCCTGCCGCCACGAACGCCGAAATCGGAAAGACGATGGCGATGATCTTGTCGGTTACGCTATGGCCGGCTAGTGCGATCCATACCGCCAGGCACACCAGCAGATTGCATAACACGCCTTTGAAGAACGCCTGCGCAAACGGCAGTGCGGTCTTCGCCGCTGCGATCCGCAGATAAGCGTCCGCGACCGCGTGCTTGTTCATGTCGGCGTGATGCGACAGATATACGATGACGGCAAGGCCGATCGCGCCGGCCGCATTGGCAATAAAGACCAGCGCCCAGTTGCGCAGCACTTCAGTCGTGCTGATGCGGCCGTCCGCCCACGCCATTACCAGCAGGTTGTTGCCGGTAAACAGTTCCGCGCCCGCGACCACGACGAGCACCAGCCCCAGCGAAAATGCCAGCCCGCCCAGCACGCGCGCGACGCCGAACGACAGCTGGGTGTCGCTGGCGACGATGGTGAAATACAGCGCACCGAGGCCGATGAATGCACCAGCGAGTGCGCCCAGCATCAGCGTCTTCAAAGGAGGCAGACGTGCCTTGGTGACACCGAGCGATTCGACCCTTTCTGCGATCTGATCGGGCGAATAGGCGTCAAAGCCGAGGAAGCCGTCCATAAAAGTCCTTTCTAACCGGGCACAGGAAACGTGCAGAAACTGTCGCCAACTGGAGCGATGGCTTTATCGGTGAATTGATACGGGCGTGCGACGCGCGCGGGCCGCATCAATCCACTTTCACGCTCGCATGGATGCAGATTAGGAGCTTGACAGAGCAGTGTTTTGATGCGGATCAAAGGGCAACGATCCTGCAAACTGCAAACAGTGCGCAGCCTGCGCAATTGCCCCGACCGTTGATTTGTGTCAACTCTGCCTGCCGCACAGGGGAACATATTGTTTTCACTGACATCGAATAACGTATGGCGTGCCGCCTTCGGCATGTCCGGCTTGATTTGCCAAACGACGGGGACGAGCGATGACTTCACTCACGGCAAAAGAAGTAACTACGGTCAAGGACGCGCTTAAGAAATTCGAGGTGGCGGTGCGCGACGCCATGCGCAATGCGCTGGCGGAGGCGCGCGGGGACAATGGCGACGCAGCGGGCGCCGTTCATGATCTGGGCGAAGAGTCCATCGCCGATGAACTGCTGGCGGTAAACAGCGCGCTGGCCGAAAGGCATGGCCATGAACTGTTGCTGGTCGAGCAGGCGCGTCAGCGCATCGCGGACGGAAGCGTCGGGGTCTGTGCCGATTGCGAAGGTGCGATTGGCGTCGCTCGGCTGGTCGCCAACCCGGTCGCCGCACGTTGTATTGGCTGCGAGGCACTGCACGAGCGCACCTACGCGCATGCGGCGACACCGCGCTTGTAGTTCCCGCGATTTTCCGGGTGACGGCACCTACATCAGCGCGGTGCGATAAGACGGCGCAGTTGAAATTCCAGCAGTTCGATGCGCAGATAAGGGCGACAGGCGTGGAGGGCAGTGTATTAGCACCATCGGCACGGTTTGTGAACGCAATGTTGTTTTTACCGGCGCCGATACGACTGTACAGGCGGCGGCGAAATTGATGCGGCAGCACCACGTCGGCTCGCTGGTGGTCGTGGTGGAGCGCGATGGCCGCCGCGAGCCGGTGGGCATCGTCACCGACCGCGATATCGTGATCGAAGTCAGCGCACTTGATCTCGATCCGAACGTTCTGACGGTCGGCGACATTGCCCTGCCGAAACTGGTCACCGCCCGCGAGGGAGACGGTCTGCAGGCGGCGGTGGATATCATGCGCAAAGAATGCGTGCGACGGCTGCCGGTGCTCAGCGAGGCCGGTGAACTGGTCGGCATTCTGTCGTTTGACGATCTGCTGGTGGCATTGATGCGGCAACTGGCAGAAATGACGGATACCATTGGCCGCGGACGTGAAACCAATCCTGCAGTTCGCTAGCCGCGCGCCGCGCCGGCCGGCACGGTATATCATCGTTACATTCAATTGTCCGGATTCGGCGGCGCATGTTTGAAATTGCATTATCAGCGGCGTTTGTCGGCGGCCTCGCCGGCGGCCTGCATTGTGCCGGCATGTGCGGCGGCATTGTGCGCGTGTTGTGTGCGACACCGGGTTCGGGCGCCGCGCCGCAATGGCCTTATCTGCTGGCCTACAACGGCGGGCGCATTACAAGTTATGTGGTGGCCGGCGCGCTGGCCGGTGCGCTGGGCGAAGCCGGCCTGTTAACGCGTGCAGCACCGATGTTGCAGCCACTGATGTATTTTCTGGCAAGCGTGATGCTGGTGGCATTGGGCCTCTATCTGACCGGCCTGGCGCCGGTGGTGGCGCGCATTGAAGGGGCCGGCGCGTGGTTGTGGCGGCGCATACAGCCATTGACGAAGCGCATGCTGCCGGTGACATCAGTACCCCGTGCAGTGGGGCTGGGCGCGTTGTGGGGCTGGCTGCCCTGCGGCATGGTCTACGCCGTGTTATTGACGGCGCTGGCACTGGGCAGTTGGTGGCAGGGCGCGGTGCTGATGCTGGCCTTTGGTTTTGGCACACTACCCAATATGCTGGGGATCGGCTTGTTTTACGAAAAAATCGAACGGCTGCGGCGTGCCGGCGCGGCACGCGTACTGGCCGGCGGCGCCATCGCGGCATTCGGTCTGTTTGGCATCGTCAAAGCCTGGCATCCCGCCGCCATGGCCGGCGGTGGATTGCTTTGTTACATGATTCCCGGTCTCGAAAGCTGGTTTCAGTAAGGCCCTACTAAAAGTACGCCTGTCCGGGGCGCACCGTCGGCGTCCATTCGCAGTTGCCCCAGGGGCCATCACCGGATTCCTTGATATAGGCGATGCGCTGGTGCCGCTTTGACAGGCCGCGGCCGACCAGCACGTCATGCAGCCAGTCGATCACATATTCGTGATTGGCCAGACTACCCAGATTCGAGAGCGAGCGTTGCGGGTGGTACTGGTTCTCGAACACCCACATTTCTTTCTGTGACTTCAGCTCCGCATAGGCCTCGATCGCATCTTCGAGCGGACAGAGCGGATCGAATTCGCCGGTCGCCAGCAAAGTCGGGCACCGGATCTTGTCGAGGTGCCCGCGCACCGTCATCGGCTGTGCCACTTCGCGGTCGAACTTTTCCTCGTCTTTGTAGCCTGCCATATACATGAACATCTGTTTGAAGCGCGGCGACGACTGCGTGAATATCGTGTTGTTCGGATTGAAACAGGCAGTGGCGCTGGCCACCGCGGCAATGCGGCGATCGTAGCTCGCCAGCCGCAGCGACCAGTAGCTGCCCATGCTGATGCCGTAGATGGCGATCTTGCGCGCATTGACCTCTTTCCTTTTGCGCAGCCAGCTGATGACGGCGGCGCCGGCGCGTTCGTAGTTGTCGCCGACGGCGCGGATTTTCTGCATGTTGGAGCTGCCCTGGCCCGGGCCGTCCATCGACAGCACGTTGAAGCCGCGCGCCAGCGCGACGTTATGATTGACGCGTGGGAAGGCCTCCTTGGTCTGGTCCATGCCCGGCACGTAGATAATGGTCGGTGCTTTGCGGCGGTCGGGCAGCATGTGGAAGAGGCAGGAGATGGTTTTGCCGTCGTCGAACGGCACTTCCACGCGCTCGATCGGGTAGGCCGCCGTGGTGATCTGGCGGTCGACCATTTCGCAGAGTTTGCGATACAGCGTTTTCTTCACCGGATGATCATCGAAATAGATCGCGTGCTGCGCCATGCGGTAGGCCTCGATGGCGTGGTCGTAATGTGCGGTGGCGGTCGCCTTGTGGCCGAGCGACTGCGCGCGTTTCGCCAGTGCTTCATGCTGCTGGGCGGCCTGACGCCAGACTTTCGAATACATGCGGTAGTTGCGCGCGCGTTTGCCGGCCGGCGTTTCACCGCCGTCGACTTCGAAATTCTGCACGCGTCCGCGCATGTTGAGTGCGAGGTCGAGCATCCATTGTTGATCGTCGCGTTTGGTCCGTAAATTTCGAATCATCAGTTTCTCCGCACGGTTTCAGGATTGATTGAAGTTTTCAAGCAGCACGCGGGCGGCGGCGACCGGCAGTCCACCGATATGTGCCCCATACGCATCAAGGTTCGCACGCGCCGCTCCGGCAGGGGAGGCGGCCGCGCTGCCGAAGGTGGCGCAGGGGAAGGATTGTTCGATGGTGAGTTGCTGGATGCGCTCGGCCTCCAGTTCGCTGCGTTTGATTTCATTGCGCAGACGCCCGGCAGCATCACCTATAAACGGTGCGGTGACGGTTTTAAGATGACGGCGCGCCGTGCGCAGGGGGCGCACAACCTGTTCGCGCCAGATGGTGACCAGGTTGTCGACCTCAGTCACTTCGGTTTGCGCGAGCTGCCGACCTTTTGTCGCCAGAAAGAGCAGATACAGAACCACGTTGACGTCAGCCCTCGCCTGCTCCTGTATGTCGAGACAGGCCGCAGCCACACCGGGCCGCGCGTAAAAGCGCAGCGAGAAATCCCAGAAGGCGGAGGGTGCGTCGTTCATCGTTGTGCGGGCAGGGTGGGCAATCCACTGCCGCATCGGATTGGAATTCTGAAAACGCGGCGCGGGATTATTGGTTTCGATTCTACCAGAGCATGTCCTGTGCACCGGCGCTGTGTTGTTCCGGCAGTGATCAATGTTCCGCAATGGGCGTGTTGCTGCTAATCTGTGAAGTGGCAATGGTTTTGCGGTTGTCAGTGTGTGTGACAGTGCGGTTTTTCAGCTAATGCGATTGGAGTCGACGGGATGGGAAATACAGTTTTTCGCGCCACCATGCCGGTGTTGCGCATGTTCAGCCCTGAAGCCGCGCACGGTCTCGCGATCCGCGCTTTGCAACTGGGTTTGGCAGGCCGTTCAAGCGCCGCAGCGGACCCGTTGCTGGCGACGCGCGTGTGGAACCTCGAATTCAGCAACCCCGTCGGCCTGGCGGCGGGGTTCGACAAGGATGCCGATGTGATGGACGCAATGCTGGCGCTCGGTTTCGGTTTTGTCGAAGCCGGGACGGTAACGCCGCTGCCGCAACCCGGCAATCCGAAGCCGCGGCTGTTTCGTCTGTATGAAGACGCCGCGGTGATCAACCGTTTTGGTTTCAACAGCAAGGGCCTCGTGCCGTTTGTCGGCAAGCTGAAGGCGCGTGAGCGGCGCGGCATCGTCGGTGCCAACGTCGGCAAAAACAAGCTGACTGAAGACGCTGCGGCCGATTACGTCAAAGGTATCGAAGCCGTGTGCCACTATGCCGATTATCTGGTGTGCAACGTCTCATCGCCGAACACGCCGGGCCTGCGCAGCCTGCAGGCGCGTGATCAGATCGCCGCCCTGATCGGTCGCGTACTCGATGCGCGCAGTCGCGTC
This sequence comes from Betaproteobacteria bacterium, assembly GCA_025356695.1. Next base: position 11,639 of record JANXSE010000359.1, read on the forward strand.
ATGCCCAGTGCGCAGACGATACCGCCGCTGCTGGCGAAGGTCGGCCCCGATCTCACCGAACAGGAAAAACAGGACATTGCCGAGGTGGCACTGGCGAGTGGTATTGATGGCTTGATCGTCGGCAATACCACCATTGACCGCCCGGCGACCCTGCGCAGCCACCATGCGCCGGAAGCCGGCGGCTTGTCCGGTGCGCCGTTGAAAGCGAAATCGCAGGCCTGCATAACCGACATGTACCGGCTGACCCGTGGACAATTACCGATCATCGGCTGCGGCGGCATTGCCAGCGGGGCAGACGCCTATGCGCGGATTCGCGCCGGCGCCTCGCTGGTGCAACTCTATTCAGCGCTGGTCTACGGCGGTCCCGGCATGGTCGAGGACATCAAGCGCGATCTCGCGGCGTGTTTGCGTGCCGGCAGTTTCAAGTCGGTTGCCGATGCGGTAGGCGCAGATCATCGTTGATCGGTGCGATCGCAGCGGCGCCGGCCGGATCGCGGCCACGCTGGCCGTCCTCGTCGGCCTCGTCGTGCTGCCGCGGTTTGCCGCGGCGCAACCGGATTTCGGCGGTAATCCCGACGTCGAATTGTTCATCACGCAACTGGTCGATGAGCATCAATTCGACCGCGCCGGGCTCGACCGTTTGTTCCGCCAGGGCCGTATCCAGAACGGCGTCTTGCAGGCTATGGCGCGGCCGGCGACGGCGCGCCCGTGGTACGAATTTCGCGCCTCCACCATCACGCCGTCGCGTCTGCGCGAGGGTGCCGAATACTGGCGGCGCCACGCCGTAGCGCTGGCGCGCGCAACGGCAGAATACGGCGTGCCGGAAGAAATCATCGTCGCCACCATCGGCATTGAGACGTCATACGGGCGCGCGCTCGGTAAAGGTCGCGTGTTCGATGCGCTGGCGACACTCGCCTTCGGTTATCCGCCGCGTGCGGCGCTGTTTCGCAACGAGCTGATCGAATTACTGCTGCTGTCGCGCGAAATGCGCGCGGACCCGCTGCGTTACAAGGGATCTTTCGCCGGCGCCATGGGCGTGCCGCAGTTTCTGCCGAGCAGCTATCGCCGGCACGCAGTTGATTTTGATGCTGACGGGCGGCGCGATTTATGGAACCACGCCGATGCCATCGGCAGTATCGGCAACTATTACCGCAGTTACGGCTGGGCGAGGGGACAACCGGTGCTGGCGGCGCTGGAACGCACCAACGAGGCGCCTCCGGATGCCTTCAAACAACTGCTTGAACGCGGCATACAGCCGCACAGCAGTGTCGCCGTTTTCCGACGCGCCGGCGCTTCGATTGCGGGGACGGCAGATGATGAAGCGCTGGCCTGCGCCTTTGCCGCGGAAACCGACTCCGGCACTGCCTACTGGCTTGGCTTCAACAACTTTTATGTCATCACGCGTTATAACCGCAGCATCAACTACGCGCTGGCGGTGCACGACCTCGCGCTGGAACTGCGCGCGGCGCGCGACGCGCAAATCCGTTGAACGGGACGGCCAAATATTTTTTTCGCGCCGGGGATTTTGGGACGGCATCCGCAGTCCAACCGCGGTTGTTGCCATGGTGGTAAAAAGAACCTGTTTATTCCTGCTCCGGATGGTCGCGTGCGTTCATTTATATTGATGATGGTTGTGTTGTTATCCGGCTGCAGCGTGCTGCCGCGCGGCGGCGATGTGCCGGCCAAACCGGTGCCGCCGGCGATCGAGCCCTTGCCGAAGCCCGAGGTGCGTCTGGTGCTGCCGAAAATCGCGCTGGTGCTCGGTGGCGGCGCGGCGCGGGGGTTTGCGCATGTCGGTGTGATCAAGGCGCTGGAAGCGCACGGCATCGTGCCGGATTTTGTGGTCGGCACCAGCGCCGGCGCACTGGTCGGCGCCCTCTACGCCGGTGGCTACGGGGGATTCGATCTGCAGCGCGTGGCGCTGCAGATGGACGACACCATTATTGCCGACTGGTCGCTGCCGGACCGTGGATTCATCAAGGGTGAGGCACTGCAGAACTTCGTCAATCGCGCGGTGCAGGGCCGCACCCTGGAAAGACTCAACAAACCGTTTGCCGCCGTGGTCACCGACCTGCAGAGCGGCGAAATGGTGGTGTTCCGGACGGGCAATACCGGCATGGCGGTGCGCGCTTCCAGTAGTGTACCCGGGGTGTTTCAGCCGGTGTCGATCAACGGGCGCGAATACGTCGACGGCGGGTTGGTCAGCCCGGTGCCGGTGCGCGCGGCACGCGCCATGGGTGCTGATATCGTGATTGCGGTCGATATCTCCAACAAGCCGCGCTTTGGCAAAACGCGCGATAGCATCGACGTCATGCTGCAGACCTTTGCGATCATGGGCCAGAGCATCGCCACGTATGAATTGTTGGAGGCCGACGTCATCGTCCGTCCGGAGACCGGGCAGATGAGGTCGACCGATTTCGACAACCGCAACCTCGCTATCATCGAGGGTGAAAAGGCGGGGCTGGCGGCGATCGCCGCGATCAAACGAAAAATCGCCGAGAAGACGGTCACGCAGACGGTGACACGATGATCCGCTGACGCGGACGGTCAGGGCAGCAGGCGGCGTGCGCCGTTGAAACGTTTTTTCCAGTAACCGTCGCGCAATTCGGATACTTCGACTTCACGGCCGCGGCGCGGGGCGTGGACGAAGCGGTCTTCGCCGATATAGATGCCGACGTGCGAGAAGGGGCGGCGCAGGGTGTTGAAAAACACCAGGTCGCCTGGCTGCAAATCGGATTTATCGACCGCGGCACCGACCTTGCTCATTGAGCGCGAATCGCGCGGCAGAACCATGCCGGTGACTTCGTTGAAGACGTGGCTGACGAGGCCGCTGCAATCGAGGCCTGCGGCGGGGTCATTGCCGCCCCATTTGTATTTCACACCGATCAGGGACAGCGCATGGATGACCAGTTCACCGGCGCGGTCGAAATAGCTTTTCGACGCCGCCGATGCGAGCGCAGTATCGTCGGCAGACGGTTGCGCGTTGTCGGCGGCCACGGCGGTAGCGCTTACAAGTGCGAAAACCAGCGCCCAGATGGTCAGGTGGAGTCTCATCGGCGCGAATACTAACAGCATGTAAAGAAAGGGGGAATCCCATTTTTTCGGGCGCCGTGATGAGGAACTTTTGAGTGCCGCCGGCGATTCGCAGAAAAATGCGTTGGGAGGGGTAAACTGGGTACCGAAAGCGACGTTAATGACCTATGTCTGGAAAAAATAGAGCTTTTTTGCGTGCCGCCGCGGCATTTTTGCTGCTGCTGGTGAATTTCGCCGTTTTTGCCCAAAGCGGTACGGTTGAGGTCATTACCCTCAAATATCGCACCGCCGAGCAGGTCATGCCCTTGCTGCGGCCCATGCTCGACAAGACCGGCAGCATGACCGGCATGCAAAATCAGTTGATCGTGCGGACCTCGCCGGCCAACCTCAACGAACTGAAAAAAATTCTGGCGACGGTCGATGCGATGCCACGCCGGCTGCTGATCACGGTACGGCAGGATGCGGCGCGCGACCGTGACCGCAGCGAAGCGCAGGTGACGGGGCGTATTGTCACCGGCAGTGGATCTGTCGCGGTAGGCGATGCCGGGCATGATGGCGGACTGCGCGCGCGCATCGACAACACGCGTTCGCTCAGCGACGACCGTAATACGCAAACCATCCAGGTACTCGAAGGCAACAGCGCGTTCATCAATACCGGCCAATCGGTACCGGTGCCGCAGCAACAGGTGACGCGCACCATCGTCAACGGCAAGAACGTGGATCGTGTCAGCAGCGGTGTCGAATACCGCAGCGCGCAGACCGGCTTTAATGTGCTGCCGCGCCTGAATGGCGATCAGGTGCTGCTGGAAATCAATCCGCAGCGCGATACCTTCGCTTCGCCAGAACAAAACTTGCCGCCGGGCAGCGTCAATACGCAGCGGGCCTCAACCACCGTGGCAGGGCGGCTCGGCGAATGGATAGAGATCGGTGGTGTTGCGCAGGGCGGCGTCAATCAGCAGACAGTGATCATGGGCAGCACCCGTGAAACTTCGGTGGACAACCGCAGGATACTCGTCAAGGTCGAAGAGATCCGCTAAACCGCCAGCAATTTCAGTTCGGCGCGCACCTCGCCGTTGGAAATTTCCAGCAGGCCGAGCGCAATCGGCAGGCTGAAGCGACGCGGCCCAGCACTGCCCGGATTCAGATACAGCACCCCGTCGCGCGTTTCGATCAATGGCCGGTGCGAGTGGCCGGAGATGACGACGCGAAATCCCGCCACGGCGGGGTCGAGGTCGAGTTGCGACAGATCGTGCAGCATGTAGAGGGCGACGCCGCCAAACTCAAGTGCGGCCGATTGCGGAAGCAGGGCTGCCCAGCCGCCGTGGTCGTTGTTGCCGCGCACCGCATCGAGCCGCGCGAGTTCACCCAGGCCATGCAGCACCGCAGTGCCGCAGATATCACCGGCATGGAGTATATGATCGACGCCGCGCAGCGCATCCAGCGCCTGCGGGCGCAGCAGATCGTGCGTGTCGGAGATCACACCGATTTTCATGTTCGCAAACGCTTTCCATTTGTTGCGGTGATCGGGAGGCAGCGGGCTGATTAAACACGGAATCGCGCACAGTGTCACCGCCGGTGGCGGGCGGCATGCGAATGGTCGCCCGCATGCACTATACTCAACGGCTTTGGCGCTTGGTCATGCAGGATATCGAGGCAATATTTTCCGACGGCGGTGCGCTGGCACAGACAGTGCAGGGTTTTCGCGTGCGCGAGGGCCAGATCGAAATGGCCAATGCCGTCGCCGCCGCGATCCGCGAAAACGCCGTGCTGGTGGCCGAAGCCGGCACCGGCACCGGCAAGACCTTCGCCTATCTGATTCCCGCATTGCTGTCCGGCGGGAAGGTCATCATCTCGACCGGCACCAAGAACCTGCAGGATCAGCTGTTCGACCGCGACATCCAAGTGGTGCGCCAGGCGCTGAAGGTGCCGGTGACGGTAGCGCTGCTCAAGGGCCGCGCCAATTACATCTGCCATTATCATCTCGAACGGGCGCGTTACGAGGGCCGTTTTCCCAGCGCCGACGACGCCCGCTATCTGCCCATCATCGTTAATTTCGCGCGCAATTCCAGCAGCGGTGACAAAAGCGACGTGCCGGATGTGCCGGAGGGCGCGACAATCTGGCCGCACGTGACCTCAACGCGGGAAAACTGCCTCGGTTCGGATTGCGAGCACTACGCAAAGTGTTTCGTCATGGAGGCGCGCAAGCAGGCGCTTGCCGCTGACGTCGTGGTGGTCAACCATCATTTGTTTTTTGCCGATGTGGTGTTGCGCGATGAAGGGGTGTCCGAACTGCTGCCGGCGTCGAACACCATTATCTTCGACGAGGCCCATCAATTGCCGGAAACCGCCGGCCTCTTCTTTGGGCACACGGTATCGACGGCACAGATGGTCGAGCTGGCACGCGACACCCGTGTCGAGGCGGCGGTGTCGGCGCGCGACATGCCCTCGCTGCCCGCCGCGGCGCATGCGCTGGAGAAGGCGGCACGCGACCTGCGCCTGGTGTTTCGCGAAGACAACGGACGCTTTCCATTCCAGGCATTGGGCAGGATGCGCGATTTTGAGCCGGCGCTCGCTGTGGCGGACGCCAGGTTGCTGGAACTGGCGACCGTCCTTGAGACACAGGCGGCGCGCTCCGAGGGTCTGGAGAAATGCTGGCAGCGCACACGCGTTCTGCTCGATGAGTTGCGCGACTGGCGCGACAACGACGATGCGTCGCGCGTGCGCTGGGCGGAACTGTTTCATGCCACGCTGCATCTGAATGCGACGCCGCTGTCGGTGGCGGAGATTTTTCAGGCGCAAATTACCGAGCGCGCACGTGCGTGGATATTCACCTCGGCCACGCTGTCGGTGGGCGGCGATTTCGGCCATTACGCGCGGCAGATGGGCCTCGTTGAGGCGCAGACCCGCAGCTGGGAAAGCCCCTTCGACTACGCCGCCAACTCACTGCTCTACGTGCCGCGCGACATGCCGGAGCCCAATACGCCAACGTATACCGAGGCAGTGGTGACGGCGGCGTTGCCGGCGATCGAGGCTAGCGCCGGCCGCGCCTTCATGCTGTTCACCAGCCTGCGTGCCATGCGCGAAGGTTATGATCGGTTGAAGGAGGCATTTACGCAGCGCGGCCTCGAATTTCCGCTGATGATGCAGGGCGAGGGTTCGCGCACGGAGCTGCTCGAGCGTTTCCGCCGGCTTGGCAATGCGGTGCTGGTCGGCAGCCAGTCGTTCTGGGAGGGCGTCGATGTCCGCGGCGAGGCGCTGTCGCTGGTCGTCATCGACAAGCTGCCGTTCGCCGCACCCGACGATCCGCTGCTGGCGGCGCGCATCGAAAAAATCAATCAGGACGGCGGCAATGCGTTTGTCGAATACCAGTTGCCGCAGGCAGTGATCACGCTGAAGCAGGGTGCAGGGCGCTTGATCCGCGACGAAACGGACCGCGGTGTCCTGATGATTTGCGACCCGCGTTTGTTCAGCAAGGGCTATGGCAAACGGATTTTGCGCAGCCTGCCGTCGATGAAGGGCACGCGCAAAATTGACGACGTGCTGGAATTTTTCGAGCGCGGCCTGCCGGTGACCGTGCCGGATGCGGTTGAATCCTAGTGGCTGCCGAATGTTGTGAGCAGTTGCGCGCTATAACGTTGCCACAGCCAGGCGAAGAACAGCATCCACAACAGCATGATGACAACGGCGGCGGCGATGCTGCGCGGCCTGGGGTGGTGGGCGGCGATCCATTCGGCGGCCTGCGCGCGGGCGTCGGTGAGCACCGGTGGCGGCACCATGCGCAGGATGAGATAGATGCACACCGGCAGCAGAATGAGTTCGTCGAGGTAACCGAGCACCGGAATGAAGTCCGGAATGAGGTCGATCGGGCTGAGGAAATAGCCGACCACCAGCAGTGCAAAAATCTTCGGCAGCAGCGGCATGCGCGGATGGCTGCAGCAGAACCAGAGCGTCATGCCGTCGTTTTTCAGCGCGCGCGCCCAGCGTTTCAGTCGCTGCCACATGCTAGACCCTGGTGGTGACGGCGCCTTGCAGGTCGTGCGCGTCGGCGCCGGTGATGCGGACGAGGGCGAATTCGCCCTGTTTCAACGAGGGGTGTGGAGAGATGTGCACGATGCCGTCGATTTCCGGCGCGTCGGCGGTGCTGCGCGCGATTGCGCCTTCGGCATCGACGCCGTCGATCAGCACGGTCATTGTTTTGCCGATTTTATTTTGCAGCCGCTTGGCACTGATTTTTTCCTGCGTCGCCATGAAGCGCGCCTTGCGTTCTTCCTTGATGTCTTCGGGCACCTGGTCGGGAAGCGCATTGGCGGTGGCGCCTTCGACCGGCGAATAAGTAAAACAGCCGACGCGGTCGAGTTGTGCCTCTTCCAGAAATTCGAGCAGTTGTTCGAACTCGGCAGCGGTTTCGCCGGGGAAGCCGGCGATAAAGGTGCTGCGGATGGTCAACTCGGGACAGACGCTGCGCCACTGCTTGATACGCGCCAGATTGTTCTCGGCGTTGGCCGGGCGTTTCATCGCTTTCAGAATGCGCGGGCTCGCGTGCTGAAACGGTACATCAAGGTAGGGCAGTACCTTGCCGCCGGCCATCAGTTCGATGACGTCATCAACGTGCGGATACGGATAAACGTAATGCAGGCGCACCCACGCACCCAGACCACCGAGCGCGGCAGCGAGATCGTACATCTTCGTCTTCAACGGGCGTCCGCCCCAGAATCCCGTGCGGTATTTGATGTCGACACCGTAGGCGCTGGTGTCCTGCGAAATCACCAGCAGTTCCCTGACGCCCGATTTGACCAGGTTCTCGGCTTCCTGCATGACGTCGCCGACCGGCCGGCTGACGAGATCGCCGCGCATCGCAGGGATGATGCAGAAAGTGCAGCGATGGTTGCAGCCTTCGGCGATTTTCAGATAGGCATAGTGTTTCGGTGTCAGGCGTATGCCTTGCGGTGGCACGAGATCGGAATAGGGATCGTGCGGGCGCGGCAGATGTTTGTGCACTGCGCGCATGACTTCGTCGGTGGCATGCGGGCCGGTAACGGCGAGCACGCGCGGATGCGCGTCCTTGACGACGCTGCCCTTGGCGCCGAGGCAGCCGGTGACGATGACCTTGCCGTTTTCCGCCAGCGCCTCGCCGATGGCGTCGAGCGATTCTTCGACCGCCGCATCGATGAAGCCGCAGGTGTTGACGACCACCAGGTCGGCGTCTGCGTAGCTGGGCGCGACGATATACCCCTCGGCACGCAGTTCAGTGAGTATGCGTTCGGAATCGACCAGCGCCTTCGGGCAGCCGAGCGAAACGAAACCGACTGTGGGGACTGCCGCGCGCCGCGACGGGCGCGCGGGCTTAACTGCCTTTGCCGCCTTCTTCATCCTTGGGGGCATCCGCGTTGGGCTGGGCGGCGGCTGGCGCGCCCGGCGTTGCGAACGGATTGCCGGCCGCAGCAAAATTGGGGAAGGGGAAATTGCCGAACAGGTTGCGTGTCTGGTTTTGCATCTGCCGCTGCATTTCGACGAACGCATTGGCACTTTGTTCGAGATAATTGCCCATCAGGCCCTGCATGGTCGGGCCCTGCATTTTGAGGAAGTCGGCCCACGCAGTGGCATTGGGTGCGGTCGGCGCGCTGGTGCCGTAGATGGTCTGCGATTGTTCCTGCAGGCGCTTCTGGATTTCGATGAAGGTCTGGATGTTTTTGTCCAGATAATTGCCCATCATGCCCTGCATGGTGTTGCCGTAGAAGCGGATGATGTTGGTCAGCATGTCGCATGAGAACATCGGCGCACCCTGCACGCTTTCCTCTTCAAGAATGATCTGCAGCAGTATGCTGCGCGTAAGGTCTTCGTGCGACTTTGCATCCTCGACCTTGAACGCAACGTTTTCCAGCACCAGCTTTTTGACGTCGGCCAGCGTGATATAGCTGCTGGTCGCCGTGTCATAGAGCCGGCGGTTCGGATACTTCTTGATGACTCTTACGTCCTCACTCATAACGGCCCCTGGCGTTCGTTGCGGTGGAGTGCGTGATCATCCGGCCGGTCGCATTGTTTCGGTGCGTCTGACCGTCCAAATTGGTGCCGATTATGCTGCAATGCGGTAACCCGTGGCAACTGTCTCTTCGCCACGGGTTTTCCGGACCGCCCTTACTGCATGTGCTGACCGCCGTTAATGGCAATATTGGCGCCGGTGACAAACGCGGCTTCCTCGGAGCAGAGGTAGGCGACCAGACCGGCGACTTCCTCGGGCTTGCCCAGCCGGCCGACCGGAATTTGCGGGATGATTTTCGAATCCAGCACTTCCTTCGGTATCGCCATCACCATCTTGGTGCCGATGTAGCCGGGCGAAATCGTGTTGATGGTGACGCCCTTGCGCGCGACTTCAAGTGCCAGCGCTTTGGTGAAGCCGTGCATGCCGGCTTTCGCCGCCGAATAATTGGTCTGGCCGAAGGCGCCTTTCTGGCCGTTTACCGACGAGACGTTGATGACGCGGCCCCAGCCACGGTCAACCATGTCGTCTAGCACCGCCTTGGTCATGTTGAAGACGCTGTCAAGATTGGTGCGCATCACCGCATCCCAGTCGGTCTTGCCCATTTTCTTGAACGTGGTGTCGCGCGTGATGCCGGCGTTGTTGACCAGCACGTCGATCGGGCCGACTTCAGCCTCGATCTGTTTGACCGCTTTGTCGCAGGAATCGAAATCGGCGACATCGACCTGCACCGCATGAAAACTGTGGCCGAGCTTTTTCATATCGGCCAGCCATGCCGCGGACTTGGTGTTGCCAGGCGAATAAGTAGCGATGACCTGGAAGTTCATGCCGGACAACTTGATGCAGATGGCTTCGCCCAATCCACCCATGCCACCCGTAACCACTGCGACGCGTTGAGTCATTTGTTATCTCCTCTGTCAGGATTATCTGCCTTGCACAGCGCAATTGCACAAGGGCTTGTCTGGTGATCCACGTTTTCCGCCACCCGAATGAAGCCAGTATCAGACTAACGTTGGGATCATTCTACCGCTTTGATCAATCGCAACGCTCTCGTACATAGCGTCCGGGAGCGGCCTCCAGCGGTGGGTAGGCGGCGCTGCCGGGAGCCTGCGGCACGGCAATACGGGCGCCGCCGCGCGCCCCAAGCCAGTGCGTCCAGTGCGTCCACCAGCTGCCGGGGTGGCGTTCCGCCGCATCCAGCCAGGCATCGGCGTTGTCGGCCGCCGGCCCGCCCGTCCAGTAATGCCGTTTGTTCTTCGAGGCGGGGTTGATCACGCCGGCAATATGCCCGCTGGCGGCCAGCACGAAGCTGTTTTCCCCGCCCAGCAGCCGGGTGTTCTGCCAGGCCGTGCGCCAGGGCACGATATGGTCTTCGCGCGACGCCATCACGTAGACGGGCAGATCGAGCCGCGACAGATCGACCGGCACGCCGCACATCGACAGGCGGCCCGGCACGCACAGGTTGTTTTCCAGATAGGTGTTGCGCACGTAGTAGCCGTACATCGCGCCGGGCAGATTGGTGCTGTCGCTGTTCCAGTAGAGCAGATCGAAGGCCTCGGGTTTGCGGCCCTTGAGATAACTGTTGATGACGTAATGCCAGATCAGATCGTTGGCGCGCAGGCTGGCGAACGTCATCGCCAGCTCCCGTCCCTGCATGACGCCGCCGCCGGCGTATTGTGTTTCGCGCTGCGCCACGTATTCTTCATCGACGAATACCGACAGTTCGCCGGTGTCGCTGAAATCGAGCATGGTGGTGAGCAGGGTCGCGCTGGCCGCCGGACGCTCGCCCTTGGCACGCAGCACGGCCAGCGCCGCCGCCAGCAGCGTGCCGCCGACGCAAAAGCCCAGCGTGTTGATCTGTTCGACGCCACAGATCTCACGCGCCACCCTGATCGCGCTAATGACGCCCAGATCGATATATTGGTCCCAGGTGAGATGACCGAGTTCGGGCGGCACGTTGCGCCAGGACACCATGAACACGGTGTGGCCCATTTCGACGGCGAAGCGCACGAAGGAATTATCCGGCTGCAGGTCTAGGATGTAGTACTTATTGATGCATGGCGGCACGATTACCAGCGGCTGCGCGAAAACAGTGTCGGTTTGCGGCCGGTACTGGATCAACTGGATGAGTTCGTTCTCAAACACCACCTCACCCGGCGTGACGGCGATATTGCGGCCGATTTCGTAGGCCTCTTCGTCGCACATGGTGATGCGGTTCTTGCGGATGTCCTCGTTCAACAGTGCCATGCCGCGGCGCAGGCTCTCTCCGTTCGATTCGGCGGCGAGCTTCAGCACCTCGGGATTGGTGGCGGCGAAATTGGCCGGCGCTGCGGCATCGATGATCTGGCGCGTGAAAAAATCCAGACGTTTTTTCGCCTGCCCGGCGAGCGGCAGTGCGGCCGCCATGTCCTGCAGCCAGCGCGCGTTAAGCAGGTACGATTGCCGCAGGTAATCGAAGTAGGGCAGCGCATGCCACTCCGGCGCGCGGAAACGGCGGTCCGGTTCTTCCGCGGGGGGCGTGGTTTCGCCTTGCGCAAGCCGTTGCCAGAGTTTCAGTTGTTCGCCGTAGTAGCGCTGCTGCATGGCTTCCCAGCGCGCGGGGTCTTCCTTGATCGATGCGGCCATCGCAGCAAGGATGGTCGCGCTTTCAGTGTTCGACTGGCCGGACCACTGCGACAACAATGATTCGACAAACTGGCGGCCCGCCTGGTTCAGGCTGTCGAGTGTTGGGCGGAACTGGTCGTCGGGCGCCTGCATGGAATCGGCCGCGCAAACGGTTCAGTGCAGCAGCTCGCCGACGCCCCAGACGGTGGCGACGCCGGCGGCGATCAGCAGGATTTGTTGCGCACCGGCAGCGATCTCCGGGCGGCGGTGCAAACCGGGAATCAGGTCGGCCACCGCCACGTAAATCATGCTCGCCGCGGCGAAGGCCAGCAGCATTGGAATGATCTGGTGGATTTCCTGCAGCGAGTAATAAGCCATCACGCCACCGGCCAGCATGGCGAGACTCGACAGCGCATTCAGCGCCAGCGCGCGGGCGCGGCTGTAGCCGGAGTGCAGCAGCACCAGAAAATCACCGACCTCCTGCGGTATTTCATGCGCGATGATGGCGATCGAAGTGACGATGCCGACCTCGATGTCCGCAATGAATGCCGCGGCGATGACCACGCCGTCGACAAAATTGTGCACGGTGTCGCCGATGATGACCATCATGCCGCTGCGGCCGTGGTCGTGCTGCGGCGGCTGCGCATCGTGCGCGTCGCATTCGGTCTCGTGGCAATGGCGCCACAACACCAGTTTCTCCAGCACGAAGAAAAACAGGATACCGAAGAGGATGGTGGCGGCGATCGGCCGCGCATCGGCGGCGCTGCTGAAGGCGTGCGGCAGGATGTCGAGGAAGACCGCGGCGAGCAGCGCGCCGACCGCGAAACTGATAAGGACCGGAATTTGCGAGGCGCGCGCGTTCAACGCGAAGAGGGCGGCAATGGCCACGCTCAGCAACCCGCCGATTGCGCTCGCGGCAATGATCCAAAGCAAAACCGACATGCGCGCATTCCCTGAAAAAGAAGACGATTATAAAGGACGCCGAAGGCGCGGTCGCTTAATCGCCGGAAAGCCAGATCAAGGCCGCCATGCGGCCCGTAGTTTTGTCGCGACGATAGGAGAAAAACCGCTGTGGATCACTCACCGTGCAATCGGTACCGCCGTAAACGCGGCGCACGCCGCAGGCGGCGAGCCGCTGGCGCCCCAGCACGAAGAGATCGGCCAGCCATTTGTCCGTGCGCTGCGGCTTGAATGCGACTGCGGCGGCAGTATCGTGGCGGACAAAGGCATCGCGCACGTCGGTGCCGACTTCAAACGCGGCGGGGCCGATGGCGGGACCGAGGTAGGCCATCAGCCGCGCCGCATCGACCTTCATCGCGCGGATGGTGTTTTCAATCACACCGGCACTCAGGCCGCGCCAGCCTGCGTGCGCTGCTGCCACCACGCTGCCCTGTTCGTCGCACAACAACACCGGCATGCAGTCGGCGATCATGACGGCGCAGACGGTGCCTTCATTGCGCGCAACGCTGGCGTCGGCATCGGCTTCGCCTTCGAGCGTATCCGCGGCGACGACTGTCGTACCGTGCACCTGATGCAGCCAGCGCGGTGTTTGCGGCAGATTTTGCGCGAGCTGTGCGCGGTTGGCGTGCACCGCCGCGAGGTCGTCGTCGCAGCGCAGGCCGAGATTGAAACTGGCGAAGGCGCCGCTGCTGACGCCGCCGTGGCGGGTAGTGATGATACTTTTCACGCGCGCCGGTGCCGGCCAGTCCGGCGCAATCCAGTCGTACGGTGTTTTCATGTGGCAGCGCGCAGGTCGGCCAGCAGTTGTGAGAAATCCGCCGGCAGTTCCGCCTGCCAGGCGATAGTGTCACCGCTGTCGGGATGCTGCAGCGACAGACGTTCAGCGTGCAGCGCCTGTCGTTTGAACGCGTTGAGGACGTCGAGCGCCGAACGCCGTGATTTGCCGTAGACCTGATCGCCTACCAGGGGATGGCCGAGCGATTGCAAATGCACGCGGATCTGGTGCGTGCGCCCGGTTTCGAGGCGGCAGCGCAACAGCGTGGCATGCTTGTCGAAATGTTGGAGCACTTCGTAATGTGTGACGGCGGGCCGGCCGCGTTCGACTACCGCCATGCGCGTGCGTTGCGTCGGATGGCGCCCGACCGGTGCATCGACGGTGCCGCCGCGCGTAACGCTGCCGTGCGCCAGCGCCAGATATTCACGTTTGACGGTGCGCGCCTGCAACTGGCGCGTGAGGCTCGTTTGCGCCTGCAGGGTCTTGCCGACGACCAGCAAACCGCTGGTTTCCTTGTCGAGGCGGTGGACGATGCCGGCGCGCGGCAGGCCGGCCAGTGCCGGCGCGTGCGCGAGGAGGGCGTTCAACAGCGTGCCGTGCCAGTTGCCGCTGCCCGGATGCACCACCAGACCGGCCGGTTTCGCAATCACCAAGATGGCAGCGTCCTCGTAGATCACGTCGAGATCCATGGCTTCGGGCAGGGCCGCCAGATCTTCCGGTTCCGCAGACGGACTTACCGCGATCGATTCGCCGCCGTAAACGCGGGTTTTGGGCTGCACCGCCTGGCCGCCGACGACAACCCTGCCCTCGCGTATCCAGCGTGAAATGCGGTTGCGCGAAAATTCCGGCAACAAATTGGCGATCGCCTGGTCCAAACGCAGTCCGGCACAGCCGGCCGGTACGGTCAGGGAAATCGGCGCCGGCGCGGCAGAGCCTGCGTTATAATTTTGCTGTTTCGCGTCAAGGATCATCTATGCGTTCAAGTTTAGCGTTAATTCTCGTGCTTTGCGTGTCGGCCTGCGGTCTGTTGCCCGAACAGATCGATGTAACCAAGGACTGGTCGGCAGACAAGCTCTATACGACGGCCAAGGAAAAGCTCACCGAGGGCTCCTACGAGGCCGCCATCAAGATGTACGAGAAACTCGAGGCGCGGTATCCGTACGGCCGCTATGCGCAGCAGGCGCAGCTTGAGATCGCCTACGCGTATTACAAGGACAAGGAAATCGCATCGGCCTTGAGTGCCGCCGAGCGCTTCATCAAGCTGCATCCGAACCATCCGAACGTCGATTACGCGTATTACCTGCGCGGACTGGCGAATTTCAACGACGACCTCGGCCTGCTGGGTTCCTATGCCGGGCAGGACATGAGTGAGCGCGATCCGAAATCGGCGCGCGAGGCGTTCAACGCGTTCAAGGACCTGGTGACGCGTTTTCCGAACAGCAAATATGCACCGGACTCGGTGCAGCGCCTGAATTACCTGGTCAATATGCTGGCCGCCAGCGAAGTCAACGTGGCGCGCTATTACATGAAGCGCGGCGCCTATGTGGCGGCAGCAAACCGGGCGCAATTTGCGCTTAAAACCTATCCGCAGGCGACGGCGAACGAAGAGGGGCTGCTGATACTGGTGCAGGCCTACGACAAACTCGGCATGAACGATTTGCGCAACGACGCCGAGCGCGTGATGAAAACCAATTTTCCGAACAGCAAGTATCTGAGCGGCAAGTTCGACAACAGCAAGCCGTGGTGGCAGCTCTGGAACTGGTAGCCGTCGCTATCTATCGTGCGAGCTTGCGCACGATGGTCATCAATTCGTTGATCGCCTGCTCGCCGCGTCCTGACTTGATGGCCGTCTGCACGCAGCCGCGGGTGTGATCTTCAAGCAATTGTGTGGTGACCGCATCAAGTGCGGCGTGCACCGCCGCCACCTGTGTCAGCACATCCACGCAATATCGCTGTTGCTCGATCATGCGCGCAATGCCGCGCACCTGCCCCTCGACGCGGGTGAGTCGCTGCAACAGCGTGCGGCGGTGCGGTTGCGCGACTTTTTTGCGTGCGGCAGATTCAGTCTGTTTCAAAGCCGGCGTCCCTGACCGCGTTTTTCAGGTCCGCCGGCGTGGCCCTGGCGGGGTCGTAGGATACCGTCGCCTGCGCCTGTTCCAGCGAGACGTCCACGCTGCCGACGCCGCTCAATGCGGCGACAACTTTGCGCACGCTGTTGACGCAGCCGCCACAGGTCATGCCGCTCACCTTGAATGTCACCGTTTCCATTGCATTCTCCTTCAAGAAAATTATTTTCCCGCCGTCCAGCGCTTGAGCAGCAAAGAGTTGCTGACCACCGATACCGAGCTCAGCGCCATCGCCGCGCCGGCGATGACGGGGCTCAACAGTCCCATCGCGGCCAGTGGAATGCCCAGCACGTTGTAGACAAAGGCGAAGAACAGGTTCTGGCGGATCTTGCGCAGCGTCGCGCGCGAGAGTGTGATGGCATCGGCGACGCTCATCAGGTCGCTGCGCATCAAAGTCACATCCGCGGTCTGGATTGCCACATCCGCGCCGCTGCCGATCGCAAAGCCGACATCGGCTGCCGCCAGCGCCGGCGCATCGTTGATGCCGTCGCCCACCATGCCGACGACGCGGCCGCGGCCGCGCGCGTTTTCGACTTCGCGCGCCTTGTCCTGCGGCAATACCTGCGCGCGGAAATTCGTGATGTGGGCGGCATCGGCAATGGCGCGTGCCGTCGCCGGATGGTCGCCGGTCAGCATCAGAATTTCGACGCCGAGTGTGCGCAGGCGTGTCACCGCCGCGGGCGAGGTCGCGCGCAGGCGGTCGGCGACGATGATAAGTCCGAGCGCGACGCCGTCGCGCGCAAGCGCGACCGGTGTGCCGCCGACCGGTAATGCGGCGAAACGCTCCGCGCCGATGGCCGCGCCGTTCGCGGTTACGAAGTCCGGCGAGCCGAGCGCGATGTGCCGGCCACCGACCATGGCGGCGACGCCGCGGCCTGGCGTGGAGACAAATTCGCTCATCGACAGCGGTGTGATGCTTTTCTGCGCGGCGTAATCGCGAATCGCGCGCGCCAGCGGATGGTCGGCGCCTTGCTCCAGCGTGACGGCATAGACCAGCAGGTCTTCGCGGTCTGCCGCGTCAAATGGCAGCACGTCAATCACGCGCGGCCGGCCCTCGGTCAGCGTGCCGGTCTTGTCGACCAGCAGCAGATTGATGCGCCCCGCATTCTCAAGCGCCGACGCGTTGCGGAACAGTACACCGATGCCGGCGCCGCGTCCGCTGCCGACGACGATGGCCGTCGGTGTAGCCAATCCCAGCGCGCAGGGGCAGGCGATCACCAGTACCGCCACGGCGTTGACCAGCGCGCTATCGAATTCTCCGCGCCAGCCCCACCAGTAAGCGACGGTGAGCATGGCCAGCGTGACGACTGCGGGGACAAAAATGCCGGCGATCGTATCGGCCAGCCGTTGCACCGGTGCTTTTGAACCCTGCGCCGCTTCCACCAGTCGCACGATCGCAGCCAGCGCGGTTTCGGCACCCACGCCGGTGGCACGGCATTTCAGCAGGCCGTCCTGATTGAGGGTGCCGGCTAAAACCTTGGTGCCGCCGGTTTTTTCGACCGGGATGCTTTCGCCGGTCAGCAGCGATTCGTCGATGCTTGAGCGGCCTTCGATGACGACGCCGTCGACCGGAACGCCGGCGCCGGGACGCACCACGAAGATATCGTCGATGTGCAGGCTGGCGGCGTCGACGGCGACAAGCCGGCTGTCGCGTTCGATCAACGCCGTCTGCGGTTGCATGCGCAGCAATTGTTCGATCGCCGACGAAGTGCGTGATTTGGCGCGCGCCTCCAGCAGCTTGCCCATTAGCACCAGCGTGATGATGGCTGCGCTGGCCTCGAAATAGACGTGGTGATGCAGGCCCTCGACGGTGACCACTGCGCTGAACAGCCAAGCGATGCTGGTGCCGATTGCGACTAGCACATCCATGTTGGCCGCACCGCTGCGCAGCGCGTGCCAGGCGCCAATGTAAAAGCGCCAGCCGATCCAGAATTGTACCGGGGTGGCGAGCATCATCTGCACCCAGCGCGGCAACAGGTCGTCATGGCTGCCCGAAAACATCGCGCCCATCTGCGCCACCAGCGGCAGGGTCAGGATGGCCGAGATCCAGAACAGACGCAATTCACGCTGGTAGTTTGCGGCGCGTTCTTCGCGTAACGCGTCTTTGTTGTCTGGGGTGAGTTCGCGCCCGTCGTAGCCGGCTTTGCGTACGGCAGTCAGCAACGTATCGACTGTCACACCACCAGTGACAGTAGCGTGTGCTTTTTCAGTGGCGAAATTGACGTTGGCGCTGACGCCGGGCAGGCGGTTGAGGGTTTTTTCGATGCGCGCGGCGCAGGCCGCACAAGTCATGCCCTTGATCGCCAGATCAAGCGTGTGGTTGGCGGCGGGATTTTCAGCTGGCATGGCGCATGGCCGCGGGAGGGATCATGCAGTATAGGCGCCGGCGGCTGCGGATTCAAGATACCCCCATGGGGTATATTGAGGTGAGTCAAACGAAAGCGGTGTTTTTGCCGCGCGCTTACTGGCGCGTCAGCTTGCCGTCGATGAAACGTACCTTGTCGCCGCTGCGAAACCCCGGTTCCAGGTCGTAGCTGATGGTGCGCATGGCGCCGTCTTCCATCCGTACGTTGACCTCGTATTGCGAGGTTTTCTTGACGTTTTTTTCGACCTGGTGGCCGGCGTAAGCGCCGCCGGCCGCGCCAAGGATGGTGGCAGCGGTGTTGCCGCGGCCGGAGCCGATCTGGTTGCCGAGCAGGCCGCCGAGCACGCCACCGGCGATGACGCCCACTGCGCTGCCTTCACCGGCTTTTTCAGTGACGCGGATCGAATCGACCGTACCGCAGGTGCTGCAGGTCGGGGCCGCCGGCACCGGTTGTGTCGATTGTGCCGCGGGTGCAGCGGGTTGCTGCGCGGGCTGGTTTGTTGGCGCCGGTGCGGCTTGTGCCGACTGGTAACGGTATTCCTGTGCTTGCAGCGGGGCAGTCAGCAGCACGGCGGTTGCGCCGGCGATCAGCCAGGCGGTGATTTTGCGTTGGGTGAACATGCGATCCTCCTCGATGATGGTTGCCGGTAGATTATATGCCAGCCGGATTGTATGGGCTGCGAACTGCGTCACGCCCCTAGCTGCTCAGTTCGCGGCGATCGCGAAAAAATTCGAGGGCTTCCGGATTCGCGAGTGCCTCGATGTTTTTGATCGCACGGCCGTGCACCACGTTGCGTACCGCGAGTTCGACGATCTTGCCGCTTTTGGTGCGCGGGATGTCGTTGACCTGTACGACTTTCGCCGGCACGTGGCGGGTGGTGGTGTTGGCACGGATTTGATCGCGTATTTTTTCGATCAGCGCCGCATCAAGCTTGATCCTGTCGCGTAGCCGTACGAACAGCACGACGCGCACGTCGCTTGGTTGCTCTGGCGGCCAGTCCTGGCCGATGACGAGGCTTTCGAGCACTTCGCCGAGTTGTTCGACCACCCGGTAAATCTCGGCGGTGCCGATGCGTACGCCGCCCGGATTGAGCACGGTGTCGGACCTGCCGTAAATGATCATGCCGCCGTGTTCAGTGAGTTCGACCCAGTCGCCGTGGCGCCAGACGTTGGGGTATCGCTCGAAGTAGGCGGCGCGATATTTGCTGCCATCGGCGTCGTTCCAGAAGGCCACCGGCATCGACGGAAATGACGCCGTGCAGACGAGTTCGCCCTTGGCGCCCTGCACCGAATTGCCTTCATCGTCGAACACTTCAACCTTCATGCCCAGCGCGCGGCACTGGATTTCGCCGCGCCATACCGGCAGCAGCGGATTGCCGGTAACGAAGCAGGAGAGTATGTCGGTGCCGCCCGACATCGAGGCCAGATTGAGATCCGGCTTGATCTGACGATAGACGTAGTCGAAGCCCTCGGGGGCGAGCGGTGAGCCGGTCGACAGGATGGCGCGCAGGCGCTCGAGCTTGTGTGTTTCCCGCGGACGCAGGCCGGCCTTGGCCAGTGCGTCGATGAACTTGGCCGAGGTGCCCA
Source organism: Betaproteobacteria bacterium (assembly GCA_025356695.1). The sequence goes on from JANXSE010000359.1 coordinate 31,066, forward strand.
TGACCGTCATGCCGGTTTCGTCGGCGAAATCGAACAGGATGTTGCCGCCACGCGCGAACGGCGAACCGTCGTAGAGCAGCACCGCGCTGCCGGCGGCCAGCGCGGTGATTTCCCAGTTCCACATCATCCAGCCCAGCGTGGTGAAGTAGAACAACCGGTCGTTGCGGCCGAGCCCGATATGCAACACGTGTTCCTTCAAATGCTGCAGCAGAGTGCCGCCCGCACCATGCACGATGCACTTGGGCACGCCGGTGGTGCCCGAGGAATAAAGGATACAGAGCGGATGATTGAAGGGCAGGCGTTCGAATTCGATGATGCGCGGCTTGTAACGCGACATCAGTGTGTGCACATCGATGCAGCGGGGGATGGCGGCGATGTCGGGCGAGCGCCGGGTGTACGGAATCATGATGACGCGTTCGAGCGTGGGCAGTTCGCGCACAATTTCGGCCACGCGCGGCAGCACATCGATTGTTTTGCCGTTGTAAAAATAACCGTCGGCAACGAACAGGATCTTCGGTTTGATCTGGCCGAAGCGGTCAAGCACGCCCTGCACGCCGAAGTCGGGCGAGCACGACGACCAGATGGCGCCGATGCTGGACGTAGCCAGCATGGCGATCACCGCGCCCGGAATATTCGGCAGATAGGCGGCGACGCGGTCGCCGGCCTTGACGCCGCTGCCGCGCAGGGCCTGGGCGAGGCGCGAAACCTCCTGGTGCAGTTCGGCAAAGGTCACGCTGCTTTGCACGCGGTCTTCGCCGCGGAAGATTAGGGCCGGTGCGTGGTCGCGCCGGCGCAGCAGATTTTCGGCGTAGTTCAGGCGTGCCTGCGGGAACCAGCGCGCGCCGGGCATGCGTTCGCGGTGTTCGACGGTGATGTTGCCGGGGCCGTCGCCGATGACGCCGCAGAACGACCAGATCTCGCGCCAGAACTGTTCGGGTTCTTCAATCGACCATTGATACAGCGCGTCGTAATCGGCAAAGCTGCGGTGGTATCTGGCGGTCGCGCCGTGCATGAAAGCACGCATCAGCGACGCCGCCATTGATGCTGCGGAAGGTTGCCACAACGGTTCGACCATGGCCATCGTGTCCTGTCGCGTTTTTAAGAATTCGCGGGAGCGAATTCGCGCCATTCTTACCCTCTCCCGCCGGGAGAGGGTTGGGGTGAGGGATTGATTGCGCTGACCGCTATTATCTACCTGCGCTCGATGATTATTCGGCGCGCATCTGCGGAAACAGGATCACGTCGCGGATCGACGGGCTGTCGGTGAGCAGCATGACCAGGCGGTCAACGCCGATACCGGCGCCGGCGGTCGGCGGCAGTCCGTATTCAAGCGCGCGGATGTAGTCGGCGTCATAGTGCATCGCCTCCTGGTCGCCGGCGTCCTTCTGTCGCACCTGCGCGGCGAAGCGTTCGGCCTGGTCTTCCGGGTCGTTCAGCTCCGAGAAGCCGTTGGCGATTTCGCGGCCGGCGATGAAGAGTTCGAATCGCTCGGTGATTTCCGGGTTGCTGTCGTTGCGGCGCGCCAGTGGAGAAACTTCGGCCGGATAGTCGATGATGAAAGTCGGATCGAACAGCTCGGATTCGGCGGTGCCCTCGAACAGCGTCAGTTGCAGGCCGCCAAGGCCGTCGGTCTCGCGGATCGGCAGTTTCAGTTCGGCCAGCTTGTGGACCAGTTTGGCACGGTCGTTGAGGATGTCGTCGGTGATTTCAGGGCGGTGTTTCTTGATCGCGTCCGTAATCGTCAGGCGCTCGAACGGTTTGCCGAAATCGATCTTGCGTTCCTGATAAGTGATCTCGGTTACACCGAAAACGGCCAATGTGATCTCTTTGAACATCTCCTCGATGAGGGTCATCATGTAGCGGTAGTCGCGGTAGGCAACATACAGCTCGATCATGGTGAATTCGGGATTGTGGCGGGTTGAAATGCCCTCATTGCGGAAATTGCGATTGATCTCAAAAACCTTTTCGAAACCGCCGACCACCAGCCGCTTCAGATACAGTTCCGGCGCGATGCGCAGATAAAGCTGCATGTCGAGCGCGTTGTGGTGGGTGACAAACGGGCGCGCCGAGGCGCCGCCGGGGATCGGATGCATCATCGGTGTTTCGACTTCGAGGAAGCGGCGCTGCAGCAGCAGCGTGCGCATGGCCTGGATGATGCGCGAGCGCAGCACGAAATTCAGGCGCGTCTCCTCGTTGCAGATGAGATCGACGTAACGCTGGCGGTATTTCTGCTCCTGGTCGGTGAGGCCGTGGTATTTTTCCGGCAGCGGACGCAGGGATTTGACCAGCAGCACCACGCCCTTCACGCGGATGGTGAGTTCGCCCTTTTGCGTCTTGAACAGCACACCTTCGACGCCGACGATGTCGCCGATGTCGAAATGCTTGAATTCCTCGTGCTGTTCCTTGCCCGGATAGGCGTCGGTGAGATAAAGCTGGATGGTGCCGCCCATGTCCTGGATGTTGGCGAAGGTGGCCTTGCCCATCACGCGCTTCAACATGATGCGGCCACCGACGCGCACGACGACCGGATTGAGGTCGAGCCAGTCGCGGTCTTTTTCGTCGTGAAAGGCGTGCAGGTCGTCGGCGAAATGGTCGCGGCTGAATTTATTGGGGAAGGCGAAACCCTTTTCGCGCAGCGCTTTCAGTTTGGCGCGGCGCTCGGCGATGATCTGGTTTTCTTCGGGTTTCGGTGCGGCGGGTTGATCACTCATGGTGTCCTCGGTGCTGCAGCGGTGGCCGCCTAGATGCCCTGTTTCAGGCTGGCATTGATGAAATCGTCGAGACCGCCGTCGAGCACGGCCTGCGTGTTGCCGATTTCGACGTTGGTGCGTAGGTCCTTGATGCGCGACTGGTCAAGCACGTAAGAGCGGATTTGATGCCCCCAGCCGATGTCGGTCTTGGTGTCTTCCATCGCCTGTTTTTCTTCGTTGCGTTTGCGGATTTCCAGTTCGTACAAACGCGACTTCAACATCGCCATCGCCTCGGCGCGGTTGCGGTGCTGCGAGCGGTCGTTCTGGCACTGCACGACGATGCCGGTGGGCCCGTGCGTGATGCGGATCGCCGAATCGGTTTTATTGATGTGCTGACCGCCGGCACCGGAGGCGCGGAAGGTGTCGATGCGCAGATCGGCGGGATTGATATCGATTTGTATCGTGTCATCGACCTCGGGATAAACAAACACGCTGGCAAACGACGTGTGGCGGCGGTTGTTCGAATCGAACGGTGATTTGCGCACAAGGCGATGGATGCCCGATTCGGTGCGCAGATGCCCGTAGGCGTATTCGCCGGTGATTTTCAGCGAGGCGCTCTTGATGCCGGCAACTTCGGCCGGCGATTCTTCAAGCAGTTCAACCTTGAAGCCCTTGCGTTCGCAATAGCGCAGATACATGCGTTCGAGCGAATGCGCCCAGTCCTGCGCTTCGGTGCCGCCGGAGCCGGACTGGATGTCGAGAAAGCAGTTGTTCGGATCCATCGGATTCGAAAACATGCGGCGGAACTCGAGATCGGCCACGGTCTTTTCGAGTTCGAGTGTGTCTTTGGCGATCGACTGCAGCGACGAGTCGTCGCCTTCATCGCGCGCCATCGCAAACAGCTCGTCGCTGTCCTGCAGGTCCTGGTCGAGTTTGGCCAGGGTGCCGACGGTGGATTCAAGTGATTTGCGCTCGCGGCCGAGGTCCTGTGCGCGTTTGGCGTCCGCCCAGACGGCGGGGTCTTCACACAGCTTTATGACTTCTTCGAGACGCTGGCGCTTTGCTGCGAAGTCAAAGATACCTCCGCAGTTCGGCATTGCGTTGGCCGAGGTCCTGCAGGCGACGGGCGACAATATTGAGCTGTTCTGCTTCCATGCTGCGGGTGTCAGTGGCGAAAACCGCGATTATACAGGACGGCGCCACGTTCCCGCCCCGATTGCGCGCGGACTCAGGCCGGTAGCCAGTGCTCGAAGGTGATCTGCAAGCTGCGCGTGGCGTTGAATTCATTGACGCCGATGCGGTAGACGGCCCGCACGCGCGGCGGTAGCGGCTCGGCATGCGAAAACAGCATGGCTTCGAATTCGCCATCACCTTTGCGCAGGCGCAGTTTGGCGTGACGGCCGCCGACCGTGCGCTGCTGCAGTACCTCAAAGATGTCGCAGAAAGTCGGTGCCGGGAAACCCTGGCCCCACACCGCCTGCTCCAACTGGGCGGCGGTATTGAGTGTGAGGAACTGCGAAGCGAGAGGGCCGTCGGTGGCAATCACGCGCTCCAGATCAGCCGGCGTCAACATGCTGCGCACGACCTGCTCGAACAGGCTGCTGAAGCGCGCGAAGTCGGCTTCGCGCAGCGTCAGGCCGGCGGCCGCGGCGTGACCGCCGAAACGGATGATCAGCTCCGGTGCCTGTTTGGTGACCAGATCGAGCGCGTCGCGCAGATGCAGCGCACTGATCGAACGGCCGGAGCCCTTGATTTCGCCGTTGTTGCCGCGTGCGAAGGCGATGACGGGACGGTGCAGGCGTTCTTTCAGCCGCGAGGCGAGGATGCCGATCACACCCTGATGCCATTCTGCGTCGAACAGGCAGAGACTGAAGTCGTCGCCGGTCTCGAGTGCATCGAGCTTCGCCATCGCGTTCTCGTGCATGTCGGATTCGATGGCACGGCGCTGTTTATTCAGTTGATCGAGTTCCTGCGCCATGCGCGCCGCGGCCGTGACATCGTCGCTGATCAGGCAGTTGATGCCGCGCGACATGTCGTCGAGGCGGCCCGCCGCATTCAGCCGCGGACCGAGCACGAAACCGAGATCGTAAGTCGAGGCGCGCCGCACGTCGCGACCGGCGACACGCATCAGCGCCGCGACCCCTGGCCAGGTCTTGCCGGCACGGATGCGTTCGAGGCCCTGTGCGACGAGCCGGCGGTTGTTGTCGTCGAGACGCACGACGTCGGCGACGGTGCCGAGCGCGACGAGATCGAGCAGGCTGGCAAGATTGGGTTCCGCACGCGTGGCAAATGCGCCGCGCTTGCGCAGTTCGGCGCGCAGGGCGAGTGTCAGATAAAACATGACGCCGACGCCGGCAAGATTCTTGCTCGGAAAATTACAGCCGGGCTGGTTCGGATTGATGATGCACTCGGCCGCCGGCAGTTCGGGGCCGGGCAGATGATGGTCGGTGACCCAGACGCGCATGCCTGCCGCATTGGCGGCGGCGACGCCCTCGACGCTGGCAATGCCGTTATCGACGGTGACCAGCACGTCGGGTTTTTTTGTTTCTTTGGCCAGCGCGACGATTTCGGGCGTCAGTCCGTAGCCGTATTCGAAGCGGTTGGGCACCAGATAGTCGACGTTGGCGCCGAGCGCGCGTAGCGCGCGGTAGCCGACGGCACAGGCGGTGGCGCCATCGGAATCGTAGTCGGCGATGATCAGGAGTTTCTCGCCGGCCGCGATGGCGTCCGCAGCTAGCGACGCCATGCGCTCGACGTTGGTCAGTTCCGTGTAGGGAATGAGCCCGCGCAGATCGGTATTGAGTTGCGCCGCCGATTGAATGCCGCGCGCCGCATAGATTTGCGCCAGCAACGCAGGGGTGCCGTCGTTGATCAGCGCGTCGATGCGGTCTTGCGGTGCTGCGCGGACTTCGATGTTGCGGTTGTCAGGCATGGGCAGTGATCGATTTTACGCGGCGCCACCAACGCCACAGATGGGCGGCGGTGATATCAAATTGTTTTCCCTGCGGTGTGCCGAGGATGAGCAGTGTCAGTGTTTCAATGCGGCGGGCTTTCAGTGCGGCGTGGCAGGGCGCCATCCATTGTTGTTCGAATTTTTCCACCGCCTGCTGCCATGATTCAAGATCCGGTGTGTGATCGCGCAATGCCGTGATGACGACCAGTGCATTGCCGCCGGCGCTGACCACCGCATCCGCATGGTCGGGCAGCGGTGATGCGGGCACGGCAGCCTTCATGGCGAGTGCACGCGCCAGCGGTTCGTCCGCCCATAGCTGCGAATAGCCGGTGCCGCCAGTGGCGGGCAGCGTGCCGCCACCCCACAGCCAGAGGCTGTTGAAGGCAGGCAGGCCGCGCGCCTCGCGTTCTGCATTAAGCGGATGCGCGTGCAGCAGCATCTGTATTTCATTGAGTATACGACGCCAGTGCCGGCTGTCCGGGCCCGTCGGCATCGCGCTGTCGATATCGCGGTTGAGCGCCGCGGACAGCGGCCGGGTGGTCAGATCGGTGTGCATTTCGCTGCGCACATACCAGCGGCCCGCATGACCGGCGAAGAACAGCAGCCCGTCTTCGTGGAAGTGCGCGTTCAGCGCGCCAACCAGCGTTTGCGATTCTTCGCGTGTCGGGGCGCCGGTAGCATCGCTTAAATACATGCGGTTCTGGCGCATATAAAGATGCACCGGGTCGCAGCGCAGCCAATAGGCATTGCCGGGGTCGCCGCCGTCACCGGCCAGCGTGAGCGCGGCGACGGGCCAGTCGTTGCGGCGCGCGACGCCAAACGCCGTGCATAACCAGGTGTCCGTATCGTTCGCCGGCAGCGCGGTCGCGTCGCCGCGCGCCAGCAAAGCGGCCAGGCGCGGCGCGGTTAGCCGCAGCGCGGGCGACTCGCGCAGCGCGGGGGGCAGCAAATCGGGAACCAGCAGCGTACAGTGCGTCATCGCTGTGCAGTGTAACATCCGCTTCCGCAGTGCCAGCGCCGGCGTTCTCGCAAGTGGCGCGCACTGTGGCACACTCTCGCTTTACCGGCAGAAATCATCTTGCAACCTTACGAACTGTTCATCGGACTGCGTTACACGCGCGCGCGCCAGCGCAGCCGCTTCATATCGTTTATTTCGCTGGTGTCGGTGATCGGCATTGCGCTCGGTATCACGGTGCTGATCACGGTGTTGTCGGTGATGAACGGCTTCCAGCGCGAGGTGCGCACGCGCATTCTCAGCGTGGCCTCGCATATCCAGGTTTCCGGTGCCGACAACACGCTCAAGGACTGGCGCGCGGTGGCCGAAAAAGCGGCACAGAACAGCGAGGTGGTGGCTGCTGCCCCCTATGTATCGGCGCAGGGCCTGTTGTCGAGCGGCAATGCGGTGCGCGGCGCCTACATCCGCGGCATCGTGCCGGATGCCGAGGAGAAAGTGGCCGATCTGGCACAGCATATGAAGAGCGGCAGCCTGAATGCATTGAAGCCCGGCGAGTTCAGCGTCGTGCTCGGCATCGAACTGGCGCGCGCGCTCGGCGCCACGCTCGGCGACAAGGTGGTGTTGATCGCGCCGCAGGGTCAGGTGACGCCGGCCGGCATACTGCCACGCCTGCGCCAGTTCACGGTAGTCGGCATTTTTGCGGTCGATCATTACGAATACGATTCGGGCCTGGCGCTGGTGCACATGGAGGACGCGCAGAAGTTATACCGCATGGGCGACGCGGTCAGCGGCGTGCGCCTCAAGCTGCACGACCTGTTTCGTGCGGGCGCGGTGTCGCTTGAGCTCTCGCGCACGCTCGGGCCGAATGTGTACATGACGGACTGGACGCGGCTCAATGCGAATTTTTTTCGCGCCGTCGATATTGAAAAGCGCATGATGTTTTTCATCGTCTTTCTGATCATCGCGGTGGCGGCGTTCAACATTGTGTCGAGCCTGTTCATGGCGGTGAAGGACAAGCAGGCCGATATCGCAATTCTGCGCACACTGGGCGCGAGTCCGGGCAGCGTCATGAAGATATTTCTGATCCAGGGCACGCTGGTCGGCTTGATCGGTACACTTGCCGGAGTGGTCGGCGGTGTGGCGCTGGCGGCCAACGTTGATGTCGTCGTGCCATTCATCGAATCACTGGTGGGTTTCAAGTTTCTCTCCAAGGACGTTTACCAGATCAGCGACCTGCCTTCGGAAGTGCGTGCTGCCGATGTGCTGGTGACCGCGGTGTTCTCTTTCGTGGTGAGCATGCTGGCGACGGTGTATCCGAGCTGGCGCGCTTCGAAAATCAACCCGGCAGAGGCGCTGCGTTATGAATAACGTTGCCGGCGCCAACGGCGTGGCGATCGAATGCCGCGATCTGTGCAAGGTCTACCGTCAGGGGCAGGCCGAAGTGCGTGTGCTGCAAAGCGTGAACCTTGCGGTGGCGCGCGGCGAATGCGTGGCGATTGTCGGGGTGTCGGGTTCCGGCAAGAGCACGCTGTTGCATCTGCTTGGCGGTCTCGATGCGGCCAGCAGCGGCAGCGTTCATATCGGCGGGCGCGATATTGCCGATCTCGACGAGGCGGCGCGCGGCGCCTTGCGCAACCGCGAGCTCGGCTTCGTTTACCAGTTTCACCATTTGTTGCCGGAGTTTTCGGCGGTCGAAAACGTGGCGATGCCGCTGTTGATCCGGCGTTGCGAACCGGCGCAGGCGGTGGCGGTGGCGGCGGACATGTTGAAGAGGGTCGGTCTCGGTCATCGTTTTACCCACGCGCCCTCCGAGCTATCGGGCGGCGAACGCCAGCGTGTGGCAGTGGCGCGCGCGCTGGTGACGCAGCCGGCCTGCGTGCTGGCCGACGAACCGACCGGCAATCTCGACCGTCAGACCGCCGGCGAGGTGTTTGCGCTGATGCGTGAATTGAACCGCTCGCTGGGCTGCAGCTTCGTCATTGCCACCCACGACGGGGAAATCGCCGCGCATGCCGATCGCGCGCTGAAACTGATCGACGGCGCATTGCAGACCGCCTGACTTGTGTCTTGCCGGGGGTGACAAACCCCGCGTGCGTCATCGCGCCGGTGTCAGACCCAGCCCAGCGCCGATTCGACGGCGCGGCGCCCTTCAGGGGTCGCCATGATGACCAGTGTCATGCCGGCGCGCAGCGGATAATCTGCTTCGGGATTGAAGACCCACTTTTCATCGTCGCGCAGCGCGAGCATGATGTGGTTGCGGTCGGGCAGCAGCAGTTCGGCGAGATTTTTCTCGACGAAACCTGCAGGCACGATGACTTCTTCGACGCGCAGGTTTTCGTCGGACTTCAGCATCTGGTCGAGAAAGGTGACGACATGCGGCCGGATCATCGCCGAGGCGATGCGCAGGCCGCCGGTGAAGTCCGGTGAAACAATGGCATCGGCACCGGCTTTGCGCAATTTTTCGGAATTGCGGATTTCATGGCAGCGCGCGACAACGCGCGTCGCTGGATTGAGTTGCTTGGCGGTCAGGCTGATCATCAGGTTCTTGCTGTCATCGCCGGTCACTGCGAACACGCCGCGCGCAGTTTCAATGTGCGCCTTTTGCAGAATGTCGTCGTCGCTGCCGTCGCCGTGGATATACATCTGGTTCGGATGTTTTTCCAGCTGCGTGTTGATCGGATTCATGTCCTCGTCGATGACGACGTAGATGCGGTTGGTCGCGTCGAGTTCGTGGGCGACGTTGCGGCCGACGCGGCCGATGCCGCAGATGATGTAGTGGTTGTCCAGTTTGTGTATGCGTTTTTCCATGCTGCGTCTCCACAATGCTTCACTGATATGGCCTTCGACCAGAAAGGCGGTGACGATCGAGGTCAAATAAGTCATGACCGCAATACCGCCCAGCGCAATAAACATCGTGAATACGCGGCCGCCGGGGTGTTCGGAGAGGTCGACGATTTCGCCATAGCCGATGGTGGCGATGGTGATGAACGTCATGTAAAAACAGTCGAGCAACGAATATTTTTCGCCGCCGATCATGCGGTAGCCCGCCGTGCCGATGGCCAGGATCACCAGCATGATGACGATCGACCACAGAAGTCCGGCAAAAAGCCGGTGGAAGGTCGAGGTATCGGACGCAGGCAGGGGCACGGCTGAATTCAGTTCGATAAAGAGTCAATATTCTACCGGTATCGGGTCGAGACTGCGCCACATATACCAGGTGGCGACCGAGCGCCACGGCTGCCAGCGTTTGTTGATTGTTGCGAGTTTGCGTTCGCCGAGCGGCTGCCCGCGGTTGTAATGCAGCCGCATAGCTTTCTGCAGGCCAAGATCGGCGAGCGGAAACACATCGGGGCGCATCATGTAAAAAATCAAAAACATCTCCGCCGTCCAGCGGCCGATGCCGCGCACCTGCGTCAGTTCATCGATCAGTTCATCATCGGACATCTGCGGCCAGGCGGCCGGATTGAGCACGCCATTGGCAAAATGCAGCGCGAGGTCTTTCAGGTAGACGACCTTGCTGCGTGAAAGGCCGCAGGCGCGCAGGGCATCGCTGTCGTGGCGTTCAACCGTGGCCGGTTCCAGCACCGGCAGCGCAGTCGACAACTTCAGCCACACGCTGTCGGCGGCCTTGACTGAAATTTGCTGGCCGACGATCGAACGCGCCAGCGTGCTGAAGGCGTCGCCGCGCGAACGCAATGTCAGTCCCGCACAGCCGGCGGCGATTTTTGCAATGACGGGATCGCGCGCCGCCAGTTCATGGGTTGCCTTTGCCCAATAGGATGGTGGTTTCATGTGCGTGCTGCCCTTACTCGATGCGCGTGCGGACGCGTCCGCCATGCACGGATCACGTAACAGCGCCAGCCCAGGCGGACCAGCGTGTAACCGGCGATGCTGAGCAGCATTGCCAGCAGCGGAATGCCAACCAGCAGGGGTTTGCCGGCGGTGGTGATCCAGTCGTAGCCCGCCGCCAGCCAGGCACCAGCGCTGTCGCCTGCAATGTCGAATGGCGGCAGGCCGCCATCCGGCGCGAGCAGTACCAGTTGTCCGAGTTTGAAGGCGAGCAGATACAATGGCACGATGGTGAACGGGTTGGAATACAGCGTGACAATCACCGCGATCGGCAGGTTGACGCGAAAGCCGATGGCGAGCAGGGCGGCGGCGCTGAATTGCACCGGATTGCTGCCGGGAATGAGGCCGGCGAACATGCCTGCGGCCACGCCGCCGGCGACCGAACGGCGGTGCAGATGCCACAAATTATGATGGCCGAGCCAATGACCGAAACGCGCGACATGGCGGTTGGCGTTGATCGTCGCATGGCTGGGCAGAAACTTTTTGAGAAACTTCCGTGGCATGCGGGCTAGTCCTTACGGTCGAGCCTATTCTACCGAATTGCCGTCGGCGAACCGTCGCTTGGAACGTTTAAGCATGGGTTGAGACAACCTTCTCCGTGCTGAATGCGTCTTCTGATCATCTGTTTTGCCGCCGGCACTGCATTTTTGCAAATGCAGCCGGCATTGCCGGTGGCGCAGGCGTACTGGCTGGCGGCACCCGTTGTGCTGGCGTTTTTTTGTTGGTGGCCGCCGCAAAATCCCTTGGCAAAACGAGCTTGCCGCGCTGCCGGCCTGATGCTGTGCTTCCTCTGCGGCTTTATGTGGGCGGCGTGGCTGGCCGGAGTGCGTCTTGCCGATGAATTGCCGGTGGCATCCGAAGGTGCAGACATCCGCATCGTCGGCGTGGTCGCCGAACTGCCGCAACCGTATGAGCGCAGCCTGCGTTTTATATTCGACGTCGAACGCGTGCTGACGCCGCAGGCCGCGGTGCCGGCACATATCGCGCTGTCATGGTGGGGGACGCCCGTCCGCGACGGACAGGCCGGCAGCATTCCCGCGTTGCACCCGGGCGAGCGCTGGCAGTTGACAGTGCGCCTGCGCCGTCCGCACGGATTGCAGAACCCGAACGGTTTTGACTACGAAGCGTGGCTGCTGGAGCGCGATATCCGTGCCACCGGTTATGTGCGCGTGCCGGCCGCCGCGCAGCGCCTCAACGCCGTTGTGTATGAGCCGCAATATCTCATCGAGCGATTGCGCGAGGCAGTGAGAACACGCATTGTCAGTGCATTACCCGATGCAGAATACACAGGTGTTCTGGTCGCACTGGCGATTGGCGATCAGCGTGGCATCCCTGCCGGGCAATGGCAGGTGTTTACGCGAACCGGCATTAATCATCTGATCAGTATCTCGGGGCTCCACATCACCATGATTGCGGGGCTGGCGTTCTGGCTGGCGCATTTGTTATGGACGCGCAGTCCGCGCCTGATAGCGCGACTGCCGGCACGCAAGGCCGCGGTGGTGGCCGGGTTGCTGGTTGCGGTCATTTACGCGTGGCTCTCCGGATTCGCCATACCGGCGCAGCGCACGGTGTACATGCTTGCGGTGGTCGCATTCGCGTTGTGGCGCAGCCGCATGACTGCACCGGGGGCGGTGCTGTGCGCCGCGCTGCTGCCGGTGGTGGTGATCGACCCGTGGGCGGCGCTGTCGGCGGGTTTCTGGCTGTCGTTCGGCGCGGTGGCGATCATTCTGTTTGTGTCATGTCACCGGATTGGCGTGCCGCACTGGCTGCCCGCGTGGGGGCGCGTGCAATGGGCGGTGACCCTGGGCTTGACGCCGTTGCTGATTGCGATGTTCCAGCAGGTTTCATTGATATCGCCACTGGCCAACGCGCTGGCCATTCCGCTGGTCAGCCTGGCGGTGGTGCCATTGACCTTGATCGGTGTGGTCATGCCCGGCCCGCTGTTGTTGCAAATTGCACACGCGTTGATGGCAGCCTGTGGTGCAGTCATGCAATGGATGAGCGAATTTCCAGTAGCGGTGTGGCAGCAGCACGCGCCGCCCCTTTGGTCGGTCGGCGTTGCATTAGCGGGCACGGTCTGGCTGTTGTTGCCGCGCGGATTTCCGGCGCGCTGGATCGGCGGTGGCGCGTTGCTGCCGTTGTTTATGGCGGCGCCGGCGCCGCTGCCGGAAGGTGTGCTGCGTATGGCCGTGCTGGATGTCGGACAGGGGCTTGGGGTCGTTGTGCAGACACGCAATCATGCGCTGCTCTACGACACGGGAACGCTCTACGGGCCGCAGGCCGACAGCGGTAACCGCGTGATCGTTCCGTATCTGCGCGCGAGCGGAATCGTTGTGATCGACACGATGATCGTCAGTCACGGCGATAAGGATCATGCCGGCGGCGCGGTTTCGGTATTGCAGGCGGTTCCGGTGAGGCGCGTGCTGTCGTCACTGACGGCAGAGGACGTGGCCAAAGCGCAGTGGCCGCCTGCGGCAACGTGCATAGCGGGCGAACGCTGGCAATGGGACGGTATCGATTTTGAAATTCTGCATCCGTCGGCGCAGCACTATGCGCGTGAGAAGCGGCGCAGCAATGACCGCAGTTGCGTATTGCGCATCACCACTGGTGGCACCAGCGTGCTGATGACCGCCGATATTGAACAGAAGACGGAAGCCGAGTTGTTGCGTTCGTCGGCTGACAAACTGCCCTCGCGTGTATTGATGGTGCCGCATCATGGCAGTCGGACATCTTCGTCGGCAGAATTCCTTGCGCGGGTGCGGCCCGAATATGCGCTGATCGCCGCCGGCTATCGCAACCGCTTCGGGCACCCCAAGGACGATGTGGTCGACCGTTACCGCTTGCTCGGCAGCCGCATCTATCGCACCGACCTCGATGGTGCGTTGATTGTGCAACTGGATGCCGGTGGCGACGTGAATATCCGGCGGCAGCGCCTGCTCGGCCGCCGCTATTGGCACGCGGCGCTGGAAAACCCGGACCTTGTTGAAGACGAGGAGTACTGAGGGGCGTTACAGAAACGCCTGGCGCACGCGAAAAAACGCCACGACCGAAACGATCAGAATTTTCTTTGCAGCATCAGGCCCGGCGTGCGTTTGGGCGCCAGTTGCAGTCCGGGCGGGTTGATATCGACGGCCGGGGTGCCCATCACGTTGAGATTGACACCGACTCCCCATTCGTTCTTGTCATCCAGGGGCAACAGCAGGCTTTTTGATTCGCGGCTGTAGTTCAGTCCGAACGGCAGTTCGATGCGCTCGCGCAGCGAATGGGCGGGCCGGCGCAATCCGACGGCGCCGGAATCCTGCGCGCTGAAGACATCATCGTTGGTGCGCGAAGGCGGCTGCAGAGTTGTCGGCCGCTCGGTATTTTCATCGGCGGCGTACGGCGTGAACGGCAGGAACGCAAAGGCCGCGGCAACAATGCCGGCAACGGTAACGCGAAGAAATCGACGCATGGTTTGCCTCCCCAGCAGGCCCTGCAGATGGTTTTCGTTGCTATTATCATCCCGCGACTGTGACATTTTCAACATTTGAAATTGACGGAAATCAAAGCGATCGCTGATTGTGCGCGCGCGGGGAGGCGGTTTCGATTTTGAATAACGGGAAAAATTTCTGTTATTCAATCATTTGTAACCGTTGCGGGCGGCACGGGCTGAAATCCGGAAATGATGTATGCTGCATTGCGGGAATTGAACATGATCAAGTGTCCGAAATGCGCTTATGAGCGTCGTGCAGAGGACAGGGGCGATGCGGGCATCTGTCCCGCCTGCGGTCTCGTCTTCGCAAAATGGGTCAGCCGCACACTGGGTACGGCGCAGTTGCGGCGTCAGGAAGAGAGCGCCGGGAGTGATGAGGGCGGCGGGCGTCTTGCCGGCCTCATCGAGCAACTGACGTTTGTCGAACCGCGCACCGATACGATGCTGTTCTGGGGGCGGGTTGCGTTGTTCACCGTGTTTGTCGTCTGGGGGCTGTACTTCGTGACCCTGGATTTGCGCACCAACGATATCGGCGCGTCGTTCATGCATCGGGTCAATCTGGTGTTTCATGAGGCCGGGCACGTAATCTTCATGCCGTTCGGCCAGTTCATGCATATTCTGGGCGGCAGTCTTGGCCAGTTGCTCATGCCCGCCGTCGTGCTGGGCGTGATGGTCTTCAAGAACCACGATAACTTCGGTGGTTCGATCTGCCTGTGGTGGATCGGCCAGAGTCTCAAGGACCTAGCGCCGTACATCAACGACGCGCGTGATCTCCAATTGCAGTTGCTGACCGGCAACAGCCAGGACGTTCCGGAAACGCATGACTGGGCGAACATACTGCTCGATCTTGGGTTGATTTTCCGCGAGAAGAAAATCGCGCTCGGCGCCGATATCATCGGCAGCCTAATCATGCTGCTCGCACTGGCCTGGGGCGCGTACTTGTTGTTGAAGCAATATCGCAATCTCGATCGCGGGTGAAGTGGCGGCAATGGCAAATCATTTGAAACTCGTGACGCCTGCGGATGAGGGCAACACCGGTGCAATGCTGGCGGCACTCGACGCCGCGTATCCGGCGGAGGACCGTGCGCGGGTGCGGCAGGCGCTGGCCTGGATTGCCGCACAGGCTGCCGGCCGCCGCCTGGCGAGTGGTGAATCCATGTTCGACCACGCGGTCGCGACCGTCGAGATATTGCTTGCGTTCAGGCCGGACATTGAGTGTGTGGCCGCGGGTTTGCTCGGGCGCTATGCCGAAGATCCCGCATTGATGCTCGCGATGCGCGAGTCATTCGGCGCCGGCGTTGCTGCGCTGGCCGACGGCGCAGCGCGCATGCTGACGATCGAGGAACTGGGCGGGCGCATCGAGCCCAGCAGCACCGCCGGCGCGCAGCTTGAATCGCTGCGCAAGATGCTGCTGGCGATGGCGCAGGACATGCGCGTCGTTCTGATCAAGCTGGCCGACCAGGTGCAAACGCTGAGGCATGCGGTCAAAAGTGACGACGAACCGCAGCGCCTGGCGGCGGCGCGGCTGGCGCTGGATATTTATGCGCCGCTGGCGAACCGTCTAGGGGTCTGGCAGTTGAAGTGGGAGATCGAGGATCTCGCGCTGCGCATAATCGATCCCGAGACCTACCGGCGCATCGCGCATTGGCTCGATGAAAAGCGCAACGACCGCGAAAGTTATATTGCCGGTGTGATCACGCAACTGCGCGCAACGCTGGCGGAATCCGGCATCACTGCGGAGATCAGCGGGCGCCCCAAGCACATCTACAGCATCTACAACAAGATGCGTAACAAGGAACTCGATTTCGCGTCCCTGTACGATGTGCGCGCGGTGCGCGCAATCGTCGCCGACGTCAAATCCTGTTATGCCGTGCTGGGTCTTGTGCATAACCTGTGGACGCCGCTACCCGGCGAGTTCGACGACTATATCGCGCGGCCCAAGGGCAACAACTATCGTTCGTTGCACACGGCTGTCATCGGGCCGGGCGGCAAGCCGCTTGAAATCCAGATCCGCACCTCTGAAATGCATCAGCATGCGGAGTTCGGCGTTGCCGCGCACTGGCGTTATAAAGAAGGCTCGAACCGCGATGCGCGCTACGACGACAAGATTGCGTGGCTGCGGCAGGTTGTCGAGTGGAAAGATGAAATGGCCGATGCCGGCGGTTTGTTCGCCGACACCATTTATGTGCTGACGCCGCAGGGGCGCGTGATCGATCTACCGGTGGATGCGACGCCGATTGATTTCGCCTACCACCTGCATAGCGACCTTGGTCACCGTTGCCGTGGCGCCAGGGTCGACGGGGCAATGGTGCCGCTGAACATGCCATTGAAGAACGGCCAGTGCGTCGAGGTGATCGCCGCCAAGCAGGGCGGGCCAAGCCGCGACTGGCTGAATCCGGCGCTGGGTTTTCTGAAGAGCAACGGGGCGCGCAACAGGGTCCGACAATGGTTCAACCGGCAGAATTTCGAGACATCGGTAACGCAAGGGCGCACGCTCGTCGACCGCGAACTGCAGCGCCAGGGCATGACGCGTCTCAATCTGGAAACGCTGGCACGGCAGTTTGGTTTCAACAAGATCGACGATTTTCTCGCCAATGTCGGGCGTGGCGAAATCGGCCCGCGACAACTGCACAACGGTCTTGTGCCGCAGGAGGCAGAGCCGGCTGTTGCCGAAGAGGCGCCGATCGTGCGCAAGGCGCGTGCGCAACCCGGCGGCATACTCGTCGTCGGCGTCGATAAGTTGCTGACGGTGCCGGCGCGCTGCTGCAAGCCGGCACCGCCGGACGCGATCATCGGTTTTGTCTCGCGTGGTCGCGGCGTGACGATACACCGCAGGGGCTGTCTGAACGTCCCGTTGTTGAGCGCGGAGCGTCTGGTTGAAGCCGAGTGGGGCGATTCGCCGCTGGCGACATTTCCGGTCGATATCGTCATTGATGCCGGTGACCGCACAGGACTTCTGCGCGACATCACGGAAATTCTTTCGCGCGAGCATATCAATGTGACGGCAACCAACAGCGTAAGCCGTTCAGTATCCGCGCGCATGATGTTGACCGTCGAAGTGCCGAATCTCGGGCAACTCGAACGCGTGCTGGCGTTGATACGCGCGGTGCCGGGCGTGGCCCGCGCAGCGCGGCGCTGAGCGCGCGCCTTACTTCGCGCAGCGAAAACTGATGTTGTGGTGACCGGCGCGTGGATTGCGCGATAGCGTGCGGCCGCGTTGTGTCGTGGTGATTTCGCCGGCGGGCGAGTCATGCCCGCCGCCGCGCGTGCCGCGCACCGGGCCGGCGGTCAGATCTTCGCGGCCATCGTTGGCGTTGTAGGGATAAGGCTTGTAGGCGCTCGATATCCATTCCCAGGCATTGCCCGCCATGCCCAGTGTGCCGAACGGCCCGCGGCCGGCGGCAAAGGCGTCAGTGGCCGCGGTTTCATTGAAATGTTTACCAAACTGCGCGCGTGCCGCATCCGGCGCCGCGTTGCCCCACGGATATTTGCGGCCGTCATCACCGCGCGCGGCCCTTTCCCATTCGGCTTCGGTCGGAAGCCGTTTGCCACGCCAGGCGCAATAGTCGCGTGCGCCGGCCCAGGTCGGTTCCACCGCAGGATGATTTTCGAATCCGCGATCGGCCAACCAGTGTTTGCCCGCCTGATGAATGCGCGCGTCATTGTCATCAAAGTCATAGAGGCGTTCACTGTTGCGATTGTGGGTGCCAACGGCATTGAGAAATTCTGCAAAACGTTCGTTGGTGACCGGCAAGCGGTCGATTTCGAAGGCCTCAACGCGGACCGTGTGTGCCGGATGCTCGTCGTCCGGGCCGTCATTGCTGCCCATGGTCAGCGTGCCCGCCGGGATCGGCAGCATTTCTGCAATTGGAGCGGCAGCGCCTGCCGTGCCGCAGGTGATCAGTAACAGAAACAATACGTATGGGCGGATCATGGCAGGGTCACCGGTGCAATGAGGGACTCGTTGAGACGAGCATGCCGGTTGCAGGTGCGGCATGTGGCCGATTCGAGCCGCGACTATATTGCGCGCGGGTATCGACGGCAATGGCAGCGGTGCTTTGCCCTCAAGACCATGATTCATTTGAACCATCAGACGGAAACGGGTAGAATGCCGCCTTCCCAGGCGCGTAGCTCAGTTGGTTAGAGCACCACCTTGACATGGTGGGGGTCGTTGGTTCGAATCCAATCGCGCCTACCAACAATTCAAATTTAAATGTGACGCACGGCGCGACAGCACCGTCTGCGGCAAACGTCGGATACGGAAGCGAGCGTTATGACACCGCGAACTAGTATCGTTGCCCCGCCGATTTGCTAGTCGCGTTTTGTCCTGTCAATAAAAAAGTGCGGCTGGTCCGCACTTTTTGTTTTTGTAATCGGGATTTCTGAAATGATCAATGTGAAGCTTCCGGACGGTTCGCTGCGTCCGTTCGACAAAGCGGTGTCGGTCGCGGCAGTGGCCGCCTCCATTGGCCCCGGGCTGGCCAAGGCGGCGCTCGCCGGTCGCGTCAACGGCAAGTTGGTCGATCTGTCCCATGTCATGGACGCCGATGCCGATCTGGCGATCATCACTGACAAGGATGCCGACGGTCTTGATTTGATCCGTCACTCGACCGCGCACCTGCTGGCCTATGCGGTGAAGGAACTGTTTCCCGACGCGCAGGTGACGATTGGCCCGGTGATCGAAAACGGTTTCTTTTACGATTTCTCGTACCAGCGCCCGTTCGCGCCGGAAGATCTGCAGGCCATCGAAAAACGCATGGCTGAACTGGCCAAACGCAATATTCCGGTGTCGCGCGAAGAGTGGCCGCGCGACAAGGCGGTCGAGTTTTTCAAGTCGATCGGCGAGCACTACAAGGCGGAAATCATCGCGTCGATTCCGGCCGATCAGGCGGTGTCGCTGTATCGCGAGGGCGATTTCATCGATCTGTGCCGCGGACCGCATGTGCCGTCGACCGGTAAGCTGAAGGCCTTCAAGCTGATGAAGGTGGCCGGCGCCTACTGGCGCGGTGATTCGAAAAACGAAATGCTGCAGCGAATTTACGGCACGGCGTGGGCGAAGAAAGAGGAACTCGACGCTTATCTGCTGATGCTGGAGGAAGCCGAGAAACGCGATCACCGCCGCCTTGCCAAACACCTCGATTTATTTCACATGCAGGAAGAGGCGCCGGGGCTGGTGTTCTGGCATCCGCATGGCTGGACGGTGTGGCAGCAGGTCGAACAGTACATGCGGCGTATTTACCAGGACCACGGCTACAAGGAAGTGCGTTGCCCGCAGATTCTCGACCGTTCGCTGTGGGAGAAGTCCGGCCACTGGGAGAACTACAAGGAGAACATGTTCACTACGGCGAGCGAGAATCGCGATTACGCGATCAAGCCGATGAACTGCCCGGGACACGTGCAGATCTACAATGCAGGCCTGCACAGCTATCGCGATCTGCCGCTGCGTTATGGTGAATTCGGCGCCTGCCACCGCAACGAACCGTCGGGTGCGCTGCACGGCATCATGCGGGTGCGCGGTTTCACACAGGACGACGGCCATATTTTTTGCACGCCGGCGCAAATCCAGCCGGAAGTCGCGGCGTTCATCGATTTGCTGATCGGCGTTTACAAGGATTTCGGTTTTGATGACATCATCTACAAGCTTTCGACGCGGCCGCCGAAGCGGGTTGGCGCCGACGAAACCTGGGATGTGGCGGAAAAGGCGCTGGCCGACGCCTTGAACGCCAAAGGGGTGGCGTGGGAAACGTTGCCGGGCGAGGGGGCCTTTTACGGTCCGAAGATTGAGTTTTCGCTGAAAGACTCGATCGGCCGGGTCTGGCAATGCGGCACCATCCAGGTCGATTTCTCGATGCCCGGGCGCCTTGGTGCCGAATACGTCGACGTGGACGACACGCGCAAGACGCCGGTCATGCTGCACCGGGCGATCGTCGGTTCCATGGAGCGGTTTATTGGTATTTTGATCGAAAACTTCGCCGGCGCGCTGCCGGTCTGGCTGGCGCCAGTCCAGGTTGTGGTCATGAATATCACGGCCAATCAGGCGGCTTATGCGGAAGGGGTGTTGCGGCAATTACGCCAATCCGGGCTGCGTGCCGAAGGTGACTTGAGAAATGAGAAAATAACCTATAAAATTCGGGAACATAGTCTGCAAAAGCGGCCCTACCAGATAATTCTGGGTGACAAGGAAATGGCAGCGCAGACAGTTGCCGTGCGAACCCGCAAAGGCGAAGACCTCGGACAAATGCCCGTTTCGGTCTTCATTGAGCGCCTTCAACACGAGGTGAAAAATTTCGGGCGTGCGGCATAACTTTTTGATATAGCGGGGTTTTTGTATCATTCAGGAAAAAGAGCCGCGCATTAACGGCGAAATTAACGCGCCCGAGATCAGGTTGATCGGGCCGAACGGCGAACAGGTTGGCATCGTCAGCATCGCGTCCGCAGCGTCCCAGGCGGAGGCGGCAGAACTTGATCTGGTTGAGATCGCCCCGACGGCAGTGCCGCCGGTGTGCCGTATCATGGATTACGGCAAGTTCAAGTATCGCGAAAGCAAGAAACGTCACGAGGCCAAGCTCAAGCAGAAGCAGATCGTCGTCAAGGAGGTCAAGTTCAGGCCGAGTACCGACGAAGGCGATTACAAGATCAAGCTGCGGAACTTGACCAAGTTTCTGGAAGAGGGCGACAAGACGAAAGTCACGTTGCGTTTCCGCGGCCGTGAGATGGCGCACCAGGAATTTGGTTTGCGCTTGATTGAACGGGTCAAGAACGACCTCGAACCGTACGCGGTGATCGAGCAGTATCCGAAGATGGAAGGCCGTCAGATGGTGATGGTGTTGTCGCCGAAGCAAAAAGTGGTAAAACCGGCGGCGGCGCCCGCCGTCAAGAAACCTGCCGCTGCCAAACCGGCTGCGACGCCGACAGAGCCGGCAGCAGCAGAGCCGGCTGCAGCAGTGCCGGCTGCAGCAGTAGCGGCAGAACCGGTGGCAGTAGCGCCGGTCGTCGAAGAAAAGAAGTAGCAGCAACCAAAAAGTAGTTGTCCGGGTCCCCGAAGTCTTCCCGCAGGGAAGCACCTGGCGCTATGTTAGAAGAGGGAGCAGTCATGCCCAAGATGAAGTCGAAGAGCGGCGCCAAAAAGCGCTTCAGAGTCACCGGCAGCGGTCGCGTCAAACGCGGCTCGGCATTTCGCCGGCACATCCTGACCAAGAAGACCACCAAGCGTAAGCGTCAGTTGCGCAGTGCGACCAGTGTGCATGAAAGCAACACGGGTTCCGTCCACGCAATGCTTCCGTACGCTTAAGGAGTCCGAACATGCCAAGAGTCAAACGTGGAGTTACCGCGCGCGCCAGCCACAAGAAAGTGCTCGCCCGTGCGAAGGGTTTTCGCGGTCGCCGCAATAACGTATTCCGCATCGCCAATGAAGCGGTCATGCGCGCCGGGCAGTACGCCTATCGCGACCGTCGCAACAAAAAACGCGATTTCCGCAGCCTGTGGATTGCGCGTATCAACGCTGCAGTGCGCGAGCACGGCATGTCGTACAGCGTGTTCATGAACGGTTTGAAGAAAGCCGAGATTCTCGTCGACCGCAAGGTCCTCGCCGATATCGCGGTGATGGACAAACCGGCGTTTTCGAAGTTCGTCGAGAAAGCGAAAGCCAGTCTCGGCGCCTGAGCAAAATTGCCGGCGAAAAGGAGGCTGAGCCCAGCCTCCTTTTTTTTCGGCTCCGTGATGCGAAATGGATAAGCTAGAGGACATCGTCAGGGAAGCGCTCGATCTGTTCGCAGGTATCGACGACGCCGTCGAACTTGAGCAGGTGAAGGCGCGTTTTCTCGGCAAGTCCGGTGCTCTGACGGACCTGCAAAAGGGGCTCGGTCGCGTGCCGGCAGCCGAGCGTCCGGCGATGGGGGTGCGCTTCAACGCCGCCAAAGAGCAGCTCGAAGCGGCGCTGACCGCGCGCCGCAATGCCATTCAGCAAAAAAAAATCGAGGCGCAGCTGGCGCAGGAGTCGCTTGATGTGACTCTGCCCGGGCGCGGCAGCGGCAGCGGCGGTCTGCATCCGGTGACGCGCACGCTTGAGCGTATCGAAGACCTTTTTCATTCGCTCGGCTTTGAAGTGGCCGATGGGCCGGAAATCGAAACCGATTTTTACAACTTCACCGCATTGAACCAGCCGGAAAACCATCCGGCACGCTCGATGCACGACACGTTTTATCTCGACGACGGCAAGCATCTTTTGCGCACGCATACGTCGCCGATCCAGATCCGTTACATGGAAAAGCACCGGCCGCCGATCCGCATCATTGCGCCGGGCCGCGTATATCGCGTGGATTCCGATGCCACACACTCGCCGATGTTTCACCAGGTCGAGGGCTTGTGGATCGACGATAGCGTGACGTTCTCTGATCTCAAAGGACTGATCGCGGAATTTCTGCGGCGTTTTTTCGAGCGCGATGATCTGAAGGTGCGTTTCCGCCCGTCGTTTTTTCCGTTTACCGAACCTTCTGCCGAAATTGACATGAGTTTCGGCGACGGCTGGCTGGAGATCGGCGGTTGCGGCATGGTGCATCCGCAGGTGCTGAAAAACGTGAACATCGACAGCGAGCAGTTCCAGGGTTTTGCCTTTGGTCTGGGGCCGGATCGTTTGACGATGTTGCGTTACGGCGTAAACGATCTGCGGCTGTTCTTCGAAAACGATTTGCGTTTTCTGAAGCAGTTCAGCTAGCGCTCCGGCGTGCTTGGTTTGACGCGATGAATTGATCCTGAATCTTCCGCTGCGATTGCAAAATATTTCATGAAATTTTCCGAGAACTGGCTGCGTACCATCATCGATCCGCCACTGACGAGCACCGCGCTCGCCGACGTGTTGATGATGTGCGGGCTTGACGTCGAGGCGGTCGAGTCTGCGGCGCCACCCTTCGTCGGCGTGATTGCCGCCGAAGTGGTTGAAATCGGCAAACATCCTTCGGCCGACCGCCTGCAAGTGTGTCGAGTCAACACAGGCAGCGAAACCATCACGGTGGTATGCGGCGCGCCTAACGTCGCCGTTGGCATGCGGGTTGCATTGGCCACGGTCGGCGCGAAGTTGCCCGGCATGGAAATCAAACAGGCCAAAGTCCGTGGCGTCGAATCAAGCGGCATGCTGTGTTCGGCGAAGGAACTCGGCATTGCGGACGACGCCTCGGGGCTGATGGCGTTGCCGGCGGATGCGCAACTGGGTACTGACGTGCGCAAGGTGCTCGATCTGGATGACGCGCTGATTACGATCAAGCCGACGCCCAATCGCGGCGATTGTCTGAGCATGCTGGGTATTGCGCGCGAGGTTGCGGCGATGACCGGTTGTACGATGAAGCCGATGCCGGCAACCGCCATCACCGAAAAAACGGCCGACCGCGTGGAAATTGCACTGGAGGCTGGTGATGCCTGTCCGCGTTATACAGCGCGCATCGTGCGCGGTGTCGATGCGCGGGCCAAAAGTCCGCGCTGGCTGGTGCAGCGTCTTGAGCGCAGCGGCCTGCGCAGCATCAGTGCCGTTGTCGATGTCACCAATTACGTCATGCTGGAGCTTGGCCCGCCGCTGCACGCTTTCGATTTCGCAAAAGTCGAGGGCGACATACGCGTGCGGTCTGCGCAGGACGGCGAAATGCTCAAGGTACTGAACGGCCAGGAGTTGAAGCTCGATCGCGCCTGTCTGGTGATTGCTGACCGGAAGAAAGCGCTCGCACTGGCCGGCATCATGGGCGGTGCCGACAGTGGCGTGACCGACGCTACGACCGACGTGTTGCTGGAGAGCGCGTTCTTCGCGCCGACCGCCATCGCCGGCAAGGCGCGCGCGCTGGGCTTCGGCTCCGATTCGTCCTACCGGTTCGAGCGCGGCGTCGATTTCGCGGCTACCCTGCAGGCGCTCGATCGTGCTGCGCAGTTGATCGTGGAAATTTGCGGTGGCCAGGCGGGCCCTGTGGCGGAAGCGCGTGGTACATTGCCGTCACGGCCGCAGGTGCGCATGCGACGCGCCCGTACTGAACGCGTGTTGGGAATCACGGTGTCTGCACAAGATGTTACCGGAATCTTCAGCCGTCTCGGTTATGTTTTCGAGCAGCAGGGTGACGAGTTTCTGGTGACCCCTCCGGCGTATCGTTTCGACCTCGCTATCGAAGAAGATCTGATCGAGGAGGTTGCGCGCATACGCGGTTACGACCGCATTCCGGAGGGCAAACTCGTTGGTCCCGCCGTCATACTGCCGGCCGTTGAAACACGGTTGACCAACCGTCTCCTGCGCAACCGGATGGTGGCGCGTGATTACCAGGAAATCGTCAGCTACAGCTTTGTCGATAAAAGCTGGGAGCTTGATTTTTGCGCTAACGAAAGCCCGGTCATGCTGGCCAACCCGATCGCTGCTCAGATGAGTGCGATGCGCTCGAGCCTGTTCGGCAGCCTGGTGGATTGCCTGAAGCTTAACCTTGCCCGCCAGCAGGAGCGGATCCGGTTGTTCGAGATCGGCTGTTGTTACGAGCGCCAGGGCGACGGGTATGGACAGCGCCGGATGATCGGCGGCATTGCCTACGGCGGTGCAGTGGCCGAACAATGGGGCGAGGCGAAACGGCGGGTCGATTTTTACGATGTGAAAGCGGACGTCGAATCGCTGCTGGGCGGACGCTGCGTTCGTTTCGAGCCGATCCGGTGGCAGGCTTTGCACCCGGGGCGGGCGGCCGGAATTGTCGTCGACGGCCGCGTCGCGGGCGTGCTCGGACAGCTTCATCCGGTCCTGCAGCAGAAGTATGATTTTCCTTATGAACCAATATGTTTCGAAATAAATCTCGATTTATTGTCAGATTCTCCCTTGATTCAATTTCAGGAGTTTTCAAGGCAGCCGACGGTGCGTCGAGATATTGCCGTTGAGGTGGGTGAGGCTGCTTCGACGGAAGCCATGGTCGCGGCCATGAAAAAGGCGGCCAGCGCACTGGTTTGTGATCTCGCGCCGTTTGACGTCTATCGCGGCAAAGGCATTGATTCAGATAAAAAAAGTGTTGCGTTTCGCGTGCTATTGCAAGATACTTCGAAAACGCTGACGGACGCCGAAGTAGAGGCGGAGATAGGTCGTCTAGTTCACGCGTTACAAGAAGAGTTTCAAGCAAGGCTCCGTAAATAAGGGGAAAACATGACTTTGACCAAGGCCGAGTTGGCGGATTTGCTATTCGAAAAAGTGGGTTTGAATAAGCGCGAGGCCAAAGACATGGTGGAGTCGTTTTTTGAGGAAGTCCGCATCGCACTTGAGAATGCGGAAGGCGTAAAGCTCTCGGGCTTCGGAAATTTTCAGTTGCGTGACAAGCCGCAACGGCCCGGTCGCAATCCAAAGACCGGGGAGGAAATTCCGATTACGGCGCGCCGCGTGGTTACGTTTCACGCTTCCCAGAAACTGAAAGCCATGGTCGAGAAACACTACAATAATAATGGAAACAAACCACAGTCCTAAGGACGCGCTTCCGCCGATTCCCGCGAAGCGTTACTTCACGATCGGCGAGGTGAGTGAGTTGTGCGGCGTGAAGCCGCACGTCCTGCGTTATTGGGAGCAGGAATTCACGCAACTCAAACCGGTCAAGCGCCGCGGTAACCGGCGTTATTATCAACACCACGAAGTTCTGCTGATCAGGCGCATCCGCGATCTGCTCTACGATCAGGGCTTCACCATCAGCGGTGCGCGCAACCGGCTCGACGAAATTGTTGCCGAACCCGTCAAAGTGTCGTCGCGTGCGGCGGCGGTCGCGGTCAACTCGAATCTTTCCGCGTTGCGCAGCGAAATCAAGGGCGTCATCGATTTCCTGCGCCACTGAGCGGTTGCACTTTGATTCGCGGTGCATGTCGTCGTTCTGCTATACTTTTCGACTCGGGGCGTAGCGCAGCCTGGTAGCGTACCTGCATGGGGTGCAGGTGGTCGGAGGTTCAAATCCTCTCGCCCCGACCAATAATCAAGCACTTAGCAACATTTCGAAGAGCTGTTCTGGTTAGACGCTGGGTAGACGCGGATTCCTAACTCTCTGATTCTCTGAACTCGCGTACCTGTCAATCGCACAGGTCAGCACCGCGCACTTCAGTTGCGCTCACCTCCGACAGTCGCGCTGGGCAAGATCGCATCATTCGGCATCCCCCGTTCGAGGCAGGACCGCATGCGGGTTTCTACTCGCTGCGCAAACGAAGCGGTCGTCAGCCTGCGGCGGATCTTGGGCCCCTTGATTTCTATTTGAGGCAGGACAGCCCGCGGCAGCGGTTTGCCGTTTATGCGGTCGGCCAGTGCGAACGTCTCGCGATAGATGGCGGTTTTGTCGAAGTTCGGTTCTTTCTCCTGAGCCAAGTCTGCATCGATTGAAGACGGGCTTTTGCCGATGCGCAATGTCAGCGTCCTCGCGGCAGCTGCTGTTTGGCTTGTCTGGTTCGACATCTGGCCGTTCCGATAAGCCAAAATATCGCCGTCCGGCGTCAGCTTCAGTCCTGTGACCAAAAGCAGGGCGTTCTGGAATGCAGCGTTGCGACTCGAATACCGGCCGGCGTTGAAGTCGGCGAAGCGGTAAATTTTCTTCGGGTAGTTGGCTGTGTAGTCGAGCAAATGAGCAATCCCGAAATATAGACCGCCGCGCCTGGAAAACACCTCGCGGCGCACATCATCACCATTCATCGGATAGGGATAGGGGCGCTTGTGGAGGTGTTCCTCCGCAAAGCTGACGCTCACCTGCATCGGGCCGCCGGTATGCACGGGATTGAGGTTGCCAAAGAGGGTTGTGCCCAGTGGAACACGGCGGATGAAGTCGTCGAAAATATTGTTTAAATCTCCTTCGGTACGGGCGGCCTGGATTCGCGCGCGATAGGTACGTCCGTCGGTCGAGGCGAGGTTCAATGCCGCGTTTACCGCCCATGTCGGTATGCCGTGGGCGACGCGGCGCTTCTCGATTTCGTTGAATGCAATTTTGGCAAGCCCCGGTACCCGCGGGTCGGCTAAAAAGCCGGACTCCTGCTCGATAATGCCAATCACGGCGCAAACGTTTTCCGGTAAGAGCGGAATCTGCATGGCGGAAAAAGCCGAGAAAATATCCGATGACCAGCCGTTCCGGTCGGTCAAGTGGGCGGGAAGGTAGTGATTGACCAGCGCACGGCCTTCTGCCGCGCCGGGGTAGACGGGAAGCGGTTTCGTTTCGACTGACGAAGTCGCCGAGCCTGGAACGGATGTCGGTGAACTCGGTAGGGTTGATGTCGCCGGTACTGGCGGGGCCGGATTGCTTGGTCGCGGAGGCGGCGTAGCGGTGCAGCCCCAGGCCAGCAGGAGTATTAGCAAAGAACCCTTGGTTCTCGCGTTCTCGTATCGGGCATCAACAGATAGGGATGATGAAGGCATCGAGCTCACTATGCAATCTAGATTTTCTTATTTGAGTCACAGATGACCACATGCATTAACCAAGATTTGGCGATCGTGGCTGCGTGAGCAGAGTTCGGAGCACTAAGGTCCATCTGTTCCATTTTTTTCCTCGCGAGAAAACGCCGTACGGCTTTCTCAAGTTTCGATATTTTCAGAGCAAATATGATTGCGAGACTTTTGCGGGAATTTCCCCCGCAATAACGCCGGTTTGCTATAGAACATTAGTGCCGGGGATCTTCCGACCTAGATCTTTCCGATCCGACTTGTAGCCTCGATCCGATCAATAATCGCAAAAACCGCTTTCTCTAACGCAGAGCCGGATGAGTAATCCGCAGAGGCAACAAGATTGGCACGACCTTCGTTAATCAGTTTCATGGCATTTTTCTTTGCACTTCGTCTTGATCCATATACGGCGATAGAGTGCCCTCCCTGGTCTTTTATCAAACGCATACAGGGAATATCCGTTTCGCCATCGCCGATAAAGATCATATTGGTGAACGGGACCGGCCGTTTTTGCATCGGCACGTACTTATTTATGACCGTATTGTCGTGAACGTCCAGGCTGCCTTTGTTAATGCGGAAGAGATATTGGGTTTTTGTCGTGTAATTAATCGCTAAAGCAGGCCACTCTGCAACATCGTGCTGATCAAACATGAAACCCGATGCATATACTTTTCTGAACTTTCGGAAAATAGATGTTCCTTCAATCATGTCCCGAATCCCTGACGAAATCAGAAAGTGTTCTATTTTTACGCCCCTCATCCGGGCGCGTTCATTAATTCTGTCAAACCAATCTGTTACTCCCGGGAATAACTGAATTTTCTTCCCATATTCTTTAAAGTCTTGTTTTCGGATTTTGACGTCTGTCTTTTTCGCCGTGTCCAGCATGGCAAACATGTAGGCTAGGATCTGGTCAGCGTCCTGCTCAATTGCGGTTCTATTTACCTTTGTCCAGAACTCCTTTGACTTCATGTTTAATTTTGGAATGAAGTCGTGCTCCTGCATATTTCCTGGAGCAAGTGTGCCATCAAAGTCGTAGGCAATTGCCATGCGTATTAACTTTCTGGGCATCGCAGATCCTAATAGATGACTGAAAAATCGCGCGGCAAATACATCACTGGGAAATATGCTGTTCCTACACGAAAAACAACGGCAGATGAACTGAGAACTATTGCGTGGCCGGTCCTTTTATCTCTTTGCGTTCACGGATCGATTTTCCCTTTTAAGCACGGTATGCGCCTTTAAGTGCTTTCGCTTCTTGTTTGAATTCTTCGCGTAAACGTTTGGGGCGTAACACGCGGACATCGGCCCCATAACCAACCTCAACCTGCTTCTCCTGCAGCAAGGCCTCATAAATTATCCCATGGACCCGCCCGTCAACGGCTGAGGGACGCGATATCGGCCCGCGCGACAGCGTGCGAATTTTATCCGGCCATTTGGAAATACCCTTTGCCTGGGCGTCGAGCACGCCCTTGGCGGTCGTGAACCAAGGGTGCAGGTAATCGAGCGTGGAAGAGGGTAAGAGCTTTTGCAGGTAGACGCTGGCGAGGTTAAATGTCAGTGCGGCTTGTCGATCAAGCGCCGGCAATCCCTTTTGCGGCGACTGCGGATGCCACGACCATCCCAGCGGCTTGCTGTTGGCTGCGATGAGCGGGAACGCTCTGGCTAATTTGTTCAAATCGCGTTGAATCGAACGCAGCGTAATCGCGTGGCCATCTATTTGCAGGTGTGCTTGAAGGGCCGGCGCATCGATCTTGCGCGGGTGGAGGGGAATGTGTTTCAGCATCGCCCACTGGCGCAACAGGGTATCGATCAACGTTTTGCTTCTCCAGCGAATATCGGGATTGGGTGAAGCGGCATAGTAAGTCGCTTGGGAGGCGCAAATCAAGCAGTCGAGGGTGCTAAGCGACACATTGTGTTGCTATATATTGCTAATATTCGATACCGACCAGCCCGCGGGGCTGCCCTAAGCAGCGATTATGCCGACCGCATGGGTAGCGTGACTTAAGCGTTTAAAGCACTAGAATGGCCAGAGGTGCTGCGATTAATGGACTTGCTATGCAATGCTTGAAATGTGGCACAACCTTGGATGCGGGCGAACGCTTTTGCAGTGGTTGTGGAACGGCGATTGAAGATGCGGATCCGCCCCATGGCTCGTTTTGCAGTGAATGTGGTTCCAAACTTGATGCCGGCGCGCGGTTTTGCGCCGAGTGCGGTGCCGCAGCCGAGCCAAGCGCATCCGCCGCGGAGAGGCGGCTCGCTAAGCCCGAGAATCTAAATAGGCCACTGCCACCTGAACTTGCTATGCCGCAGGCCAATGGGGCGGAGCAGCCTGAGCCTGTTCCGGATACCCCTTTCATCAAGACTGTGTCGCCCGCCCATTTTGACACTGCTCTATCGGCTCCCGTCGAAGACGAGCCGGATCAGCCCGGTAAGAAATCAATTTCGAACGGAAAGGTGCTGGGGTTGATTGTAGTGGTCGGTGTGGTGGGCGCGGCCGCTGTGGCCATGAGCCTTAAAAGCATCAAACCAACGACGCCCGAAGAGGCTGCCCACAAAGCAGCCGTATCAGATCAGCCGCCCGTTCTTCCCATTCCGCAACAATTACCTCGCGAGAACGCAGCGGCTGTCGTGCCAAACGTATCGGGACAGGCGTTGGTTGACGCCTCTACCAGGGGCAATTCTGAACAGTTCCAGGCGATTTTTCACCAGCTTCAACAGCGGGAAAGGCCCGAAACTGGAGATCGGAAAACGGCTAGAAAACTCAATGACGCTGCGTTGATGGCACTGCGTGAGAAAAGCTATGCGCAGGCCGTTGACGTATTACGCCAGGCTGTAGTGGCGGACCCCGCCGATATCGAGGTGGCAGACAACCTCGGATATACGCTTCAGATGGCGGGCCAGTATAAAGAAGCCGAAACGCGGCTCGTTGCCGTAATCGAAAGGGTGCCGGATCGTGCCTCTGCGTGGGCTAACCTGGCTGAGACCTCGTCTCGCCTTGGCAAGTCTAAACAGGCGGTTGGAGCTTATCTAACTGCCTACAAATTCTCGCAGAAGCCAGAGCGTCTTTTGGAAGCCATGAAGAAGATGGCAGAAGACGCGGAAGATGAAAATTCACGTAAAAACTTGCTCGACGCGCTCCAGAAAATTGAAGCGATTAAGTGATCTGAACCCCTTTTGGAGAAGAGCTCAAGGATGCAATGCATATCCTGCGGTGCCGTGTTCAGGGTGGGGGCTAAATACTGCGTACGCTGCGGAGCAAAGGGCGCGGCCATCGAGCAACCCCAAAAACCTGCGAATGTAGGCAGCGTTCCTTTGGCGCCTGTCGGCCCGCTAGACATAGAGTTTGATCTGTCCCGGCACGCGCGTGCCGCCGTGGAGAGGCTGCCGAACACGCAGCTTTTTATCGACACGTTCGGGTCCAATTATGAGTTAGCGATCGAAGCCCGCGAGTACGAAATCGACCACGACAAATGCAAGTTTCAACTGATGGTCCAAATTCAAGCCGCCAGCGTTGATCGCGTGGATGAGGATACGGCCGAGCGCCTCGCCAGCCTTGTTGCGGATGTGTTTTTCAAGGAGGCGGGCAGCGATCTGTCATCCTTTCAGAAAAATCGTTTGATCGAAGCAGGTGATCCCGTTTCAATGTGGTTGAATGACGATGTTATTTACTGACGCTGTTTCCGCGGAATCAGGCACTTTGATCGATTCCTAAAGTTGCTCCATTCTGAATTGTTCCATTAAGGAGAGGACTTTGGCGCACGATGTATTTATAAGCTATAAGAGCGATGACAAGATCATCGCGGAAAGAATATATGATGGATTGATGTCTCGCGGAATTCGATGTTGGATTTCTAGTAGAGATATTCCGCCTGGATATGGTCATCAGTCAGAGATCGTGCGTGCAATAAAGGGGTGCCGGCTAATGGTGGTCATATTTTCCTCCGCCGCCCAAAATTCAATGGAAATCCCAAAGGAACTTGCTATCGCGAGCAAAGAAAAGAAACTGATAGTGCCGATTAGAGTGGAGGATATTGAGCCGAACGATACTTTTGAGTATGCACTTGCGAACAGCCAGTATTTGGATATTTGCGCGGTGCTGGCGCAAGGGCTTGACGGATATCTCGATCTGATTTATTCGGCGGTCTCGAATCACTTGCGAAAACACGAGCGTGAGCCTGAGTCGTCAGAGTCTCTTCATCGGCCCCCTAAAAATCACTCACTTCCCACTGCGTCGTTTGACGAAGATGTGCCAAAAAAGGAAATTACTGACGAACCCGCGGCATTAATTAGAGACCAAGCCGCGCTCAATAAAATCAAGAACCCGGAAATTAGATCAAAAATCAGCGCATGCATAGAAGGTGGGATCGGCGAATTTAAACCCGATAACTGTAGGCTTGTATTGAGTGGGCCGGGGGCGGGGGCTTGGAATTT
>JANXSE010000089.1 GCA_025356695.1 Betaproteobacteria bacterium
GTCGGCATCGTCGGCGATGCCAAAGCCGTTGCACAACAATTGCTCGAAGCGCTGCGCGCCGGCGGCAAAAAATCCAAACCGGCGTGGCTCGCCGAAATCGCGCAGCACAAAGAGAAGCGCAGGGCGCGCCTCGCCGCCGAAGCGAATCTCACCGGCGAACCGATGAAACCGCAGCGTGCATTTCCCGAAATCAACAAAGCGCTGCCGAAGAACTGCATGGTGACCATCGACGCCGGCATCTGCCCCGGCCTTGCCTACGACCGCTTCAGTTACGACCTGCCGCGCTCGGTGTTCAACTACGCCGGCCACGGCGGGCTCGGCATGGGTTTGTGCGTCGGCCTCGGCACCAAACTCGGCCGCCCCGACCGCCCGGCGATGTCGCTGCAGGGCGACGGCGGCTTCATGTACTCGATCCAGGAATTGAATACCGCCGTGCGCTTCAAGATTCCGCATGTCAGCATCGTGCTCAACAATTCCTGCCACGGCTCAGAGAAAGCGCAGCAGCTGCGTTTCTGGAATTCGAAATTCATCGCCGTCGATCTCGACAATCCGCGTTTCGACAGGGCCGCCGAAGTCTTCGGCGCCAAAGGTTTCTACGCCGAACGCCCGCAGGACATCGCCGGCGCCGTCAAAGCCGCCTTCGACTGCGGCGGGCCGGCGGTGGTCGAGATTCCGGTGACGCAGGATTTCCCGCTGCCGTCAAAGGCGCCCGGCGGCGGGGCCGTGCATTAAAAAAACGATCGTGACCTTTTATGTTTCAACCATGCTGAAGCGTGCTGCATTGATCGTGCTGGGGTGCGCGATGTCCGTCTTGGCAGGCGCCGCATCGGCCAAGCCGCCGGATGGCGCTTATCTTGACGGCAGATCATCGAAGGTCGGGGTGATTCTGGTGCATGGTCGCCTCGCGCGAGGCAACGCCAGATCACCGGTGGTGGATCCTTTGCGCATCGCCATACACCGGCAACTGGGTTTTCATACGCTGTCGCTCAACTATCCGGAGCCGCGTGTCAGCAAAAGCGCGCCGGAAGGCGCGGTCAATTTCGCGGCCGTCTACCAGCGCTTCAACGCGGCGATTGCCTTTCTCGCCAAAGAAAAAGGCGTGACGCAGATTTACATCATGGGCCACAGTCTGGGCACGCAACTGACCACCGCTTATCTGGCCGGAAATGCGATGCAGGGCCTGCGCGGCTACATCGGCGTCGCGATCTACGGCGGCGGCGAGTGCGCGAAGGAGCTTGCGAATCCGTTCAACTCCTACTGCAACTTGAAAACCATGCTCGGAAAAAAACCCGATCTGCCGGTGATTGACGTCATCGCCATGGATGACGAAACGGACGTCGGCTTCGCCGACGAAAGAGCCGAACTGGTTTCGCCAAGCTACCGGCAGGTTCGTATCGAGGGCGCCGACCATCTGTTTCGCAAACAGGAGAAAGAATTGGTCAAGGCCGTGATTGAGTGGCTGAAACAGCAACAGGCAAAATAGCGGCTGGGGCTCAGCCGGAGTCGGCCGCCGGGGGTTTGGGTTTTGATCGAGAGGTATTCATGAAAAATTATTTTGATGCTGACCCCATTGATTGGTGGGCATGATGAAAAACAACAGGAGCTTTTGCTATGAGATGCGGAGAGAAAACCGTGGTCTGTCCCTTTTGGTTGGTTATGAAGAGAGAAAATTGATGAAAAAAAAATCAACTTCAGCGCGTTTGTTATCGGCGATTGCGTTGCGATTGCTGCTCGGCTTGGTGTTCACGTTCGCGCTTGCCGCTTGCGCGGCGGTACCGGACGGGGTTGTGGATCATGCGTTCGGGTTTGACATGAGGTACGACAATCAGGATGCCGAGGTTCTAGATTACCGTTACGGCAAGTCAAACCTGCCGGTTTATGCGCCAGAAGATGCATTAAAGGCTGGGAAGATTTTCGGGTGGGATAGCGTACAAGGCCCGATGTTGCGAGGCGATTTTCTATTTGTGAAATGGCGTAACAAAGCGTCAGGCCAAGTTTACGAAGACAACGTCGATCTTCGCACGAGACTGCCAAGCAACATTATCGATAAAAAGGTCTACTTCATGGTTCGGGGGGCACAGCTATTTGTCTACCTGATCTCGCTAAATGAAGAGCAGCCGAGCAGCGTTCCATTTGAGGGGCCAAGAATGTACCGATCATTCAAGACGATCAGGATTTATCCCGACTAACGCAGTCAAAAATCGGTCAGAACAAAGGGGCGGCCATGACAATTACGGTTGTATTGAATGATGCGCAGCGACAACAGATCCTCGACACCGAATCTCAGCAGGCGAATGCAGTCAGAATCAAAGGGGTCAGCATCCCATGGCACTACCTTAAGCCGCGGCTGCCCGTTGTTGAAGTATCCCGGCGCGTGCGATATTGCGTGGCACGGTCAATAGCGCATGAGTCTTAGGTCTTCGTTTGATGGCGTGAGGTTCAAC
>JANXSE010000120.1 GCA_025356695.1 Betaproteobacteria bacterium
CAGGCTTTGCATTTTCAGGCGCAGGTAATCGCGCACCGCGGAGGGCGAATTAAGCGCATTGCCGGCAGAGAGTTTTTCGCGCAGCGCGCGGCGCGCCATTTCGACCACTGCCTGCAGCTGTGCGAATTTCGCCGGCCCGATGCCGGGCAGCCGGCACAACTCCTGCTCGCTCGCCGCGCACAGCGCCGACAGCGAACCGAATGCTTTCAGCAGATCGCGCGCGAGATCGACCGCGCTTTTGCCGCTGACGCCGATGCGCAGAAAAATCGCCAGCAGTTCGGCGTCCGACAATGCCGCTGGCCCTTTCGCCAAAAGTTTTTCCCGCGGCCGGTCATCGACCGGCCAGTCTGCGATGGTCATGCGCGCCTCCCGCCGTCCAATTGGATGAAGATAAAACGCAGCAGTGAGCGGCAACGCCGTCAATCCTAGGGCCTAGTCCGCCGCCGCCCGCCTCGCGGGCGTGGCATCAGGCTCTGCGCAATTGGTTTACACTTGTGGCCCTGTTTGCATGTGACGGTATGAACTCATGGCACAAACCACCGACAAACGCATCGTCCTCGGCATCACCGGCGGCATCGCCGCCTACAAGGCCGCCGAACTGGTACGCCTGCTGATCAAGGACGGCACCGACGTGCAGGTCGTGATGACGCAGGCGGCCTGCGGCTTCATCACGCCGGCGACGCTGCAGGCGCTCTCCGGCAAACCGGTGTTCACCGACATGTGGGACGGCCGCGTTGCCGACGGCATGGCGCATATCGCGCTGTCGCGCGGTGCCGATGCGATTGTCGTTGCGCCGGCCTCTGCGGACTTCATGGCCAAGGTCGCCAACGGCCTCGCCGACGATCTGCTCTCCACGCTGTGCCTCGCCCGTGAGTGCCCGTTGCTGCTGGCACCGGCGATGAACCGCCAGATGTGGGAGAACAAGGCTACACAGCGCAATGTCGCCACGCTCGCGCGCGACGGCGTGGCCCTGCTCGGCCCGGCCAGCGGCGAACAGGCCTGCGGCGAAACAGGTCTTGGCCGAATGCTGGAAGCTGAACAGATCTACGCAGAAATTCAATCACAGCTCGCGCCCAAACTGCTCGCCGGCAAAAACGTGCTGATTACCGCCGGCCCGACGTTTGAGGCGCTCGACCCGGTGCGCGGCATCACCAACCGTAGTTCCGGAAAAATGGGTTATGCGATCGCGCGCGCCGCGCTCGACGCCGGCGCGAAAGTCACCCTGATCTCGGGCCCGGTGCATCTTGATCCGCCGGTCTCGGCGCGCGTCGAACGCGTCGACAGCGCGGCCGAAATGTTTACTTCGGTGAAGAAACATGCGAAATCGGCCGACATCTTCATCGGCGTCGCCGCGGTGGCCGACTACCGGCCCGAACGCGTCAGCACGCAGAAGATCAAGAAGACGGATCGCGACATGCCGCTGCGCCTGATCCAGAACCCGGACATACTGGCGTGGGTGGCTGCGCAAGCGAAGGCGCCGTTCACTGTCGGCTTCGCCGCCGAGAGCCAGAAACTCAACGAATTCGCTGACGCCAAACGCCGCCGCAAAAAGGTGCAACTGATGGTGGCGAACCTCGCGCAACACGCCATCGGCGCCGACGACAACGAAGTCACGCTGCTCGACGACGCCGGCCTGCACAAACTACCGCGCGCGCCGAAAACGGTGGTGGCGACACAGATCGTCGCGCATATTGCCGCGCTTGTGAAGCCACGCAAAAAAATCCGAAAATAACCAAACGACCGAAGACGCGCGGATTCGCGATCCGGCCGTTGTCTCTGTGTTCTCTGTGCCCTCCGTGGCAAATAGCAAAATATGAAAAAACTCGACGTCAAAATCCTCGATCCGCGCATGCGTGGGCAACTCCCGCAATATGCCACGCCGGGTTCGGCCGGCCTTGATCTGCGCGCCTGCATCGATGCGGCGATTACGCTGGCGCCGGGCCAGACCGAACTGGTGCCGACCGGCATCGCCATTCATCTCGACGATCCGGGCTACGCCGCCATCATCCTGCCGCGCTCGGGCCTCGGTCACAAACACGGCATCGTGCTCGGCAATCTGGTCGGTTTGATTGATTCCGACTATCAGGGACAGATCTTCGTTTCGACCTGGAACCGCAGCAACAGCGCCTTTGTGTTGAACCCGATGGAACGCCTCGCCCAGTTGGTGGTGGTCCCGGTGGCACAAGTCGAGTGGAACGTCGTCGAAGATTTCGCCGGGAGCACGCGCGGCACCGGCGGCTTCGGCAGCACCGGCAAACATTGAAGCATCGATTGACCGCGCCTTGAACGCCGCCACCGAACCCGCACTGGTTTTGTTTGCGCATGGCGCGCGCGATCCGCAGTGGGCAGAGCCTTTCAAACGCATTCAGGCCGCAATCCGCGCGCGGCGCAAGGGTGCGGTCGTTGAACTGGCGTTTCTCGAATTGATGCAACCGGTACTCGCCGATACGATCACAAAACTCGTGACCGACGGTCACCGCCACATCACCATCGCGCCGCTTTTCATGGCGCAGGGCGGGCATCTGCGCAACGATCTGCCGAAACTCCTCGACTCAATCCGCGCCGCACACGCCGGTGTCGAATTCACCGTGTTGCCGGCGGTGGGCGACGTCGAAATCATTTTGAATGCGATCGCCGAATGGCTGGTCGGCGCATTGCAGCGCTAATGCGTTAAACCCGGACAACCGATCGGAACATCATGAAAACACTGCTTCGTCCCCTGCTCTTCGTTCTGCTGCTCGCTGCCGGACCGGCATCCGCTGCCGAAAACACAGGGCTGCCCGAGATCAATCTCACGATCAACAAGCAAACACTGATCGCCGAAGTCGCCGCCAACGACAACACCCGTACCACCGGCCTCATGCACCGGCGCATGCTGCCGGAGAACCGCGGCATGCTGTTCGTGTTTCCCTACACCACACCGTTGAGCTTCTGGATGATGAATACGTTCATCCCGCTGAGCATCGCCTATCTCGACGAAGCCGGCGTGATCATCAACATCACCGACATGAAACCGCAAACCACCGATCCGCATCCGTCATCGCGGCCGGCGCGCTACGCGCTGGAAATGAATCAGGGCTGGTTTGCCAAGCGCGGCATCAAGGCCGGCGCGAAAGTCGAAGGCATCGACAAGTCACCACCCGCCCAATAAAACGATTTCGAGACTACGAAAAAAAGCGCACGGGCAAACCCGTGCGCTTTTTCTTCCCGCGCCAGGCGCGGATAAGGATAAGGCCGACCGGTCAGAACCCGGCGTTCTGCTGTGCCACCATGCAGAACAACATCGGGATCGACAGCATCGTGTTAATGCGCGAGGTCATGCCGGCAAGCTTGGCCGCGGCTGCCTTCTCTTCCGGTGTAACCGTGACGATGCCCAGCGCCTTCTTCTGATTCGGCCAGATGATGAACCAGACGTTGAACGCCATGATCAGGCCAAGCCACATGCCGATGCCGATGGCCTGGAAAGGTTTGGCCAGCGCGAGCGCGTTGCCAAGGTAACCGTTCATACCGGCGACCAGCAGGCCGGTTACCATCGTTGACAGAGCGGCCCAGCGAAACCAGAACAGCGCGGTCGGCGCGATGACTTTGCTGACGGCGGGTTTCTGCTCGTCCGGAATCTTCGGCATCGACGGCGTCTGCACGAAGTTGAAGTACCAGAGCAAACCGATCCACATCACGCCGGACAACACATGCAGCCAGCGCATGACAAATGCCCACCACGCGTGATCGCCGAGTTTTGCTCCGACGTCACCAAAAATACCGAAAATGACAGCCAGCAAAATGATGCCGGCGATGATCGTCTTACCGAGTGACGAAAAAAAAGCTGCCATGGTCCCTCTCCTTGTATTTGTTAGTTCGAACTGCTGCCCCGCGCGCATCTTAGCACAGCGTCGTGCGGCCTACGGCGGCGACATTTCCGCAACCCAATCAGGGTTATTGCCCGCGACCCATCTTGATTACTTGAACAACAGTATGGCGATGATGATGGTCAGGATAAAAGAAACGCATTTCCAGAAAACCAGCGGATTGCGATCGATAAGCGGCGGGGCCTTCTCGTTTAAAAGCACTTTATTCGGATAACGCAGATCAAAGACAAATTCGGACAGTTCGTCGTACCGCTTATACGGATCCGGCCGCACCGCCTTCCGCAGCACCGCATCGATCCACGCCGGAATCTCGCGCCCGTCTTTGAGCAACGGTTGGTAGCGCAATTTTCCCTGCGCGGCTTGTGTTCTGGATTTTGCGATCTCCGCCCCGTAAGGCAGTTTCCCGCTCAGCATTTGATAAGCGATCACCCCCAGCGAAAAATTGTCCGAGCGGGTGGACCCGGCTTCCCCGAGAAAATATTCCGGCGCGGTGTATTGCGCAGTACCGAGCAAATGGTTTCGCTCACCAGACGCCGCGATGTCCATAATGCCGGCAACGCGCGTCGAACCAAAATCAATGATCTTCACCGTGCCCGTTCGGTCGATCATGATATTTTGCGGCCGCAAATCCTGATGCAACATTTCCATCCGGTGAAAAGCCTGCAGGCCTTTTGCAATCTGCTCGATGATCCCGCGTGCCGCTTCCAACTCCGGCTTTGGGTTGTCGATCATCCATTGCGTCAACGTCTGGCCATCGATAAATTCGGTGACGATGTACAGATAATTGCGTTTGCGGGTTTGCGCGCATGGTTTCAGCACATGCGCGCTGTTGATGCGCCGGGCAATCCACTCCTCCATCAGGAACCGTTCCAGATACGCCGCATCGCCCTGCAGGTCGATCGACGGCGTCTTGATGATGACCGTAGAGTTTGTCTCCTCGTCCACCGCCAGATAAACGTGACTGCGGCTGCTGGCATGCACCTCACGGATGATTTTGTAGCCGTCAAAAATCATGCGCGCTTCCAGCATTGGCGGAAACGGCAGCTCGGTCAGCTGCTGATAAATCTCGTCCGAATCCCGCGTCGGAAGCTCATTGATCCTGACAATCTGGATTGTGAGATTGTCTGGACTGCCACGCCGGTAGGCCTCGCCGACAATCAGCTTTGCAGCGGCATCAAGATCGGTCGCCTGCTCATGAACGGTCTGCATGACAAATCTGGGAGACACGTATTCATAAACGCCGTCGGTTGCCAGAAAAAAGAGGTCGCCCTTCTCCGCCGGCAGGGCCAGATAATCGATTTCAAGCTGCGGATTCATGCCCAGTGCCCGGCTCAGATAGGTCGTATCCTCCGAGACCCGCACGCGATGATCGTCGGTCAATTGTTCCAGTGTGTTGTCGCGCAATCGATAGACGCGTGAATCGCCGACGTGAAAGACATGCGCGGTCGTCGATTTGATGACCATCGCGCTGAATGTGCATACATAACCCCGGCCGGTATCGTAGCGATACTGGCTGCGCCGGGTCTGTGAATACAGCCAGGAATTCGTTGCCGTCAGAACGCGTTGCGCCGATTTCTTTACCGACCACGCTTCCGAAGTGCAAAAGTAGTCGTCCAGAAAACCGGTGACGCTGGATTGACTGGCGATGTGGCTCACATCACTGCTGCTGATGCCGTCGGCCAGCGCAATGGCAACGCCTTTCGTACTCAGCTGCGGTTCTTTCGGCAGGCAGGCGCCGTGGAAATCCTGGTTGGTTTCCTTGCGGCCCTTGTCGGAATATTGTCCGACTGAAATTTTCAATTCATTGGACATTATGCGTGCCAAAAGAGCCCCGGCCTGTGCAGGGCGCGGGGCTCTTCCATCGGCCACAGGTTAGTTGAAAGTGCGCTTGGGCGCAGTTTTCATGTGTGTAGCATACAAAGTCAACCCGGTGAACGCGAGTCCGCCGACCAGATTGCCCAGCACGGTCGGAATCTCGTTCCAGATCAGATAATCCATGATCGAGAAATTTCCGCCGAGGAGCAAGCCGGACGGGAACAGAAACATGTTGACCACTGAATGCTCGAACGTCATGTAAAAGAAGACCATGATGGGCATCCACATGGCAATGACCTTGCCGCTGACCGTCGTGGAGATCATCGCCCCGACCACGCCTGTCGATACCATCCAGTTGCAAAGCATGCCGCGGATGAACAGGGTCAGCATGCCGGCAGCGCCGTATTTGGCATAACCGAGCGTACGATTTTCTCCGATCACGCCGATCGCCTTACCGACGGCATTGGGCTCCGTCGAAAAACCAAATGTGAATACGATGGCCATCAGGAACGCGACGGTGAACGCACCGGCGAAATTGCCGACAAAAACCAGCCCCCAGTTTTTCAAAACACCGCCGATTGTCACGCCCGGGCGTTTGTCGATCCATGCCAGCGGCGTGAGGACAAACACCCCGGTCAGCAAATCGAAGCCCAGCAGATACAACATGCAAAATCCGACCGGAAAGAGGATGGCGCCGACCAGCGGAGCGCCGGTCTGCACCGAGATGGTCACGGCAAAGACCGCGGCCAGCGCGAGAATTGCGCCGGCCATATACGCCCGGATCAGGGTGTCCCGCGTCGACATGAAAATCTTCGATTCGCCGGCATCCACCATTTTTGCAACAAATTCCGAAGGCATTAAATAAGACATGGCGATTTTCCTTATGCTTGAAATCAGTACAACAGACTATCCCCGCGCAACCGCAGGGACACCATGGCGGACGCCGTTGTCCGTTCATACAGGTTGGGAGCGAGCTGACGGACGCCGTTGTCCGTTCAAACAGGTCGGGAGCGAACTCCTCGCTTCGCCTTGATCAAACAGCCATCAGCCTTGCGGGTTTATCGGCCAATGACTTCACTGCACGCATTACGATTTGTATACCGCCTGCACTAGACTTTCAGAAATACTTCCCCGTTTTCGACCTTCACCGCAAACGACTGCGCGCAGCCGACATCCGGCGCAACCGCGTTGCCATCGTCCAGCCCGATGTTCCAATTGTGCAGCGGGCAGGCGACCTTGCGCCCGAACACGATGCCCTGCGACAACGGCCCGCCCTTGTGCGGACATTTGTCGCGCAGCGCGAACACTTCGTCCTCCGCGTTGCGAAACACCGCAATATTGCCGTGCGCGCTTTTCACCACACGCGCGCCGAGCGGCGTCAATTCGTCGAAACGACACACACGCGTCCACACCAGCGCCGATTCCATCACTGCACACATGATCTAGACCTCCAGCAATTCGAATTCACGCGCATCGGCACCGGCCGCACGTTCCTTCCACGGATCTTTTTCGCCGGCGAGCGCATCGCGCAAGCGCGCATAAAGAGCGCGGCGGTTTTCCGCGTCGTCGACGATACGACTCTTGACGTAGTCGATGCCGACGCGCGCCACGTAATGCACGGTGCGGTCAAGATAGCGCGCCTCCTCACGATAGAGCTGCAGGAAGGCGCCCGCATACTCGAGCACCTCCGCGCTGGTTTTCAGCTTGCACAGAAACTGCGCGACCTCGGTTTTGATGCCGCCGTTGCCGGCAATATAGATT
This sequence comes from Betaproteobacteria bacterium, assembly GCA_025356695.1. Next base: position 7,443 of record JANXSE010000120.1, read on the forward strand.
TCCCAGCCCGATTCGACACCGATCACACCGACGTCCTTGATGCCGGATTCGGCGCAGTTGCGCGGACAGCCCGATACCGCCAGCTTGACCTTGTGCGGCGCGTACATGCGCCACAAATCCTTCTCCAGATCGATGCCCATCTGCGTCGAGTCCTGCACGCCGAAGCGGCACCATTCGGAACCGACGCAGGTTTTGACCGTGCGCAGCGCCTTAGCATAGGCATGGCCCGACGGCATGTCGAGATCGCGCCACACGCCGGGCAGATCCTCTTTCTTCACCCCGAGCAGATCGATGCGCTGGCCGCCGGTCACCTTGACCGTCGGGATCTTGTATTTATCGACGACGTCCGCGATGCGCCGCAGTTCGGCCGAAGACGTCGAACCGCCCCACAGTCGCGGGATGACCGAATAAGTGCCGTCCTTCTGGATATTGGCGTGCGCGCGTTCGTTGATGAAGCGCGACTGCTTGTCATCCTTGTACTCGCGTGGCCATGCGCACAGCAGGTAGTAATTGAGCGCGGGCCGGCAGGAGGCGCAACCGTTCGGCGTTTTCCACTCCATAAAGGCCATGACCGCCGGGATCGTCTTCAGTTTCTGCTCAACGAGTACCTTGCGCGTTTCTTCGTGCGTGTGATCGGTGCAGGCGCACATCGGCTTGTTTTTCGCTTCCGCCGGCTGATAAGCGCCGCCGACGGTCGACGACAGGATCTGTTCGACCAGCCCCGTGCACGAACCGCAGGAACTCGACGCCTTGGTGTGCTTCCTGACGTCATCCAGCGTGAACAGGCCCTGTTCCTTGATCGCCTTGACGATGGTGCCCTTGCACACACCGTTGCAACCGCAAACCTCTGCGGTATCCGCCATGGTTGCGGCCTTGTTCTGGCCCTGGTGCCCGGCATTGCCGAGGTGACTCTGGCCGAACATCAGATGATCGCGGAGTTCGTGCAGGTCCTGCTTGTCGCGCAACATCTGGAAATACCACGAGCCGTCGACGGTGTCGCCGTAGAGCACGCAACCGACCAGCTTGTCGTTGCGCAGCACCAGCTTTTTATAAACGCCGCCGATCGCATCGTTGAACAGGATTTCCTCGGTGTCGCCGCCACCGCTGAAATCGCCGGCGGAAAACAGATCGACCCCGGTGACTTTCAGTTTGGTCGACAGCGTCGAGCCCTGATAACGGCCGATGCCGTAATTGCCGAGATGATTGGCGCAGACCTTGGCCATATCGAACAGCGGCGCCACCAGCCCGTAGGCGGTGCCGCGGTGCGCCACACATTCACCGACCGCGTAAACGCGCGGATCGTAGGTCTGCATGGTGTCGCTGACGACAATGCCGCGATTGCAGTAAAGCCCGGCCGCTTCCGCCAGTTCGGTGTTCGGGCGGATGCCGACCGCCATCACCACGAGATCAGCCGGGATTTCACCGCCATCCTTGAAACGAATCGCCGTCACGCGCCCGGCCTTGCCGCCGTCTTCGCTGCCGATGATTTCCGCGGTCTGCGTCTTGAGCTTGAAGTGCAGCCCCTTGGCTTCCAGCGTTTTCTGCAGCATGCCGGCCGCCGTGCGATCAAGCTGGCGCTCCATCAGCCATTCCATCAGATGCACGACCGTGACGTTCATGCCGCGCAGCTTCAGGCCGTTTGCCGCTTCCAGACCAAGCAGTCCACCGCCGATGACGACGGCGTTCTGATATTTGGCCGCGGCGTCGATCATCGCATTGGTATCCTGGATATCGCGATAGGTAATCACACCGTCGAGTTTGACGCCCGGCACCGGCAGCATGAACGGGTTCGAACCGGTGGCCAGCAGGAGCCGGTCGTACGAAACTTCGGTGCCGTCGGCAGCAATGACTTTGCGCGCGACACGGTCGATCTTCGTGATCTTCTTGTTCAGGTGCAGCGTGATGCCGTTGGCGGTGTACCAATCGACATCATTCAACATGATGTCCTTCAGCGTCATTTCACCGGCCAGCACCGGCGAGAGCAGAATGCGGTTGTAATTGGCATGCGGCTCGGCGCCGAATACGGTGATGTCGTAAATGTCCGGTGCGATCTTGAGCAGCTCTTCGAGCGCCCTCACCCCGGCCATGCCGTTGCCCACCATTACGAGTTTTGTTTTTTCCATGATTGTCTGCTCCTGAAAATGCTTTATGCCGAACGGCGCTGCGGCAACGCGCCGGCGCGCCGGTTTGCCAGCGCCACCACATCGCCGATCACGATCAACGCCGGACTGCCAAGCCCGGCGGCGGCGGCCTGCGCAGCGATGGTCGCGACGCTGCCGATGACCGAACGTTCTGATGCTGTGGTACCGCGTTCGATCACCGCCGCCGGTGTTGCGGCCATGCCCGCAGCGACGAGCGCCGCGGCGATTTCATCGATGCGCTGCATGCCCATGTATATGACGAGTGTCGTGCCGGTACGCGCCAGTGCCGCCCAGTCGGGTGCGCCGCCGTCGCGCGCATGCGCAGTGACGAAGGTCACGCCGCGCGCGATATCGCGATGCGTCACCGGTATTCCAAGCGAAGCCGGCACGCCGACGCCCGAGGTAATGCCCGGAATCACATTGCATTGGATGCCGGCTGCAGCCAGCGCCAGCGCTTCTTCACCGCCGCGGCCGAATACAAAGGGGTCGCCGCCTTTGACGCGCGCGACAATCTGACCGCGCCGCGCCAACCGGATCATCAGGCGCTCGATGAAAGACTGCGGCGTGGACTTGCAACCACCGCGTTTGCCGACCGCAACGACACGCGCCTGCGGCGCATGTTCGAGCACGCGTCGATCGACCAGATCGTCAATCAGCACCACATCGGCTGCGGCAAGCGCGCGTACGGCCTTCAGGGTCAGCAGTTCCGGATCACCCGGCCCGGCCCCGATCAGATACACCCTGCCATTCTTCATTTGCATGTCCGCGCTCATTTCGTGCCCGCAAAAAAAACGTCCATTCCGCGAGACCCCTCGCAAAATGGACGTCGTTGTCCAGAACCCAGCCCGGCATTCGCCGGACCCGTGCCCATCCGTCATTGGGTAGGCACTTTCAAACCATTAGTTAGCAATCGTCATGCCAGAGCGGCTCTGACAAGGTAATCATTTGATTAAATTACATAAAATGTTAATTTTCAACGTCAAATTCCCGCTTACCGCAATATTTCCCGGCACTGTTGCGGTGCATCAAAAATACCCCTGCATCAATTTGGGCAGGAATGACGAGTTGATGGTGTCGCCCATCACCTTTGCGCTTAAGCCGCCGGCCGCAACTGCTTCTGATACAGGAACTCCAGCACACGGCCGCGCAGATGGTGATAACGGCTGTCGTTGACGAGCGCGAGACGGTCACGCGGCCGCGGCAGATCGACGCTGACGATGTCGCCAATGGTCGCCGCCGGACCGTTGGTCATCATGACGATGCGGTCTGACAGGAGCACCGCCTCGTCGACATCGTGGGTCACCATCAGCACGGTGCTTTTCGTCTTGGTCACGATTTTCAGCAGTTCATCCTGCAGATGCGCGCGCGTCAGCGCGTCGAGCGCGCCGAAGGGTTCGTCGAGCAGCAGCACCTTTGGCTCAATCGACAGCGCGCGTGCGATGCCGACACGCTGCTTCATGCCACCGGAAATTTCGTTCGGCCGCTTGTCGGCGGCGTGACCGAGTTGCACCAGATCGAGCGCTTTCAGAGTGCGCGCCTTCAACTGCGCCTTCGATTCAGTGGCACCGAACACCCGCTCAACCGCCAGATAAATGTTGTCGGCACAGGTCAGCCACGGCAACAGCGAGTGGTTCTGGAACACCACGCCGCGGTCGGGGCCGGGGCCGGCGATTTCGCGCCCGGCGCAAATCAACACCCCCGCGGTCTGCACCAGCAATCCCGCAACGAGGTTCAGCAACGTCGATTTGCCGCAGCCCGAGTGGCCGATCAGCGTGACGAACTCGCCCTCGCCGATCGAGAGGTTGATGTCTTTCAGCGCAACGAAACTGCCGCGCGGCGTTTTGAAACTCATGTCGATGTTCTCGACCAGCACGAATTTTTCCATGTCAGCTCCCGTTCAGCGGTATTCGAAGCGGCGTGCAAGCAGCATCAGCATCTGTTCGAGCAGCAGGCCGACGATGCCGACGACGAAGATCGCGATGATGATGTGTTCCACATTGAGGTTGTTCCATTCGTCCCACACCCAGAAGCCGATGCCGACGCCGCCGGTCAGCATTTCGGCGGCAACGATCACCAGCCAGGCCACACCAATCGACAGGCGGATGCCGGTCAGGACGAAGGGCAGCGACGCCGGAAACAGGATGCGCGTGAAGACCTTCCATTCGGAAAGGTTCAGCACCTTGGCGACGTTCAGATAATCCTGCGGCACTTCGCGCACGCCAACCGCCGTGTTGACGATCATCGGCCAGATGCTCGAAATGAAGATCACCCAGATCGCCGCCGGATTGGCGGCCTTGAATACCAGCAGGCCGATCGGCAGCCAGGCCAGCGGCGACACCGGCCGCAGCAGGCTGATGATGGGCGACATCATGCCGGAAAGAAAACGGAAGCGGCCAATCATGAAGCCCATCGGTATGCCGATCAGCGCGGCCATGCCGAAGCCGATGCCGACGCGCCCGAGCGACATCAGGATGTTCCAGCCGATGCCCTGGTCGTTGGGGCCCTTGCGATAAAACGGATCGCTGAAGATGCCGACCGCGGAGTGAAAGGTCTTGAGCGGGCCGGGCAGCGTGCTGTGCGCCGCCAGCATCGACCAGACTGCGGCAAACATGGCGAGTCCGAACACCACCGGGATCGCCGCACGGAAAAACGCGGCGATTTCGTCGCCGTATTTTTCCACGAGCGGCGTGTGCCGGCGCACCGGCGGCGCGTCGTCATCCGCTGCTGCGGGCGCCAGCGGCGGCACCACCACCGCAGCGGGCGCCGCGGCCGGCAGCGCCGCGCCAAACTTCTCATGCTTCAATATCGCGGCGGTCATTTCAGGCCACCTTGATTTTGAAACTGCTGGCGTATTTCTTCGGATCTTTGCCGTCCCACACCACGCCGTCGATCAGCTTCGAGGTACGGAAATCCGATTTTGGCAACGGCACCTGCGCCGCAGTCGCTGCCTGTTTGTAGATGTCGATGCGGTTGACCTTTTTCGCCACCGCCAGATAGTCGGGATCTTCCTTCAAGAGGCCCCAGCGGCGGTGCTGCGTCAGGAACCACATGCCGTCGGACAGGTACGGATAGTTGACCGTGCCTTCGTTGTAAAACTTCATGTAGTCGGGTTCGTCCCACTTCTTGCCGATGCCGTTGTCGTAGCGCCCGAGCATGCGCGCGAGTATCACGTCGGAATCGGTGTTGACGTAGGATTTGTCGGCCACTGTTTGCGCCGTTTTCTGGCGGTTCGACAGGGACGCGTCGATCCAGCGGCTCGCGTCGAGGATGGCGGCCGTCATGGCGCGCGCCGTGTTCGGGTACTTTTTCACCCACTCGTCGGTGGTGCCCAGCGTTTTCTCCGGGTGGTCTTTCCAGATCGCCTGCGTCGTTTCGGCGGTGAAGCCGATGCCATCGACGATCGCGCGGTTGTTCCACGGCTCGCCGACACAGAAGCCGTCCATGTTGCCGACGCGCATGTTGGCGACCATTTGCGGCGGCGGCACCGTGATCGTTTTTGCATCGGTAAACGGGTTGATGCCATGCGCCGCCATCCAGTAATAAATCCACATCGCATGCGTGCCGGTCGGAAAGGTTTGCGCGAACGTGTATTCGCGTTTTTCCTTGTCCATGAGGGCTTTCAGCGTGGCGCCGTCTTTAACGCCTTTTTCATTGAGCTTTTTCGACAGCGTGATGGCCTGGCCGTTGTGGTTGAGGTTCATCAGCACGGCCATATCTTTCTTCGGCCCGCCGATGCCCATCTGCACGCCGTAGATCAGGCCGTAGAGCACGTGCGCCGCATCGAGTTCACCGTTGACCAGCTTGTCGCGCACCGAGGCCCACGAGGCCTCCTTGGTCGGCACGATCTTGATGCCGTATTTCTTGTCGAACTCCATCACCGAGGCCATCACCACGCTGGAGCAATCGGTAAGCGGAATGAAGCCGACTTTGACTTCGGTTTTTTCAGGGGCGTCGGAACCCGCGGCCCACGCCACGCTGCGTATCGCATCGGGCACTAGGCTCATGATCGCCGCGCCCGTGAGCAGGCTGCCGCGACGCAGAAATTCGCGCCGCTCGTGATCGGCGTTGACTGCAATGTCGGTTTGAATGCCGGTCCGGATGTCATCTTTTGCTCCGTCGCTCATGATTCACTCCTGTCATAAAAAGCGGTTCCACAACGGCAGCCGTTTCAGTGGCCAAAAAAGCAAAACGGCGTCTGTTTCCCGCCGCAAAAATGCTGCAGGAACAGGACGCCGTTGTCCGTTGCCAACACCGGCCCGCCATTGGGCACGGTGCGTTATGCCGTTACATCAGCAAGCGCTATGCCATGCCTTTGAATTATTCTTATGTATTTGTTTTATATTAAATAAATGTCTTCATCAGGACGACAAAGACTTCCCCGCACATGCACTGTTGCAGTGCACCAATCGGAACCTATGCATTGAAATGGGGTGTAATACAAAACTACGACAAAACTACGGCTCGCGCAGCACCGCGCAGAGAATTACCAGAGACAGCCGAATTTTTCGCTCAGGCGATCAGATCGGAAACCGCGATCAACTGGCGCGCCACATCAACGAGGCGCGAGTTGTTTTCCATCGCGCGCTTGCGCAACGCTCGATAGGCGTCTTCTTCGGAAAAGCCGCGGCTCTTCATCAAGAGGCCCTTGGCACGCTCGATCACTTTGCGGTCGGCGAGTTTTTCCTCAATCTCTTCGACTTCGCGTTTGAGCGCGTAGTACTGCTCGAAACGCGCCACCGCGGCATCAATGATCGGGCCAATGCGTTCGGCCGCCATGCCGTCAACAACGTAAGCGCTGACGCCGGCCTGCGTCGCGGCGCGGATTTTTTCACCCTCGCCGTCGTGCGTGAACATGACGATCGGGCGCGGATCGTCGCGCGTCAGCACGATAATGTTTTCCAGCGTGTCGCGGTCAGGCGAATCAGTGTCGATGATGACGATATCGGGTTTCAACGCGCCGACCTGGCGGTGCAGATCGAAGGTCGACGGCAGATAGGCGACGACTTCGTGCCCCGCGCGCGCGAGCGCCTGCTGCAGCACCTCGGCGCGCTCCACCACGTCGTCAACAATCATTACCTTCAGCGTCATTGCCCCGCCTGTAAAAGGCCCATCAGGCCGCCGCGAGGCTACCGGTCTCCACAGCGACGATCGCCTTGGCCTGATTCATGTCGGTAGTATAGCCGGCGGCGAACAAACAGGTCGCCAGCTGGTTGACGATCGGCAGCGGCACCGGCGTTTCACCGGCCAGTGCGCGCCGGATCCAGTCGGCAGTAGCGGCGGCATTGGTGCTGTCCGGCAGGGTCGCGATTTTCTTCAGGGCCGGCGTTTCGGCCTCAAACAAAACCTGTGCTTTGCCTTCGGTCAGATGTTCAATACGCGGCCGGTTGAGCGGATCGGCGTACGGTTCGCCGTGCGCCCCCAGCAACAGCAGGGCGTGCGCGCCGGTCGCCAGCAAAAAGTCGCGCGTCAAATCGAGCGAGGACTCCTGCCCGACGCCGACCACGCGCAGGCTGTCGCCTTCAAACGGGTCGATCAGGCGAGCCACCCTGTGCGCGACGGAACGCACGCCAAGGCGCCCGCGCAGGGCGAGCAGTTCTGCCAACCCGGGCGCCAGCACCGCCGTGGGCACAAAAGCCACACCGGGTTTGACCAGCACCTCCTGCGCCTGCGCGAGGTTGGCGCAAGGCATGATGCCGAGTTCGCGAAACACATAGGCACTGGCGATGCTGCCATCGCCGTTGAGCATGCCGTGCACCAGCACCGGCACGCCGAAACGCTGCAATAGCAGCGCCAGCAACGGCAGCAGGTTCGGCTGGTCGCGCGCGCCGCCATAACTGGGCAGCACCACCGGCTGCGCCTTGGCCGGCGGCGGTGTCAGGCGAAACAGGCGCTCGTTGATCGCACTGGCATAGCCGGCCAGTTCCATCAGCGTGGTTTGTTTCATCTGCAGGGCCGCCAGCAGGGCGCCGAGTTCGAGTTCCGGCACGCCGCCGTCGATCATCGCGCCGAACAGCAGTTCGGCATCGCGCTCGGAGAGTTCCGCTTCGGCGTCAACACCGCAGCAGATGGATTTCAAATATTGTGCGTAAGACATAAATATAAGGATTCATTCATTGGAGCGGGGCCGGTGTTATTGCCGCCGCCGTTCATCATTCATGCGGCAATCTCGGCAGTCGAACCCTGCGCCGGTTCCTGAGAGCCTGCGCCCGCCTGCCACTGGCACATGCGCTTGAGTTCAGGCACGCAGGAGCCGCATTCGGTACCGCACTTCAAACGCTCCTGCAGTTGCGCCAGTCCGGCGCCAGTCGCCAGCACGCTGCGGATTTCCGATTCGGCAACGTCCAGACAATTGCATACGATCCGGCCGCGATTGAAGCTGCCGCGCGGTGGCGACGCCACCGGCGCCAGTATCCACGCGCGCACCGCCTCGGCCGGCGCGCCCTCGACCATCATGTTCTTCAGCCATTCCTGGGCAACGGTTTCGCCCGAGAGACAGACGCTTTGCACAATGCCGGCATCGACCAGGGCCGATTTTTCCACACGACGGCGGGCATCGATGTAACGCATGGTGCGCCCGGCGTCGGCAAGATCGAACAATTGATCGAGCGTATCGAGCACCGCATCCGCAATCGGCGCGGCCGCATAGCCATGCAGCATGACCACCGGGTTGTCGCGCCCGCCCAGCGTCAAGGTCGCGTAATCAAATGAGGACAGCAGCGGTTGCAACGCGTCACGCAGCGCCTGCACGCCGGATAGCGCAGTGGCGTCGATGCGGCGCATCGCCACCACGCGATGGGGCAAATCGACGGCCTCGACTTCAATCGCCGCATGTTTGAGTTCGGGTTGCTTCGACACCGGATCGACGGCGGCGACGGTTAGCGCATTGACGCCGGCGCCGCGCATGAACTGGCTGCCCCAGTGCATCGGCATGAAGACCTGTCCGACACGCATCTGCTCGGAGGCTTCGACGCGCACGATCAGTTCGCCGCGACGGCTTTTCAGGCGCGCGGTGTCGCCGTCCTTCAAACCACGGCGCGTCATGTCGCGCGCATTCATCGACAGCCGCGGTTCGCCGGCGTGATTGAAGAGACGCGCAATGGTGCCGGTGCGACTCATGCCGTGCCACTGATCGCGAAGGCGGCCGGTGTTCAATGCCAGCGGGAAACGCGCGTCGATCTTTTCAGCTGTCGCCCGGTGTTTGACCAGGGCGAAATGCGCGCGCCCGCTCGCGGTGGGGAAACGGCCATCGGCGTACAGCCGCTCACGTCCCGCCGTTGCGCCCTCGGGCAAGGGCCACTGCTGCGGGCCTGCGGTTTCGAGCATGGCATAACTCAAACCGGTGATATCGAGATCGCGGCCGCGCGTCGTTTCGCGGTGTTCGTTGAAAACCTGTTCGAGGTGCGTGTAAGGAAACAGGCGCGATGCGCGCGCGTCACCCAGCACGCGGCCGAGGCGCAGCGCAAAATCCGCCGCAATCGCCCAGTCGGCGCGCGCCTCGCCGGGCCCCGGCACCGCCGCGCGCACGCGCGTGATGCGGCGCTCAGAGTTGGTCACCGTGCCCTCTTTTTCGCCCCAGGTTGTCGCCGGCAGCAAAAGATCGGCATAGGCGGCGGTATCAGTATTGCGATAAGCCTCCTGCACCACCACGAATTCGGCGCGTTCGAGCGCGGCACGCACGCGCGAAACATCCGGCATCGACTGCGCCGGGTTCGTGCAGGCGATCCACACCGCCTTGATTTCGCCGCGCTCGATGGCCTCGAACATTTCAACCGCGGTCTTGCCCGCTTGCGCCGGCACATCGTCAACCCCCCACAGACGCGCCACCTCGGTGCGGTGTTCGGCATTGCCAAGATCGCGATGCGCCGACAGCAGATTGGCCATGCCGCCGACTTCGCGCCCGCCCATTGCATTGGGCTGGCCGGTCAGCGACAGCGGCCCCGCACCCGGACGGCCGATCTGGCCGGTGGCCAGATGCAGATTGATCAGCGCGGCGTTGTTGTCGCTGCCGTGCGAGGATTGATTGAGTCCCTGACAATACATCGACAACGTCGCCGCCGAACCGCCGAACCAGCGCGCCGCCTGCGTAATGTCGTCCGCGCTGACGCCGCAAATCGCCGCCGCCACCTGCGGGGTGGTTTCTCGCACCGCCTGTTTCAACGCATCGAAACCCTCGGTGTGCGCGGTGATGAATGGCTCATCGCACAAACCTTCCGACAACATGACGTGCAGCATCGCGTTGTAGAGTGCGATGTCGGTGCCCGGGAGTATCGGCAGAAACAGATCGGCCGCCGCCGCGGTATCGGTGCGGCGCGGATCGACAACGATGATCTTCATCTGCGGCCGCGCCTGTTTGGCCGCCTCGATGCGGCGGAACAGGATCGGATGCGCGTAGGCGGTGTTCGAGCCGGCGATGAACAGGCATTCGGCACTGTCGATGTCGGCGTAACAGGCCGGCGGCGCATCGGCGCCCAGCGTCATTTTGTAACCCGCCACCGCCGAGGACATGCACAGCCGCGAATTGGTATCGACGTTATTGGTGCCGATCAGTCCCTTCGCCAGTTTATTGAAAACGTAATAATCTTCGGTCAGCAACTGGCCCGAGATATAAAACGCCACACTGTCCGGCCCGTGTGCGCGAATGATTTCGGCAAAACGCGCCGCAGCGTGGTCCAGCGCATCGTCCCAGCCGACGCGCGCACGCGCCGCAGCGCGCGCGTGGCGCAACTCCGGAAACTTCGCGCGCGCATTAACGGCATCGGCCAGATGCAGCGTCGAACCCTTGGTGCACAGGCGGCCGAAATTCGCCGGATGATCCGGATCGCCAGCCACGCCGGTGATGCGCGTGCCGTCGCTTTCGATCAGCACGCCACAACCGACGCCGCAATAACAACAGGTGGACTTCGTGTGAGTCATGCACCTTTATTAGCAACCGACGTGCCAATTACGAATGCGCTTCAAATCATGGCGTTACGAATTAATGCGGGTAATCTGCGCCAGATCGCAGTGCATCGATCGGGCAGCCCGCCTTATGTTGGTGCGGCGCGGGGCTAGCACTGCTAGTCCGGCCGGAACTTGGTTTCCGGCTTTAATCCCTTCTGCTGCTGCTTCTCGCTGATGCGGCCATTTTCGAGATAGTTGCCTTCGACCGCGCGCTTTGCCGCTGCGTCCCACTGCGGCATCCAGTCGCCCAGCGAATAGCCGAACCACGGGGATTGCGGACGCAGCGCCGGCAGGCCGAGCTTTTCCCAGATGACGCGCGCGCGCTCCATGTATTCTTTTTTTGGCAGCGCCAACGGCGGCATGCCGCCTTTCATCGTCGCGTCCATCAACAACGTCGAGTCTTCTTCGTTGTCGGACTCGCGTTTGGGGCCGTGGCCCTGCCCGCGATGCGCCAGCACCTGCACGTCCTCCACCGGATTCATGCGATAGGCCATCGCCCACAACAGCGTGTCGGCATTGTCGGCGTCGATGTCGTCGTTCACCGCGATGCAGATCTTGCTGCAGTCGCCCTTGAAGTACGCAGCGCCGTAGAGCGCGCGCCAGATTTCGGTCGGCGGCGTGCCGTTCTCGATCGTAATGATGGTGACGCGCAGCAAACCGGTGAGCGGTTCGTGCAGTTGCACGCGCTTGACGCCGCGCACGCCCAGCTCATCGCGCAGATGCGCGAGGAACAACGGCTCGTAGGCAACGCGTTTGATCACGCTCGATTCGGACGGCGCCACCTGGCTGATGTAGGACGGGATCACCGGCTTCTTGCGATGGGTAATCGCGGTGATGCGCATCGGCATGTTGAATTCTTCGAGCGCGACGTGGCCGTGCGATTCGCCGAACGGCGCTTCGGGCTCGACAATCTCGGTGTCGATAAAACCTTCGATCACAATTTCCGACTCGGCCGGCACCATCAGATCGACCGTTTTCGCTTTGACGATATTGATCGGCGCGCCTGCAAGACCGCCGGCGACGTCAAGTTCATCGACGCCGATCGGCAGTTTCTGCGGGCCCATGAACGCCACGTACGGCGGGCAGCCAAGCACGATCGCACAGGGCATCCACTTGTCGCCGCGCTTCTGATGTTTCAGATAATGCTGGTAACCGCCGGCGCCGCCGACACGCGTGGCCATGCGCACCACCAGACGGTCCGGCGCTTTCAGCGCGGCGCGATAGGTGCCCATGTTCTGAATGCCGGTTTCCGGGTCGCGCGTAATCACATTGGTTGCTGTCAGCGTCGGCGCCGAATCGAAACCCGGCGTCGAAATCGGAATCGGCAGCATGTCGAGTCCGTGGCCCTCGCCCTGCAAAGCAGCGCCTTCATGCACGACGTCATGACAGGCCGCCTTTTCGACCACGGCCGGCTTGATCGGCTGCGCGATCGCGCGGTCCCACTTGGCCTGGATCTGCTCGACCGGCGCGCCCATGCCGACGCTGTAAATGGCGCGGTTGGCGGCGATCGCACCGACCACCACAGGGATGTCGTACTTGCGGCCGCGGCCGTCGCGGATATTCGTAAAGAGGAAAGCCTTGCGGTCTTTCTCCTCCATGCCGCCGACAAACTGCCAGCGCACCAGCGCGTGCATTTCGGCGTCCTTGTCGATCGGCTCATCGATCGTCAGCAGCAGGCCCTGCGCCTTCAGCGTTTCGAGGTGTTCGTGCAGGTCCGGGTAGCCGCGGGTGGTGTTTTTCATGGCGCGCTTTTCATAATATAAGGCTTCAGCAACGTGTGAGATAATCGCGCTCCGCCGGCGGGGCAGACAGTTGCGCGATAAGCGGTCGCTGATTTTAAGCCATAGAGCCCGTGCCCGCACCGGCCACAAACTACTAAATCGACGAAATCCAATGAAGTCTGCTGCATTCGAATATGCGCGCGCCTCTTCGCTTGACGAAGTCTGCGACTGGCTGCGCAAAGACGGTGACGACGCGAAACTGATCGCCGGCGGCCAAAGCCTGGTACCGATGATGGCGATGCGCCTAACGCGCCCGGCGCGCTTGATCAACATCAATGAAATCGACGCGCTGAAATTTATCGCCGTCGAAAAAGACGTTGCGCGCACCGGTGCCTGCACACGCCAGTGCGTGATTGCACGTGACAGCACGCTCGCCAACGCGGTGCCACTGCTCAAACAGGCGCTCGAATGGGTCGGCCACGTGCAGACGCGCAACCGCGGCACCGTCGGTGGCAGCCTCGTGCACGCTGATCCCGCCGCCGAAATGCCGCTCGTCGCGCAAATTCTCGGCGCCGGGATGATGTTGCGTTCGCACGCCGGCACGCGCTCGGTTGCGGCGTCTGATTTTTTCGACGGCCCGCTGGCCACCGCGACACGCCCCGACGAATGCCTTGAAGAAATCCACTGGCCGCGGTGGTCTGAAAAACGCACGGGGTCGGCCTTTACGGAAATCAGCCGCCGTCACGGCGACTTCGCGCTAGTCGCCGCCGCCGCGCAGATTGCCATCGATGAAAACGGTACCTGCACGCGCGCAAGCTTCGGCTTGGCCGGCGGCGGTTACATTCCGATGGCGTTTCCGAAAATCGCCGCGCGTCTCGTCGGCAGCAAACTCGAAGACGATGTCGTGCAAAGTGTCGTCAACGACGCCGCGACTGCATTCGATCCCGGCGGCGATCTGCACGCCAGCCCCGACTACCGCCGGCAACTTGCCGTGGTGCTCGCCACGCGCATGCTGCGCGCCGCCTACGACGGCGCAAGGAAACAATCATGAGCACCAACGAAAAACTCTATCCGGTCGCCATCGAAGTCAACGGCAAGCAACGCAGCGCGCAAGTACCGGCGCGCCTGTCGCTGGTGGATTTTCTGCGCGAAGAACTGCGCCTGACCGGCACGCATGTCGGCTGCGAACACGGCATCTGCGGCGCCTGTTCGATCATGCTCGACGGCGAACCGGTGCGTTCCTGCCTGATGTTTGCGGTGCAGGCCGACGGCCACAAAATCACCACGGTCGAAGGCCTCACGCCTGCCGACGGCACGCTAAGCGTTTTGCAGGACAGCTTCTGCGAAGCGCACGGCCTGCAATGCGGTTACTGCACGCCGGGCATGCTGATCGCCTCACAGGCGTTGCTGAATGCAACGCCGGACCCGACGGAAGAACAGATCCGCGACGCCATCGGCGGCAATCTCTGCCGCTGCACCGGTTACCGCCAGATCGTCGACGCGGTAAAGCTCGCCGCCGGCCGTCTCGCCGCGGAGAAAAAATAATCATGGCCGAACACAAAAGTCCCTACGGTTTCCGCTACATCGGCGCGAAACGCAGAACAAAGGAAGACCCGCGCTTCGTCACCGGCCGCGGCCGTTATGTCGCCGACATCGCGCTGCCCGGCATGAAGCATGTCGCCATCGTCGCTTCGCCGCACGCCAGCGCGCGCATCGTCTCGATCGATATCAAAGCCGCGCTCGCCGCACC
>JANXSE010000124.1 GCA_025356695.1 Betaproteobacteria bacterium
GCCATCCAATACGGGGATACTTGGCGCGATCTTCAATTTTGGCGTAGCGCAGGCGAGTCGCCTGCCATTGGATTCTGATGCAAGCGAGTCGCCTGCGCTACAACACCGACACATACGCAATCCTCCGACGATGAATCTGACCTTCAAGCCACTGCATCCGCTGTTCGCTGCCGAAGCCGGCACAATCGATCTGCGCGCGGTGCGCGATGAAGCGACGCTCGCCGCCATCCGTGCAGGCATGGATCAATACGGCGTGCTGGTGTTCCGCAACCAGCCGTTCAGGGACGACGAGCAGCTCGAATTTGCGCAGCGCTTCGACGGCAAGCTGCACACCCAGACTTCGCAAGCGGTTCTGGTAAAAAATCGTCTCGGCACCGAAGCGCTCTCCGACATTTCCAACCTCGGGTCGAACGGCGAAATCCTGCCGCCGAACGACCGCCGCCGCATGGGCGCGCTCGCCAACCGGCTGTGGCATACCGACGCCTCTTTCGTCAACCCGCCGGGGCGCTATTCGTTGCTCTCGGCGCGTGTATTGCCCGAGGTGAACCCCGACACCGAGTACGCCTGCATGCGCGGCGCGTACGACGCGCTCGACGCAGGCATGAAAAAATCAATCGACGGCCTGAAGGCGCACCACTCGATCGCCTACTCGCGCGAAACGCTGGGCTTCGTCTTTACGCCGGAAGAAAGAGAAAAATTGAAAGGCGTCGCGCAACCGCTGGTGCGTACCATGAAGGACGGCCGCCGCTCGCTCTACCTCGCCGCGCACGCTTCGAGCATCATCGACTGGCCGCTAGCCGAGGGCCGGCTGCTGCTACGCGACCTGATCGAACACGCGACCGCGCCGCGCTTCGTGTTTCGCCACGCTTGGCGCGAGCGCGACTTCGTGATCTGGGACAACCGTACAACCATGCACCGCGCGACCGCATTCGACGACAGCAAATACCGGCGCGAAATGCGCCGCACCACCACGCTCGATATCGAAAGGCCGAACTGAGTGACTGTTACGTTCAGGCAGATAATTTCTGGCAACTAATACTAGTTAGATATCACGAGTGCGCCGCATCCGCGAACTCATTGCTGTTGTGAAAACAGCTCATCCGAGCGACAACTTTTTCGCCGGGGTAGAACAATCCATGAAGGTCATGCCTCTTGCGCGCCGACACTACCAAGTTTACGAACGCGCACTCCGCACTCTAGACCAAGAGTCTTGGGCTGTTCTAAAGGACAAGGCTGTCGCACATTTTACAGACCACCGAGCCGGACAAAGGAAGCAAGGATTCTTTAACCAACTGAACGATGCTTTCGCCTATGAACACCTAGTTCGAAGAGACTATAAACAGGTGCGAATATTGCGCGAAGTTGGCAAGACTCAACCGGATATCGAATACTTAGTCGGCCGCGAGAGGCGTTTTTGTGAGGTCAAAACAATCGGAATTTCAGACGAAGCTATCTCTCGACGGGCCACTCTACAGGTCACGTCCTCATCAATCTACCAAGAGCTTTCAGCCGGATTTCTCAGAAAACTCGAAAGCACACTGGGTATTGCAGACCGCCAGATCAAAGCGCGTGGGGGTAAGGGTTTGATCTACATACTTGTGCACTTCGATGATTTTACCCTGGACTACTATCACCGATATCGGAAGCAAATTGCGGCTTGCCTTGCGTCGCATATAGCAGAAAACATCTACGTCAAGGTCGGCTTGACGGATAGAAAGTACATTTCCAAAGTGCCGCTCAGAAGAGTGCGCGGACACATAACCCCCTCATAGAGAGGGACGCGTCAAAAGCAGTACGCCCTTCATAGAACCGTTAGAACCTCCCGCCACTACTGCGGCTCCAACCCGATCTTCTTGATGACGTCAGCCTGCCTGATGACGTCTTTCTTCAGGAACTCGGCGAACTCCTCGGGCGTGCTGCCGACCGGAATCAAACCGCCGTCGGCGAGCATTTTTTTTGCTTCCGGCGTGGCCACCGCCTTCACCACCTCGGCATGCAGCTTGCGCACGATGGTCATCGGCGTACCGATCGGCAGCCAGATGCCGTGGTAACAGGTAAGGTCGAAACCAGCGAGCCCCGCTTCGTTGAAGGTCGGTATGTCCGGCACCTGCGGCTGGCGACGCGGGCCGCCGATGCCGAGCGCGCGCAGCCGCCCCGCATAAATATAGGGCACCGCCGTGGTCGGGCTCGCCACCATCGATTCGATGTGTCCGCCCAGCACGTCGTTGAAAGCCACCGCCGTGCCCTTGTATGGCACATGCACCAGATTTATGCCGGCCATCGCCGCAAATAATGCAGCGCTGACGTGCGGCGGGCTGCCGACACCGGCCGAGGCGTAATGCAATTCGCCGGGCCGCCTCTTTGCGAGATCGATAAACTCCTGCACCGACTTCGCCGGCACCGACGGATGCACCACCAGCAGATTGCCGTAGGTGACGTTGATCTGCGACACCGGTTGAAAATCGTTGATCGCATCGTACGGCAGCTTTTTGAAATAGGCCGGGTTTGCCGAATGCGAGCAGTTGGTGATCAGCATGGTGTAGCCGTCTTTTGCCGCGCGCGCCACCGCTTCGGTGCCGATGGTGCCGCTGGCGCCGGTGCGGTAATCGAAAACGAACGGCTGGCCCAGTGTTTCAATCATGCGCATGGTCACCGCACGCGCCGGCGTTTCAATCGGGCTGCCGGGGCTGAATGGAATGACGACACGCACCGGTTTCGAGGGGTAGTTGTCGGCCTGCGCGCAGACAACAGCAGGCACGATGCCGAACGCGCAGCCAAGGACCGCAATATTCAGTCGCATTTTGTTCTCCTCCAAGACCAAAACGTGGACCTACTTTAGCGCGGATGCCGCCGTTGCGCCGCATCCGTTTGATTGCCTGCCGTTCAGGCCGCCTGTTTGGACGGCTTGCGCTTCACTTCCCAGCCATGCGGCTCGTCGTCAAAAATACCGAGTTGGGTGAGTTCGGATTTGACCCACTTCTTTTCCTCGGCGGTCGGCGGCATCACCGGCCGCCGCGCCGTGCCGGTCGGGCGATCGAGCAGCTCCATCGCATATTTGATGTTGGCCGGATAGTTGTGCATCAGCACCTTGAGCAGGCGGCGCAGCTTGAACTGCAGCGGCTGCGCCTTTGCAAACACGCCGGTCGCGCAGGTCTGGTAAAGCTCCCGCACGAGCTTCGGCGCCACTTCGCCGCACACCGAAAAGCAACCGCGCCCGCCCACCGGCATCGAGCTCAGCAGCAGTTCGGCGCCGGCATAAACCGCGACAGGTTTGCCCTTGCGCGCAACCACTTCGCAGATATCGGCGAAGTTTGCCATGTCGAGGCCGGCATCCATGATCGCCACGAGGCGCGGAATGCGATCGATCAGTTTTTCCAGCGTGTCCATGCCGAGATCGGCATGCACCGCAGCGGGATCGTTGCAAATAATGAGTTCGCCGGCGCAGGCATCGGCCACCGCGGTGAAATGTTCGACCAGCGCGCGCTGGCCCGCGCGCCAGTGATACGGCGCCGCCATCACAACACCGCTGTTGCCGGCTTTGACCGCATGTTCGGCGAGGTTGATCGCAAGATCGGTGCTCGCGCTCGATACATGCACGAAAGTCGGCACGCGCCGCCCCACTGCCGTCGCCAGCGCTTTGGCGAGTTCCCGGCGCTCGGCCTCGCCCAGATTGAGTGATTCGCCGATGTGCATCGGATGCGCAATGACGCGCACGCCGTTTTCGATCAAAAAGTTGATCTGTTTGACGAAGGTATCGTAATCGACTGCGCCGTCCGGCTTGAACGGGGTGACCGGCGCACCGACCACGCCCGAATAAATACTGCTCATGCTGCGACTTCTCCCTGGTGCAGGTAAAACGTTTTGAATAATCAGATCTTGATGGCGATCGCTTGACCGCTTTTCGCCGATTTCTCGATCGACTCGAGCACGGCAATCGCATTGACCGCCTGGTCTGCCGGCACCATGAACGTTTTCTTGGCGGCAACGGCGTCAGCAAACGCTTCGAGCGCGGCGCGTTCCTTGCTGATGGCATCGAAGGTGTGGCGTTGCGGCTTGCCCTCGAGCTCGCACGATACCAGCTCGTTGTCGCCGCGCATTTCCAGCCAGCCCTTGGTGCCGAACACGTGCACGCGGTAGAGTTCGCCGGTGACAAAACAAACGCCGAGAAAACCGGTCACTCCGTTGGAGAACTTCATCATCATCGAGGTGTTGTCGTCCATGTCGATGTCGGCCGCCATCTTGCGCTTGTCGCTATAGGCATAAAGCGAAGTCACCAAGCCGCCGGCGGCCTGCAGCATCGAATCGAGCGTATGGATGCCGCGCGCCGTCATGCCGCCGCCCGGCGCTTCGACACGCGTCGAGCGCCAGCTGCCGGCCTTCAGCTTGAAACCGGTCGGACCGGCGTGATGGCCTTCGACCTGCAGCACGTCGCCGATTTCGCCGGCGCGTATGCGTTTCATCATGTCGAGAAAACTCGGTGCGTAACGGCGGTTAAAGCCGATGCACATGGTGACGCCGGCGGCCTTGACCGCATCGATCTCGCGTTGTGCGCCGGCTTGCGTCAGCGCAATCGGTTTCTCGACGTAAATCGCCTTGCCGGCCTTGGCGGCGGCAATCACCTGCGCTTCGTGATGCGAATGCGGCGTCGCCAGCACCACGGCGTCTATGCTTTTGTCGGCCAGCACCTGCTCGTATGAGGTGACGAGCTTCAAGCCGTATTTGGCGGCTGCGTCCTTGTGCGTGTCGGGATTGCGTGTCACGCCGCAGACGAATTTTATTTTCGTGCTGCCGGCAACCGCATCCATCAGCTTGCTGCCCCAGGCGCCCATTCCGTATATCGCTACGTTCAGCATTTCGACTTCTCCTCAGTTGTTCGATGACTACGCTATTTCTTCGCCGCGCTTTTTAGCGCGTCTTTGACGCGTTTTTGGGTGGAACGAACGGCAGCATCAGATACGATGCCATTTTGCCGCCGGTGTGTATGGTATTGAGGCCGCCCGTATTGTAAGCCGCCGGGTAATGCGTGTACGGCGCGCTGCCCGCGCCGTCGCGCGGCTGCACATCAAGGCGGATACGATGCCCCTTGCCGAAGACCATGCACATCGGCCAGATTTCGATTTCACATTGTACCGGCTGGCGCGGTTTCAACCACCAGCGCTCGTCGTGGGCATGAAACGGCCGGTACGGCAGCGAACGTTTCGGATCGAGCTTGCGATGCGAGGCGCGCAACCAGCCTTTGGCCACCGCCACTTTCTGCCCCTGCTGGCCGACTTCCCAGACATCGTTGCCAGCGGCATCGATATTGCGCACGGTGACGAACATATCCATGTCTTTCACATTGCTCGACACCCACAATACCAGTTTGACCGGGCCGGTGATTTCGGTGGCTTCGCTAAAAGGCGCAGTCTCGAAAGTCACGCCGGTGCGGGTCATGCTGCCGGCCTGCAGCATGGTGGACGATGCAGACGCCACGCCGGCATGCGAGACGCCGGTCGCCGAGTAAGTGACTTTGGCAGCATTTGCCGGCGGGCTTTTCAACAATCTGCCTTCGCAACTGTGGTCGCCCGGCACCGGTTTGCTTTTTTCTGCATTCAAATAGAGTTTGGTCCAGCGCGTGCGCTTGATCGGCCATTCGTTCTCGAAACGGAATTTGTAATCCTTCATGCCGAGCCCGCCGGTGCGAATCAGCAGCTTGACCGGTGGCTCGTCCATGAGCCCGGTGTCGATGCCTTTTAACCAGTGCTCGAACCAGCGCAGTTGATCGCGACGGCCTTCTTCAGTGTAGAAGGCGTGGTAATGGGTGCCGGTGTGGATACGCAGCTTTTTGTGTTTGGCTGCCGCATTCACATAGCCCTCGGTGTTGCCGCGCAAATGCAGGTTCGCACCGCTCCAGTTGCCGGCGCTGTAGAGCGGCACCTTGACCTTGTCCCACTGCGTGCTGGCACTGCGGTTGTCCCACCAGCCGGTATCGAGGCTGTGGCGCATATAGTTGAACAGACGCTCGTTGCGGAACGCGTCCGGATTGTATTCCTGCGGATCGCCGAGCAGATGATGCGCCATCTGCGTCGCGTACCAGGTCGAGAGGTAATAGAGCTGGAAGATGCCGCCGTGAAACACCGCATCGCGATAGGTGTCGGCATAACCCTCCCACGGAATGATCGCTTTCAGCGACGGCGGCTGCAGCGTCGCCACGCGCCACTGCTGTGTCGCGTGGTATGAAATGCCCGCCGAGCCGATATTGCCTGAGCACCACGGCTGCGTCGCCGCCCACTCAATGGCGTCATAGTAATCGAGCGTTTCCTGAAAACCACCCGGGTCGGACAGCCCCGGCGATTTACCCGAGCCGCGCGTATCAACACGCACGCAGACGTAGCCGCGCGGCACCCACCACAGCGGATTGACCGTCTCCCACGTCATATAAGGATTCGGTTTCTCTTCGAGATCGGCCGGCGGCACCCAGACTTTATCCTTCTGATAGCAACTGATGTTAACGATGGCCGGGAATTTGCCTTTGCCGCGCGGGCGAAAAATATCGGCGAACAGTGTCGAGCCGTCGCGCATGGTGATGCGCACGTCTTTTTCGACGATGACTTTATGTTTCGGCTGTGACAGCCGGCCGCGTTTGAGCTTCATTGCTTTTTTCTCCACCTTAACTCCGTCTCAATTCTGTCAATCAAGTTTGACGTTGTTGTCTTTGATAATCTTCGCCCAGCGCTGCGACTCGGAACGCACAAAGGCGTCGAATGCGGCCGGCGACGCCGACAGCGTGACTGGGATCTGCCGCTTGGCCAGGAAGTCCTGCATTTCCGGGTTATTCATTTCGGCGTTGATGGCAGCGAACAGCTTGTCGATCACCGCCTTCGGCGTTTTCGCCGGCACGAATATACCATTCCAGTTGAGGCTGCCGATGCCGGGGTAGCCCGCTTCCGCGAGCGTCGGCACATCAGGTAACTCGGCAACGCGCTGCGCCGAAGTGACCGCCAGCGCCTTGATCTGGCCGGCGCGTATCGCCCCGATGTTGGATGCGACATTTGAATTGGAAATCAGAATTTCACCGCGCATCAGCGCCGGCAGCGTCTCGCCGGCGCCGCGCGACGGCAAATGCGTCATCTTGATGCCGGCCGCCGCCGTCAGCGCCAGCATGTCGAGGTGCGAGTACGAACCGAGCGGCGCCTGATAGTTGAACTGGCCCGGGCGTTCCTTGATATAGGCAATCGCTTCCTTCAACGTGCTGCCCGGCAGTTTGGGGCCGGCAATGATCGCATTCGGGATCGACGCCAGCAGCGTGACGCCGGCGAGATCGCGCAGCGCATCGGCTTTCATTTTCGACGTGAACAGCAGCGGATTAATCGAGTTGGTCGAAATATTGCCGACCAGCAGCGTGTAACCGTCGGGTTGCGCGGTTGCGGCCAGTTCAACCGCAATGTTGCCGGCAGCGCCGGCACGGTTGTCGACGACGAATTGCTGCTTCAGGCGGTCGGCGAGTTTCGGCGCCAGGATGCGCGCCACGATGTCAGTCGCGCCGCCCGGTGCAAATGGCACAAGCACCCTGACCGGTTTCGCCGGATATTCACCGGCCGGCGGTGCTGCTGCATACACAACACCCGCCGCGAGCCATACGCCTGCAAGAACAACGAACTTTTGCAACATACCGCCTCCTCCATTCGTACCGCGTTAGGGTTGCACCGGCAGTTTCAGCGTCGCCGCAAGCCAGGTCGCGACGTGATTGGCAACGATGTCTTCGCGGCCGTTATAAAAATGATCGCAGTCGGGCACGATCTCGACCTTGCACGGCCCGCCGGCGGCGGCCTGATATTCCTCGGCCGGATAACGGTCGCGCGGTTCTTTGGCACCGCGGATGCACAGCACCGGACATTTAATCTGCGGCGCGAGACCGACCGTCGACGGCACCGTTTCAATGCGATCGAGAAAACTCTCCGCACTGATCACGTACCACCAGCCGGGCATGAACATTAATTCCTTCGGCCGCCCCGCCTTAACTGCCGCTACCGCCTGCGCATGAATCTGCGGAAATTTTTCACCGGCGCCGAGGCCGTCGCGCCCGCCGTCGTTCATCGAGGTCTTGCCGCCACGCCCGGCGGATAATAAAACCAGCGCCGGCGTATGCGGATGATCGACGACGTGTTGCGTGCCGAGCATGCCGCCGTTGCTGTGACCAATCACCACTGGATCGGCGAAACCTTTGGCTGCCAGCCACTGTGCAGCGAGTTTGTTATCTTCGATCGCCTCGGCAGTGGTTTGAAACGCGCCGCCTTCGGCGGCACGGCTGTTGCGTGTGGTCACCACGTCGTGGCCGCGACGATTAAAAGCAAGACAGGCCAAACCGAGTCTGCTCAGCACCGGTGGCAGAAAGCGCGCCATGCCGGTGTAAAAATTCATCGTATTGCCATGGAACAACAGCACCGCGCCGACCGGCGTACCGCTGCCGGGCAGATGGTACGCGCCATCGATCGGTATCGTCGGGGTTTTGATTGTGACCAGTTCGGTGCGCATGCGTGCGGTCTCCTCCGGTACGTGAAACGAGAAACGCGACTGCAATCACCTTCGCCGCGCGCGTTGTATCAAATAAAGCACCCTTCCCTTGAGTGGGAGGAAGTTGTGAGTCATGCCAGCGTCCACGAAATAACAGAAAAATTATTCTAGAAGTACGCCTGCCCCTTCTTGATCGGTGGCGTCCACGCGCAATCGCCCCACGGCCCGTCGCCGTTCTCTTTGACGTAAGAGATGCGGCCGCTTTTCTTCGGCACGCGCTTGCCCGAGAACAACAGTTTCAGCCAATCCATCACATAATCGTGGCAATCCAGACCGCCGAAATTGGGCAGGCCCCACAGCGGGTGGTACTGGTTCTCGATCACCCACATTTCCTTCGGCACCTTCAGGTCACCGAAGGCCTCGACCGCATCCTCAAGCGGGCACAGCGGATCGAACTCACCGGTCACCAGCAGCGTCGGGCATTTCACCTTGTCGAGATAACCGCGCACCGTCATGCCCTGCGCCACTTCACGGTCGAACTTCCCTTCGTCTTCGTAGCCCGCCATGTACATGAACATCTGCTTGAAGCGCGGGCTCGACTGCGTGAAGATCGTATTGTTCGGATTGAAGCAAGCCACCGAACTCACCACCGCGGCCGCGCGGTGATCATAACTCGACAATCTGAGCGCCCAGTAACTGCCCATGCTGATGCCATAGATGGCGATTTTTTTCTTGTCGACTTCCTTGCGTTTCTGCAGATAGCTGATCACCGCGGCGCCGGCACGCTCGTAGTTGTCGCCGACCGAGCGGATTTTCTGCATGTTCGAATTTCCCTGACCAGGGCCGTCGATAGCGATGACGTGAAAGCCGCGCGACAGCGCAATGTTGTGAAAGGCTTTCGGGAATACTTCTTTGGTCTGGTCCATACCCGGCACATAGATGACGACCGGGGCCTTGCGACGATCCGGCAGCAGATGGAACAGGCAGGAAATGGTTTTGCCGTCGTCAAACGGAATTTCCACACGCTCGATCGGGTAGCTCGCCACCTTGCTGCGAAGGTCGACCATTTCCGACATCTTCTTGTAGAGGTATTTCTTCACCGGATGGTTATCGAAATAAATCGGATGCTGTGCCATGCGATAGGCTTCAATCGCGTGGTCGTAGTGATAACAGGCCGTTTCATTGGCCCCCATCGCTTGCGCGCGTTTGGCGAACTTTTCGTGTTTCTCACCGGCCTCGCGCCAGACTTTCGGCAGCATGCGGTAGTTGCGCGCGCGTTTGCCCGACGGCACTTCGG
>JANXSE010000126.1 GCA_025356695.1 Betaproteobacteria bacterium
GCCGCCGCCCGCGCGTGAAAACCATGTCTATCATTTGTTCGTCGTGCGTTGCGCTGAGCGTGACCGGCTGTCGGCGCACCTTAAGGCTAACGGCATCGAAAGCCTGATTCACTATCCCGTTCCGGTGCACGAGCAGCCACCGTGCGCGGCGATGGCGCGTGATCCGCAGGGCTTGCCGCACACTGCTCATCACGCCACGCAATGTCTGTCGCTGCCCTGCCATCCACAATTGACCGACGTGGACGCGGCCGCGGTCGTCGCGGCGGTAAACGGGTTCGAGTGATAGCGCCGTGAGTCAAGCGCCCCCGGCAGCCGAACATTACGTCACGCTGTTCGATAATAATTTCCTGCCGATGGGCCTGTGCCTGCACGCGTCGCTGATGCGGCACGGCGGGGCGTTCGTGCTGTGGATCGTCTGCATGGACGAGCTGGCCGGGCGCAACCTGCGCGCGCTCAATTTGCCGCACGTGCGTCTTATCCCGCTGGCTGAAGCTGAAACCGGCGAGCTGCGTGCCGTCAAACCGACGCGGTCGCGCGGCGAATATTGCTGGACGATTACGCCGCTTACGCCCGACTTCGTGTTCGCACGCGACCCCGCCGTCAAGCGCGTGACTTATATCGATGCCGATCTGTTTTTTTTCGCTACGCCGGCGTCGCTGTTCGCCGAGCTGGATGGCGCGGGCAAGGACGTGCTGATTACGGAGCACGCATTCGCGCCCGAATACGAAAGCTCAGCGCTTAACGGCCGCTTCTGCGTGCAGTTCGTGACGTTCCGCCGCACGCCGGCAGCAGCGCGGGTACTCGCCTGGTGGCAGGCGCGCTGCATTGAGTGGTGCTATGGCCGTCATGAAGACGGCAAGTTCGGCGACCAGAAATACCTCGATCAGTGGCCCGCTCTGTTCGGCGATACCGTGCATATTCTGCAGGATCGCGACCAGGCGCTGGCGCCGTGGAATGCCGATTACCGTCTGCACCGCCATCCGGCGGGCGCGGCCTACCGGCCCGCGTTTTATCACTTTCATGGCCTGCGCATTATTGCGCCACATCGCGTCAAACTGTTCGGCGGTCATCGCGTGCGTTACGCACGGCCGCTTTATCTCGATTATGTCGCGGCCATGCAGGCGGCGGCGGCGCAACTGAAGGCCGCCGGCATTGCGCTGCCCTTCCTGCCGGAGGCGCCCGAATCTTTACGCTGGCTGCGCAATCTCAAGCGGCGAGCGCTGGGCCGGCTTGGCTACGCCCCTTTATGAGCGTCAGTCATCCGCTTGCCTATCTCGATGTCGCAAAAGGGTTGGCCATCATCGCGGTGGTATGGGGACATATCGCGTCACCGGCGGGCAATTTTCTGTTCGCGTGGCACATGCCGTTCTTTTTTCTGGTCGGCGGGTTTTTTATTCACACGACCGATACGTCGTTCACCGCCTTCGCACGTAAAAACGCGTTACGCCTCGGCATTCCTTACCTCGTATTCGGCGCAATCGGCATCGCGGCCGAAGTGGCGAAACGTATCGCGCTGGATCGGCCGACCGGCGAGCTTGCCGATTACGCAAGCGGCCTGTTGTTCTGGATGGACTATCGGCACCTCACCGGATATCACCTGATTCTGTGGTTCCTGCCCGCGCTGTTCGGCGCGCGCCTGCTGGTGTGGTTGATAGCGCGCTATCTGCCGCAATGGTGCCTCGCGCTGCCGGTAGCGGCAAGCGTCGCCGCCATCGGCGTGCAACTGCCCGTGCAACTGCCGTTTGCGCTGAATCAGATCCTGCAAGCGACGTTATGGGTCTGGTTGGGCCGCGAGATTTTCAACCGGCCGGCTTTGTGTTTCGACCGGCGCCCCCGGACATGGCTGGCGTTCTGCTCGGCAGTCGTTGCAATCTATATCGGGTTCGGCATACCTCAACTCAACGTGGCGATCAGCCAGTTCGAGGCGCCGCTGCACAACTACATTTTCGCGACCGCGTTCTGCGTCGCGCTGATTGTGCTATGCCGGCTTTTACTCGGCGCTGCGCCCATCGTTGGCAACTTGCGCGCGTGGGGCGAGAATACGCTCCTGATCATGGTCGCCCATCCCTATACCAATAACATCGCGCATCTGATTGCGGAAAAATGGCTCGCGGGCGCATGGCCGGCCAAACTCGCGATCTCGCTGACACTGCTCTACGCCGTGCTGCTGGCGCAACGGCGCTGGCCGCACAGCGTTCCGCTGCGTTACGCCTGACAT
>JANXSE010000137.1 GCA_025356695.1 Betaproteobacteria bacterium
AGGGCCGGCCGAGCCGACACCTGAGAATCTGCTCTATCCGCAGATCTCGTTCATGCGCATCGGCCGCTCGCAGGCGGTGCACGCCGTCTATCCGCTGATCGGCATGGAAATTCCCGCGTTCGCCAAGTTCAGCAAGGGCAGTAAACGCGACTTTGTGCTGGTGATGCCGGAGGCGATCGAGAACGAATGCCATGAAGAGCCGCAAATGCTCTACGTGGTGGATGTCACGCATGAGAAGGAGCCGCTCGGCGTGGCGAACTTCCGCGTGCCGGAAAAGCTCGGCAATTTCTGCTCGCGCGGCGCGCGCTTCGGGCCGCACCAGGCGCAAATGAATCTGACACCGATTTACCACAAGCGGCTGGTTTTCGTGGCGTGGTTCAATGCCGGTCTGCGCGTGCTCGACGTGCGCGACCCGTATGCGATCAGTGAAGTCGGTTACTACATCCCGGCCACCAACAAGAATACGGTGCCAAGCTGCAAGGGCGGCGAGCGCGGAGTGATCGCCGGGCACAAGGAGGAGAACTGCAAGGTCGCCATCGTCACCAACGCCGTCGAAGTCGACGACCGCGGTTATGTGTACATCGTCGACCGCAACAACACCGGCCTGCATATCCTCGAGCCGACGGGTGCCGCGCGCAAACTCGCCAATTTCAAGTAGCATCGTAGGGCGGAAAAGCGAAGCGCCTTCCGCCGCAGTTTCGGTCGTTGCAAAACGCTTGCATCCGGCGGATTACGCTTCGCTCATCCGCCCTACGGTTTGGTGCTTCGCGAGTGCGGAGAAAGTTTTATGAAATTGCATGGATACAACTGGCTGGTCGCGTTTATCGTGCTTTGCTCGAGTTCGCTTGCGGCCGTAGCGCAGACCTACCCGCAGCGCCCGATCCGCATGATCGTCGGCCTGCCGGCCGGCGGCTCGACCGACATCATGGGCCGTCTGATCGCGGCGAAAATCGGCGAGCGCTTCGGCCAGCAGATCGTGTTCGACAACCGGCCGGGGGCTTCCGGCATCATTGCCGCCGACATCGTCGCCAAGTCGCAACCCGATGGTCATACGCTGCTGATGGCGGGTGGTTCGTTCGGCACGATCTCGATACTCTATCCGCAGGCGCCCGACACCGCGCGCGATTTCGCGCCGATCGCGTTGTTCGGCACTTCGCCGTACCTGTTTGTGGTGCATCCGGGGGTGCCGGTGAAGTCGATGGCCGAGTTCATCGACTATGCGCGTGCGCGGCCGGGGCAACTGAATTTCGCCGGCTCGACGCCGGCGGCGGTGCAGCGGCTGTCGGGCGAGCTGTTGAAGCGCATGACCGGCATCGACATGCTCTACGTGCCGTACAAGGGCACCGGCCTCTTGATTCCCGATCTGATCGGCGGGCGTCTTAACGCCGCCATCGATAACGTGCTGGTGCTGGTGCCGCACGTGAAGAGTGGCGCGGTGCGCGCGCTTGCCGTGACGGCGGCGAAGCGCTCTGAAGTGGTGCCGGAATTGCCGACGATCGCCGAATCCGGCGTGCCGGGCTTTCAGGCCAGCGGCTGGTTCGGCATCCTCGCTGCGGCGAAAACGCCACCGACCGTCGTCAACAAGCTCAACGAAACCATCAACGCGATAATGCGCGAGCCCGAGTTCCGCGCACGCCTGCTCGGGCAGGGCGCCGAGCCGCTGACCGGTCCGCCGGATGAACTGCGCAAGCTGCTCGCGCGCGAACGCGAAGTCTGGGGCAAGCTGATCCGCGAGGCGGGGATCAAAGCCGACTGATTAAAGTGGCGCAGGCGCCTCGCCTGCGTCAAATCACGCTCGCTTACTGATGCCTTGGTGCTTCGCGCAGGCGGGGCGCCTGCGCCACAAAAAACGGGGCCGCAGCCCCGTTTTATTTGCAGAATACAAAGGCTATTTAATGAGCCCCAGCCGCTTCGCCGACACCATATATGCAGCCTGGCGTTCTTTCATGAAAGCGTCCATGCGGTCGACGCCGACATTCACCAGCTCAAAACCGCTTTTGAAGGCGAGTTCTTTCATTTCCGGATCGTTGTTGAGCGCGGCCCACAGGTCGGAGAGGCGCTTGCGCACTTCCGGCGGTGTCGATTTCGGCACGCCGATACCACGGTAGGCGCCGTCGATCCAGTCGAAACCCAGTTCCTTGAAGGTAGGTACGTCTGGCAGCAGCGGGTGGCGTTGCGCCAGCGCGACCGCCAGTGCACGCACCTTTTCCTTGGTGTTGACGGCGAATGCCGAGTAAGACATTGCGCCCGTCACATGCTGTCCGATTACCGCGGTGGTCAGGTCGCCGGTGCCTTTGAACGGCACGTAAGTCGTCTGGATGCCGGCGAGGCCGTTGAGTTTTTCATGCGCAACGTGATTCGCCGAATTGGTGCCCGACCCGGCGAGCGTCAGCTTGCCCGGCTGCGCCTTCGCCATGCGCACCAAGTCCTGAAAAGTTTTGACCGGGCTGTCGATGGCGACGACGATGGCGTCGGGCGTGTAGTGAAACCAGTAGACCGGCGTGATGTCTTCGGTCTTGTACTGCACTTCGCCTTCGAGCGGCTGCAGATAGATGTGCGGCAGATTGACGCCGGCGATGTTGTAGCCGTCGGCGGGCAGGCCGTTCAACTGCGCCCACAGCAGACCGCCGCCGGCGCCGGGTTTGTACTGAACGACGGTTTCGATCTTCGGGCATTTCTTTTTCAGCACCAGTTGCTGATGACGCGCCGCAATGTCGGATTCGCCGCCGGCCGGAAAAGCCTGCCAGTACAGCATATTTTTTTCGGGGCAGGGTTGTGCCAAAGCGATGTTTGCGACAAACGTACCCAGCAGGCCTGCCAGCGCGGCAAGCACTATTTGAAAGCGCATCGATTTCATTATTTTCTCCTCGGCTGTCGGCGGCGTCTGGCGCCGCGCTTGGGCGTTGACAATAGCAGCGGCTCCGGCGAAATGCAATGTCGCAAGGTCGCGGGTAAAATCGGCGCATGCCGAGAAAAAACAATAAACGCTGCGACGTCGTCATGCTGGTCGACGTCGAAATGGGCGAAACCAACCGCGCAGGCCGTTTTGTTCCCGACGGCGGCAGCATGGAACTGCATGTCTACAAGGCGCTGCACGCGCGTTACCGCAACGTCGTCGTCGTGCCGTTCGGGCCGGACATTCCGGACACGCTGACGCGCCTGAAGAAATTGAAGCCACGCATCGTCTTCAATCTCACCGAATGGGTCGACAGCGACCGCACGCAGGATTTCGCCATCGCGGCGCTGCTCGACATGATGAAGTTCAAATATACGGGCACCGGCTCCCAGGGGTTACAGCTTGCGCGCGACAAGGCCGGCTCGAAAGACCTTGCCGCCGCAGCCGGCGTCGACGTGCCGCGCCATTTCACGCTGCTGCGCGGCAAAGCGGTGCGCAACCCGGGTCTGCCGTATCCGCTGATCGTCAAACCGCAGTTCGGCGATGGCTCGGACGAAATCGGCCGGGTCTCGCTGGTGCGCTCAGAGCGCGAATTGAAACTGCGCGCGCGCGCCATCTGGTCGCGGCTGAAGGAGCCGCTGATCTGCGAGGAATACATTCCGGGCCGCGACATCTACGTTGGTATCGTCGGCAACGCGCCGCGCGTGCTGGCGCCGACCGAAATGGTGGTCGGCAGCCGCAAGAAAACGGCGCCGACCTTCGCGACTTATCGATTGAAGAACGACGGCGCCTATCGCACGAAATGGCGCGTGACCTATCGCCTTGCCAAGCTGCCCGCTGCCGTGCGGCGGCAGGTGAAGGCATACAGCCACGCCGCCTTCCATGCGCTGAAGATGCGCGACTACGGCCGCATCGACTACCGGCTCACCGATGAAGGTCGGCTCGTCTTCATTGAAGCCAATCCGAACTCCGATCTCACGCCGCATACGCTCGGCACCAACCTGTGTTTTCCGGGTATTACTTACGAGCGATTGGTTCCGCTGATCGTCGAGACGGCGTTGCAGCGTTACCGTTCGCGAAGTCGCTAAGGGGGGGGCGCAATAAGCGCAGCGCATTGCGCCGTGCCCCTCTCCCTCGGGGAGAGGGGCTAGGGGTGAGGGCGCATTTCAGATATCGCACCGGCCCCACGAAACGCACAGTCCCCATGCGGCGGATTACGGCGCTGCGCGCCTAATCCGCCCTACGGGGCTGAAGACTTCTTAAAATGATATAGGCAGATGGACTCTAAACCTATTGGAAAGTCCAAATTCAATTGCATAAGGATTAGATCACCGTCACGAAGGTTAGTACGGTCTGAGGAAGGCACGATGTCGATATAAAACTTTCCTCGAATTGATATGAGCGGCCCTCCACCCGGGAGTCTGCTGGCCGAGTAGTCAAATAATTCGTTGCGCAGATCTGCTAAATCACTCGAAACGGCATACATGCGCAGATTCCCGTCAAGAGACGAAAGGGGACGCCCCCTATTGGGTTTGCAGCGCAACGAAGACGGACTATTTGGATCCGCTGTATTGGAACCATATTGAACGATATGAAATCCTTCAGGCGCTGATTTCGGCCCATGTTGGCCGTTGTCAAAGAACCCTTCAAATTTCAATTTCGCGCGACGAAAAACGAACTCTTTTTTTTCTAATTGCGCTATCCGTATTGCGAGACGTTTTTCAATATCTGGGGACCGGTCGAATAATAATTCCTGCTTCTGAATTATGGCAGCTAAAAGGCCTTGATGCTTAATTGGGTCGAGGTCTTCCCATTCGATTGCCTGGATTTGATTTTTGAGTGACGGCGCGATCGGCCGCACACAGGACATCGGTGTATTTTTCTTCGCGAAGTAACGTAGATTGCGAAGGTATGTTTTGCACACTTCCGGGTCGTGCGCAGTAGGATAGGCCTGCTCAATGTGGGCTGTTCCTTGGTCGTATGTGGGGGCCAAGTCCAGTCGATAGTCATCTGCACGAGTATGCCCGAATGCAAACATCGAGACGACGGACACCATGATTCCAAATAATTTTTCGCGTGGCCGCAAACAATTTTGCTGTTGGAGCATGGCTAAGAATTATTAATTGATAGAGATTGGCTGACAAACATTAGTTGCTAAATTTTAACTGCCCAAATGTAACCGCCCACCAAGGGTGGCTTATGCCACGGTATTAGCGCACGCGTATCTGTCGTTTCGGTGCTACTTTGCCTCGCCGCACCGTAACAACCTTTCCCGTCCCCGCCGGCTGAAACGCCGGCACCAGTTGATGCTTGCCCGGGCCGATCAAATCGGCGCGGCCCATGTCTCGCAACGCCTGCCGCAGCATCGGCCAGTTCTCCGCATCGTGATAACGCAGGAAGGCCTTGTGCAGGCGGCGCTGGCGCGCGCCTTTGACGATGCTGACGGTCTCTGATGTTTTTGTGACTTTGTGCAACGGGTTCTTGCCGGTGTGGTACATCGCGGTGGCGGTGGCGAGCGGTGTGGGCAGGAAGGTCTGCACCTGATCGAGACGGAAACCGTTTTTCTTCAGCCACAGTGCGAGTTCGAGCATGTCTTCATCGGTGGTGCCGGGATGCGCGGCAATGAAGTAGGGGATCAGGTACTGTTCCTTGCCGGCTTCTTTCGAGGCGCGGTCGAAGATTTCCTTGAATTTGTCGTAGCTGCCGATGCCGGGCTTCATCATTTTCGACAGCGGGCCGTCGGAAATATGCTCGGGCGCGATCTTCAAGTAACCGCCGACGTGGTGGGTGGCGAGTTCCTTGATGTATTCGGGCGATTTCACGGCGAGGTCGTAGCGCAGGCCGGAAGCGACGAGAATTTTCTTGATGCCGGGCAGCGCGCGCGCCTTGCGGTAGAGGCTGATCAGCGGCGCGTGATCGGTGTTGAGGTTTTCGCAAACGCCGGGAAACACGCAGGACGGCCGCCGGCACGAGGCTTCGATCTTCGGGTCTTTGCAGGCCATGCGGTACATATTGGCGGTGGGCCCACCGACATCGGAGATGACGCCGGTGAAGCCCGGCGTCTTGTCGCGGATTTCCTCGATTTCGCGCAGAATCGATTTTTCCGAGCGGCTCTGGATGATGCGGCCTTCGTGTTCGGTGATCGAGCAGAAGGTGCAGCCGCCGAAGCAGCCGCGCATGATGTTGACCGAGAAGCAGATCATTTCCCACGCCGGGATTTTGGCGTCGCCGTACGACGGATACGGCGCGCGGGCATAGGGCAGGTCGTAGACGAAATCCATTTCCGCCATCGACAGCGGCAGCGGCGGCGGATTCAACCAGACATCACGCTCGCCATGCGCTTGCACCAGTGCACGCGCATTGCCCGGATTGGATTCGAGATGGAAGGTGCGCGAGGCGTGCGCATAGAGTATCGGATCGGCCTTGACCTGCTCGTACGAGGGCAGGCGGATCACGGTGTGTGCGCGCGCATCGAGTTTGGCGGCGAGTTTCTCGGCGCGGTTGTGAAACTGGATGATTTGCGCGCCGGACGTTGCTGCAGGCTTCGGCGGCGCGGTTGGGTTCTTTTCCTTCATCTCGTACGGATCGGGATGCGGATGCAGCGCGCCCGGCGTATCGACCGTGGTCGAATCGGCTTCGCTCCAGCCTTCCGGATGCCAGCCGCGCGGCGCCATGAAGGCGCTGCCGCGCAGATCGCGAATATTGGCGATGGGCTCACCCTTGGCGAGGCGATGGGTCAGTTCGACAATCGCGCGCTCGGCGTTGCCGAACAGCAGCAGATCGGCTTTGGAATCGGGCAGCACCGAACGGCGCACGGTTTCCGACCAGTAATCGAAATGCGCGATGCGCCTGAGGCTGGCTTCGATGCTGCCGATGACGACGTTAGCGTCGGGAAAAGCTTCGCGGCAGCGCTGGCTGTAGACGGTGACGGCACGGTCCGGGCGCTTGTTCGCTTGCGCGCCGGGCGTATAGGCGTCGTCGGAGCGCAGCTTGCGGTCGGCGGTGTAGCGGTTGACCATCGAATCCATGTTGCCGGCGGTGACGCCGAAATACAGATTCGGTTGGCCGAGGCGTTTGAAATCCTCGGCGGATTTCCAGTCGGGCTGGCTGATGATGCCGACGCGAAAGCCCTGCGCTTCGAGCAGGCGGCCGACCAGCGCCATGCCGAAACTCGGATGATCGATGTAGGCGTCGCCGGTGACGATGATGATGTCGCAGGAATCCCAGCCGCGCGCCTCCATGCCCGCGCGCGTGGTGGGCAGGAACGGCGAAATGCCGAAGCGCTGTGCCCAGAATTTGCGGTAGCCGTTGATCGGTTTCGGCGGCGGCGATTGCGTCATCAGTCGGTCATCGCGGCGGCG
>JANXSE010000148.1 GCA_025356695.1 Betaproteobacteria bacterium
CATGGTAAAGGGCTACGGCGGCCCGGAGTTTCTCGGCGTCATCGCCAAAACCATAAAGCCCTTTGGCTGGCATGTACAGCTGCATGTCGACAAGGTCGGCGAAATTGCCACGCTCGAACAGCAGTTGCTCGATCATCCGACGCCTATCGTCTTCGATCACCTTGGCCGCGTGCGCGGCAACGAGGGCGTCAGCGCGCCGGGCTTCCAGGCGCTGCTGCGCATCCTCGAGCAACGCGACGACTGCTGGGTCAAGCTGTCGAGCTTCTATCGTCTGTCCGACAGCGGCGCGCCCGCCTACACCGACATGCAAGCGATCGCGCAGGCGCTGATCAAAGCGCGCCCCGACCGCGTGGTGTGGGGCAGCAACTGGCCGCATCCAATCTGGGACGGCCTGATGCCCAACGACGGCGACCTGCTGGATCTCGCCTGCGACTGGTGTGGAGACGCGGCAACGCTGCAGCGCGTGCTGGTCGACAATCCGGCGCAGCTCTACGGCTTCAAGTAGTTTTTACGATGAACGCTGACGCGCCGGCCACTTACCGCGCGCCGGCGTGGCTGCCTGGCGGCCATCTGCAAACCCTGTATGCCTCGCTCGCCGCACCGCGGCCGCGCGTGCCGTTCCGCCGCGAACGCTGGGACACACCGGACGGCGACTTCATCGATCTCGACTGGATTGCAGAACAGAATCGAGGATTGAGGATCGCGGATTCAGAAAAAGCAAAACCACTAGTCGTGCTGTTTCACGGACTTGAAGGCAATTCCGACAGCCCGTATGCACGCGCATTGATGGCAGCCGTGCGCAATGCAGGCATGCGCGGCGTGGTCGTGCATTTTCGTGGCTGCGGCGGCGAACTCAACCGCCTGCCGCGCGCCTATCACTCCGGCGACAGCCCGGAGATCGACTGGGTCCTGCGCCGGTTGCGCCGCCAACACGCTGGCGTACCGCTCTACGCCTGCGGCGTTTCGCTCGGCGGCAACGCCCTGCTGAAATGGCTGGGCGAACAGAACCTCGCCGCCGCAACCGTCGTCACTGCAGCGGCGGCGGTGTCGGCGCCGCTCGATCTGATGGCGGCGGGCAACGCACTCGATGCCGGCTTCAACCTCGTTTACACGCGGAATTTTCTGCGCACCATGAAACGCAAGGCACTGCTGAAACTCGCGCAGCATCCCGGCCTCTACGACCGTGAACAACTGCTCACCTCAAACACGCTGCGCGCATTCGATAACCTGATTACGGCGCCACTGCACGGCTACCGCGACACCGACGATTACTGGACGCGCGCCAGCAGCAAACCCTGGCTGACACGCATTGCCGTGCCGACGCTGGTGATCAATGCGCGCAACGATCCATTCCTGCCGGCCGCCGCATTGCCGGACAAGAATGGCATCTCGCCGTTCGTTCGTCTCGAACAACCGGAGGACGGCGGCCACGTCGGTTTCGTCAGCGGCTTCTTTCCCGGCAACCTCGACTGGCTGCCGCAGCGACTGCTGTCCCATTTCGCGGAAGCGTAATGATCTGGTGCGATAATTCGCTCCTCTCAGTGCAAAAGAACATTTCCGGCGAATAAACATCATGACCACGCTGCCCACCGAAATCTTCAAGGCCTACGACATTCGTGGTGTCGTCGGCAAAACGCTGACGCCACCCATCGTGGAAATCATCGGCCACGCCATCGGCTCGGAACTGCTCGAACGCGGCCGCGACACCATCGTCATCGGCCGCGACGGCCGCCTGTCCGGCCCGGAACTCTCGGCAGCACTGGCAAAAGGCCTGCGCGCCGCGGGCGTCAACGTCATCGACGTCGGCCGCGTCGCCACGCCGATGCTCTACTTTGCCGCGCATCACTTCGACACCATGTCGGGCGCAATGCTCACGGGTTCGCACAATCCGCCGCAATACAACGGCATCAAGATCATGCTGGCCGGCGAAACACTCGCCGGCGAAGCGATCACCGCGCTGCGTACACGCGCGGAGGCCGGCCGCCTTGCCAGCGGCACCGGCAGCTATCGCGAAGAAAAAATTGCCGCGCAGTATCTCGACCGCATCGTCAGTGGCATCAGGTTGGCGCGACCGCTGAAAATCGCCGTCGATTGCGGCAACGGCGTCGCTGGTGCGACCGCACCGGAACTATTCCGTCGCCTCGGCTGCACCGTTGACGAATTGTTCTGTGAAGTCGACGGCAACTTTCCGAACCATCATCCCGATCCGTCGGTGCCGGAGAACCTCAAAGACCTGATCACTGCCCTGCAGAAAAGCGACGCCGAGGTCGGCCTCGCCTTCGACGGCGACGGCGACCGTTTAGGTGTAGTGACGCGCCGCGGCGACATTATTTTCCCGGACCGCCAGTTAATGCTGTTCGCCGCCGACGTGCTCTCGCGTAACCCGGGCGCGACCATCATTTACGACGTCAAATCGACGCGCAATCTCAAACCGTGGATCGAGCAGCACGGCGGCAAGCCGCTCTTATGGAAAACCGGCCACTCCTTCATCAAGGCCAAGCTGAAGGAAACCGGCGCTGCGCTCGCCGGCGAAATGAGCGGCCATGTTTTCTTCAAGGAGCGCTGGTACGGTTTCGACGACGGCATGTACGCGGGCGCGCGTTTGCTGGAAATTCTCAGCCGCAGCAAAGACCCCAGCGCTACGCTGCACGCGCTGCCCGACGCCATCTGCACGCCGGAACTGCAGATCAAGCTCAACGAAGGCGAAAACTACACGCTGATCGCTGAATTGCAGAAAAGCGCGCGCTTCGATAACCCCCGCGAGATCAACACCATCGATGGCCTGCGCGTCGAATACGACGACGGCTTCGGACTGGCGCGTTCATCGAACACCACGCCGGTCATCGTGCTGCGTTTCGAAGCCGACAATACAGCGGCCTTGAAACGCATCCAGGAAGATTTTCGCCATGTGATTCTTGCGGCGAAGCCTGACGCGCAGCTTCCGTACTAGAAATTCGGCGCCGCAAGGCGATGGGTTTCGGCCTGCGGCCTCTACCCATCCTACAAGGTCAATACGATGTAAAAACTCCGGGGCGTCGAATCGCGGGGATTCCCCTTGAGAGCCGCCGAGCAGCACAGGGAAGTCCGAAGGACCGGCGAACCAGGGGCCGCTTCTTTTGCTTACTTTTCTTGGCGGGACAAGAAAAGTAAGCAGCCGCCGGGCTGCCCCCGGCGAAGTTGAAACACCGTATATCAGGTAACCACAAACGTTCGGTCTACCAACCAACGGCCTATTTTGCCCCCCGCACCTTCGCAGCAAACTCCAGATACGACGCCACCGCGCCGTGCCCACCGGCAAAACGCTCGGGCTTGATGCCGGCTTTGTCGACGGCATCGATGAGCGCGCGCTGCCGTGCGCTGCCGAACTCCGCATCGCGCCCCGGCGCCCACAGGTCGGTCACGTAGCCGAGTTTCACATCGGGGATGTAACCGATCAGCATGCCCTCGGCGTGGCTGTTGGCGATGCGATAGAGCTCAATCGTGCGCTGACCGTCGTTTAACACCAGCTTGTCGGCCACCTCGACCACCTCAACCGCGCGCGGTTTTTTCGCCAGCGCGTCTTTGCGCACATTATGCGGTGCGGCCATCATTTGACGGATATAGGCGCCGTCGCCGGTACCGACGTAGATTTTTGCGCCGGCGGCGCCGAAGCCGCGCGCGCCATTGGCATGGTCCATGTGATGGTGCGTCAGCACCAGCGCTCTGACCGGCTTGTGCGGAAATTTCGCCTTAATCACGGCCAGAGTGGCCGCCGTATGCGTTTCATTGTTCGGCGCATCGAATACCACGACATGGTCTTTCATTTCGACCACCAGATTGTTCGGATTGCCGCCGACCACGTGTTGCACCCCGGGCGCAATCTCTTCCATGCGCAAACCGCCCATGCGCGGATCGAACCCGAGTTCGTTGGTGTCGAGCAATCCGCCTGCCATGATGCGGCGGAATATCCATTGATATTCGACATCATGGCGTGCCGGCGGCTGCGCACCCGCACGCATGGCAACGGGAATATCGAAGAGGTCCTTGGCCAGCGGCGGATTCAAGGTTACGTCGTCAAGTGTTTGATGCAGGACGATGCGATCGTTCGAGGTGTAAATCTGGTGGAAGGCGAACTTCGCGCCGCCGACCTCGCGCCAGTCCGACAGAATCAATTCGAAATTGATGTCCCCCCAGGCCTGATCGGTATCGACAGTACGGATGCGCGCCGGCAGTCCGCTGGCTTGATCGAACATGACGACAAATCGGTCGGCCTCGGTTTCGTACTCGACGGCAGTGAGGCGCTTGCCCGCGGCAAATTCATCCGGCAACATTTTCAGGCTGTGCGGATCGGCGCGCATCGCAATCAGCAATTGCGGCGAACTGCGCTGCAGTTCCCGCAGCGCAACCGCCAGGCGCTGGCCCGACATCGTGTGCTGCGGCGGATTGCTGTCGCGGCTTTGTTTGGTGCGCCCGCTTGAATCGATGCCGTTCACGTAACCGGCATCCGGCGTCACCACTTCGCTGTATTTGTAGACGCGGGCGACCGGCGTCGTCAGATCGCGCGCCCACTCGGTGCGGGCTTTGCCGTTGACGAGATCGATGGTGGTGGTAAAGGCGGACGCGCCACTGGGAATCGCATCGCCATCGGGACGCAGCGCCTGCTGCGGTTCGAAATGCCGGCCCA
>JANXSE010000169.1 GCA_025356695.1 Betaproteobacteria bacterium
CGAATCGTTCCAGCCGTGGCACACCGCGGTAATCGGCCCGCGCCCGCCGGCCACAAACAGCTGCAGCGTTGCCGGATTCTTCACCGCTTTGATCAGATAGTCATCATCGTCCGGATCGGCGCCCATCGCACGCGCGCGTTCCGGCCGCCAGTTGCCGCCGTTGCGAATGTCGCCCTGGCGGCGCACCGCCAGTTCGCATAGCCGCGCATGCACGTCAGCGCGACTCATGCCCGCCGCGGCGCACAGGCCGGCGTGCTGCGGGCTCATCGCCACTGCAATGCCTGAGGCAAACCACATATGCCATGAACCGGTGGACGTCATCGAATCGGCAATGCCGCGCAGCAGGCGTCCCGGTTCGGTGCTGACATCGTCGAAATGCAGGCGCGGCGCCTCAACCATCACGGCGCTGATCACGTTGTCCTCGGGTTTGTAGCCGTGCGACTCTGCAAGACTGGGCCACGGACTCAATTCTGAATTTTCGGTGAGGCAGGCGCTGTAACGGATCGGTGAACTGAAGATCGTCGCCGAGCTGCCGCCGGGTATGCCGTCGCCGACATTCAGCAAGAGCAAACGGATCGCGCGGCCGATCGACGTATTGGCACGAAAGCCCGGGCCGAAACAACCGTTGCCGCCGTGCAGGCCGATCTGTTTTGCGTACGGCCCGTTGACGATCATGAGCGGCGCCACACCGTGCATTGTGCATTGCACGCCGCCGAGATT
The DNA here is from genome assembly GCA_025356695.1 of Betaproteobacteria bacterium. The sequence continues at coordinate 721 of JANXSE010000169.1, forward strand.
GAATGCCTCGCGCGTGATGATTTCAACCGCACCGATCACCACCGGCAGATATTCGGGTTTGCAGCCGGCCATCAATGCATGAATCGCAATCGTGCGCACACTGGCCGGCTCGCCGGCCGGCGCGATGTAACCGATGATTTTCTCAGGATCGAGCTTTGTGCCGGCGAGCATCCACTGCACGCGCTCTGCGGTGGGCGTGACCACCGGCAGGCCGTCCGACCATTCCTTCTGCAGGAAAAATTCGAATTCGTCGACTTTCGCCACCGTCATCCTCCCGGCTATTTCGCGCCGCCGGTTTTGCTTCGAATCAACCGCGTCACCGGCTCGTAGCTGAACGAGGTCGGCACGAACTGCGAGTGTATGCCCGCGCCGCCGGCGACGACGATATTAATGTCGTTGACGCGGTCGGCGACGCCGATGTGATCGGGATCGCCAGCGATCTCGAACCAGCGCGAACGGCGATGGTGCAAACCGACCACGCTGCGCTCGGCAAAACGAGTCAACGGGATGCGCGCTTTCTCGAAGAAATACTGCTTGATCTTCTGTTTGTCGAAGCCGTCGCGCGCCAGCGTCTGCGCATGCTCGGGGCTCAGCACGAACAGCGGCCCAGTCGGGAAGATGATGTTGTTGTGGCCGAGGCCAGTCAACGCACCGACGAAATGGTCGAGGATTTCCTCACCGGTTTCGCAGCCATAGGTGAAGACGTTCTGCGGCGACGAACCACCGATTGCGGTGACCGTGCTGTCTTCACGTTTGAAACCACGCTCGACGTGCAGCGGGTCCCACGGCGATTCGTCTTCGTTCTCGGCAATGCAGAACGTGTACTTGCCGCAGTGGCCGTGGGTCGCCATATCGGTTTCACCGGGCAGATCGCCGCCGATGTTGCGCAATATCAGTTGCAACGCGCGGCCGGTGGTCGCGTTGGCACGGTTGCCCTGGCCGAACACATTGCCGCGCGCATTCATGCCCAGTTGCTTGACGATGGGACCGTTGACGATCAGCAGGGCCGAACCGGTGTTGGTCGCGGTCTGGATGCCGTAGAGGCGGATGTTGTCGTCGAGCACCGCGTCGAGTGCGGCCAGCACCACCGGAAAGTACGCCGGCTTGCAACCCGCCATCACGGCGTTGATGGCGAGTTTTTCGATCGTCGCGATGCGCATGCGCGGCGGAATCGGGCCGACGGTTTCCTGCGGATCGCGATCGGTTGCGGCCAGCATGGCGGCCACGCTCTCGACGGTCGGTGCCGTCACCGGCAGGCCGTCGGTCCAGCCATGGGTGAAGAAAAATTCTTCGAGTGCGACCGGGTCGGCATCGATTTCGATGCGGTCTTCGAGGATGTCTTCGCCGAGTGCACCGCGCGCGGCCGCGCCTTCAAGCAGCGCTTTCGCGATCGACTGCGCGGCATCGGCGGCGCGGCCTTCGACCAGCGAGCGCGAGGCGGTGTGCATCGGATGCGGAATTTCGACGATCGGCAGTGCCGCAAAACCGCGGCCGGCAGCCTGCACGCGCGCCGCACCGGCAAAGGCAGTGCTGCAAATGGTTGCGGTCGGAATGCCGTGCGCTTCCAGTTTGACGCCATCAGCCACGCTGATGGAAGCGGAAGTTCCTCAGTCGCCGTAACACTGCACGACGGCAGCGCATTTGACGAGTTCGGCCAGGTCGCCGTCAGCCAGCTCGTCTTTCGGCGCGCGCTTGCGCACCGTCACGTTGGTGCCGATGCCGTAGTTCTCGCGCAGCAGCGCGCCGACGCGTGCGATGAAATGGTCAGCGTTCTGTTTGCTGTTATCGACAAAGCCGATCATCGCGCCCTTGAGATCGGCGATGCGCGTGGCGCCGGTGATGGGCGCGACCGGCTGCGAGACTTTCGGATTGAGTATGGTGATGGCTGCCATGAAGTGCTCCTGAATACGGCCGCGGGCGGACGCCCACACTGGCCGCAGATGGTAGCAAACACGGCAGAATTAACAAGAACGATTTAGTCATTCCAGTATACTATTCAGTTATACATTTTTACGGGCATACTGGCGATGAAACTGCAGCAACTGCGTTATTTCTGCGAGGTGGCACGCCAGGGCCTCTCCATCTCGAAGGCCGCCGCCGCGCTGCATACCTCGCAGCCGGGTGTGAGCAAACAACTCGCCCTACTCGAAGCCGAGCTCGGCGTCGGCGTCTTCACACGCAACCGCAACCGCATCAGCGAACTCACCCCCGCCGGCCGCGCGCTGCTGACGGTGGCACAGCGCATGCTCGACGACGCGGAAACGCTGAAGCGCCTCGCACAGGATTTCGGCAGTGAAAAAAGCGGCAGCCTCACCGTGCTGACCACGCACACGCAGGCGCGTTACGCGCTGCCCGCGGTGGTCAAGCGACTCACCGCGCAATATCCGGCGGTGCGGCTAAACGTACGCCAGGGCACGCCGGGGCAGATCTGGCAGGCAGTCGCCGCGGGTGAAGCCGACCTTGCCATCGCTAGCGAGCCGCGCGCGCCGCTGCCCGAGCTGGTGATGCTGCGCTGCTACGAACTGCCGCGCATCGTGCTGGCGCCGGCGAAGCATCCGCTGCTGCGCGCCAAACCGCTGACGCTCGAAGCCATCGCGCGCTACCCCATCATTACCTACGACGAGGAATTCATCGGCCACTCCAAAGTGCAGCGTGCCTTCGAGGCGCGCGGGCTGGCGCCCCACCTCGTGCTCAACGCCATCGACACCGACGTCATCAAGGCCTATGTCGAACATGGGCTCGGTGTGGCCATCGTCGCCAAAATGGCCTACGACGCCAAACGCGACCGCGGCCTGCGCGCGCTCGACGCCAGCCGGCTGTTCGATTCGAACACCGTCTATCTGGGTTTCCGCCGCAACAACCATCTGCGCCGCTTCGCGCTCGACTTCGTCGAAATGCTGGTGCCGCAGCTGACACGCAAGGTGGTGCAGGCGGCCGTCGAGGCGGCGGCGCCCGCGTGATAAAATCGAGTCTTCACACGCAGGAAAAACCATGACGCTCTCCGCTCTCACCGCACTCTCTCCGCTCGACGGGCGTTATGCCGCCAAGATCGAACCGCTGCGCCGTTATTTCAGCGAGCTGGGCCTCATTCGTTACCGCGTGCTGGTCGAGGTCGAATGGCTGAAGGCACTGGCCGCTGAGCCGAAAATCCGCGAAGTGCCGCGTTTCTCGAAAGCGACTATCAAAAAGCTCGACGCAGTGGTGGCCGGCTTTTCGGATGCCGACGGCGCGCGCGTAAAAAAAATCGAATCGGTGACCAATCACGACGTCAAGGCGATCGAATACTTCCTGAAAGAAAAACTCGGCGGCAACCGCGAAGTCGCGCGCGTGGCCGAGTTCATCCACTTCGCCTGCACTTCGGAAGACATCAACAATCTCTGTCACGCGCTGATGCTCAAAGCCGCGCGCGACGACGTCATGCTGCCCGCCCTCGACCAGATCATCGCGCGCCTGCGCACGATTGCCCACGAACAGGCCGGTGCGTCCATGCTTGCGCACACCCACGGCCAGCCGGCCAGCCCGACCACGCTCGGCAAGGAAATCGCCAACGTGGTGGCGCGCCTGAAGCGCGCGCGCGGCAGGATCGCTGCCGTCGGCATCCTCGGCAAAGCCAACGGCGCGGTCGGCAATTACAACGCCCATCTGTCCGCCTATCCGGACATCGACTGGGAAAAATTCGCGCGCCGCTTCGTCGAGAAACTCGGCCTCGAATTCAATGCGTATACGATCCAGATCGAGCCGCACGACGCCATCGCCGAACTCTTCGACGCCTATGCGCGCTGCAATACGATATTGCTCGACCTCGACCGCGATGTCTGGGGTTATATCTCGCTCGGTTACTTCAAGCAAAGAACCAAGGCCGGCGAAATCGGCTCGTCGACCATGCCGCACAAGGTCAACCCGATCGACTTCGAAAACTCCGAAGGCAACCTCGGCGTCGCCAACGCACTGCTGCGCCACATGGCCGACAAGCTGCCTGTGTCGCGCTGGCAGCGCGACCTCACCGATTCGACGGTGCTGCGCAACATGGGCGTCGCCCTCGGCCATACGCTGCTCGCCTACGACTCGTGCCTGAAAGGCCTCGGCAAACTCGAAGCCAATCACGCCAAACTCGCAGCCGATCTCGACACCAACTGGGAAGTGCTCGCCGAACCGATCCAGACCGTGATGCGCCGTTACGCCGTCAAAGGCGCCTACGAGCAGTTGAAGGAACTCACGCGCGGCAAGGCCGGCATCAACCGCGCCACACTCGCCGCCTTTATCAAAGGGCTGAAGATTCCGGACGCGGAGAAGAAGCGGTTGCTCAAGATGAAGCCGGCTACTTATATCGGCAAGGCCGCGGCGCTCGCGCGCAAAATCTAGCGACTCCATAACTCGTAGGATGGGTAGAGGCCGCAAGGCAGAAACCCATCGTTTGACGTGTGCCCTGTGATGGGTTTCGCTACGCTCTACCCATCCTACAAAACCATCCTCAAGTATCAGCCGCGCCAAATTCGCTTGGCGTTTGTTGCATTTGGGCAGATAATTTTTGTCACTTATATTTTTCCAACCAGCAATAGTTAACTGGCACTACTCACAAGTGGACTTTCTTACTTTCCTGATCAGTGCGCTCGGTGGTGGGGTAGTCGCGCTTGGCGCAGCGGCGTGGCTGTTCCGAGTATGGATTAAGCATAGGCTCGACATTGAGCTAGCCACCCGTAAAACACAGCTTGATCAAAAGGCCGACACACTTAAGACTGAGTTGTCGATCTACGCCCACGAACAGAGCGTCGGCTTGAGTCGAATCGATGCCCAACGATCAGAAGCGGTTCTTTCCATTTGGAAGATTCTATTGGCTTGGCAAGAGATTTTCATGAACCTTACTGCGCCTAATGAACGACTGGAAAGAAACCCAGGACAGGCGGTAACCGACTATGAACACCATGCAAAAAGCCTCATGTCCATATCTAGCGAGCTTTCTCACGAGGTGGCCAGACGCGCCATCCTATTCGATCAAGACGTCTACGCCACGATCGCACGCTGCGGCCTCGCCGTATCGAATGTCACAATAGATTTCTACGCAGAAACGTTTGAAGACGTTACTTTCGTATCAGCCGAAGCGAAAGCACAATATCTTCCCAAAGTACAGGAGACACGCGAGAAATTGCGGGATTCGGTTGCTGGAAACGTAGACGAATTTCGCCAAGCGTTGGTGCGCGAGTTTCGTCGCATCATGACAGCGGATCGTCGTGCCGAACCTAATGCCAGCTCGCGCAGGGCGCAATAAGCGCAGCGCATTGCGCCGAATGCCGCGGACTGCAATACTGCTGCATGCATTTCCTTGAACACAAAATTCCACCACCCTTGGTAGCAGCAGCAATTGCATTGGCCATGTGGCCGCTGTCCTCATTGCTACCCAAAGTCGCCGCCCCCGGGAACACACGCCTCGCGCTGGCCACCACCGTCGCACTCATCGGCATCGCCTTCGCCCTCGCCGGTGCGATCGCCTTCAGGCGCGCCAAAACCACCGTCAATCCGCTGCATCCCGAACAAACCACTTCGCTCGTCGTTGCCGGCGTCTACCGCGTGAGTCGCAATCCGATGTACGTAGGCATGCTGCTGTGCCTGCTGGCATGGGCCGTCTATCTGGCCTCGCCGTTCTCGCTGGCCGGCCCTGTGGCGTTCATCGCGTTCATGAACCGTTTCCAGATCGGGCCTGAAGAAAAAATG
>JANXSE010000176.1 GCA_025356695.1 Betaproteobacteria bacterium
CTTCGCCAGTTCCAGCAGGCCGATTGACTTCGCCCCATCGCGTGAACGATAAGCGCCGTTCGCATATTCAACCTGCGAGGGCTCGAGTTCCAGCGCCTCGGCCGCCAGCGGCCGCGCCTGCTCGATCAGCTTCTGTGCGGCAATCTTGCATACGCTGCCGGCACCGACCAGCGAACGCGATCCACCGGTATGGTTGCCGACGATGTTTTTGCCATGCACGCTCTCGCGCAAAGTCACCGCCTCCGCCGCGATACCCAGCGTATCGGCGACGATCTGGGCGAACGTCGTCTCATGGCCCTGGCCCTGCGATAGCGCGACCGTAAACACCTCGAGCCTGCCATCGGCGTCGAACTCGATCGCAATCTGGTCCTTCGGCTGAAACCCGGCGGCTGTACCTTCAATCACTGTCGACAGGCCGATGCCGCGCAATTTGCCGCGTTTACGCGCCGCCTCGCGGCGTTGCGGAAAACCGTCCCAGTCAGCGGCCTTCAGCGCCTTCGTCAAGCAACCGTTGAAATCGGAGGCCTCGTAGGTGCCCAGCGTCGGCGTCTTGTACGGAAAAGCATCGAGCGGAATGAAATTGCGACGCCGCAGTTCGGCGCGGTCGATTTTCAGTTCGCAGGCCGCTTGATCAACCAGACGCTCGATCACGTAGGCAATGTCCGGCCGCCCGGCACCGCGGTAGGCCGCGATCGGCGCGGTGTTGGTCAGCGCGACGCGGAAATTTGCGTAGAGCGCCGGGATTTTATAAACGCCAGTCGTGCAGATCGCCGGATTGCGCACGTGACTGGCCGGTCCGGTCGTCGTCAGATAAGCGCCCATGTCGACCACAAAATCGTAGCGCGCGGCGAGGAATTTTCCATCGCGATCGAGCGCAAGCTCACCGCCCATGACAATACCGCGGCCGTGACTGTCGGTGAGAAAACACTCGGAGCGCGTCGCCACCCATTTGACGGGGCGGCCGAGTTTCTTGGACGCAATCATCAGCGCGCCGTGTTCCGGATAGACCGCGCTGCGCTGGCCGAAGCTGCCGCCGACATCGTGCAAATGGAGGCGCAGTTTGTCTTCGGGCACGCCAGTCAGCGCGGAAATCTGCCAGCGCAACATGCCGATGCCCTGGGAATTGGTGAAAACGTCGTAGCAACCGCTCGCCGCATCGTAGGAGATCAGCGCAGCGCGCGGTTCCATCGGGCTGGGCACGACGCGCGGCGACACCACCTTCAGTTTGGTGACGTGCGCGGCCTGCTTGAATGCCTGCGCCACGGCAGCCGCATCGCCGGTATCCCACTCGAGCGTCAGATTGCCAGGCACGTTTGTGTGCAACAACGGCGCGCCCGGTTTGAGCGCGTCTTCGGCGTCGACCACCGCCGGCAGGTCGCGGTATTCAACAAGGATATCCGCAACCGCATCCTGTGCAACCGCGGCCGAATCAGCCACCACCATGGCGACGGTTTCGCCGACAAAGCGCACTCTGCCGTGGGCAAGCACCGGGCGCTCGGGCTTAAGAATGCCGGCACCGGCCTTGTTGGTAAACGTCATCAGGTTCGGAAAATTCTTGTAGCCCGCCGCCATCGCATCTTCGCCGGTAAACACGGCGACAACGCCGGGGCGTTTGAGCGCCGGCGCGGTATCGATCGCAACAATCTCGGCGTGCGCGCGGTCACAACGCAAAAAACTCGCATGCAACTGCCCCGGCAGATTGTTGTCGGACGAATAACGTCCGCGACCGGTAATCAAACGAAGGTCTTCGCGGCGATTGGCCGCATGTTTCTCGCTCATGGGTATTTGACCATCTTTCTTGTTGTACGACCCGGCCGCCGTCGGCGGGGATCGCTGCTAACTATATTCGTTTTGCGGACTCCTGTCGAAGACGCGCGCTCAATCCTGCCTTTCAGGTTTCCAGCGGCAATCTGATCGCCTGCCCGGTGGCTGCAGCGCGTTCGATCGCAATCGTCGTTTCGAGCGTGACGCGTGCCTGCTGCGGCGTCGCGTGCACGGTCGGTGCGCCGGTGACCAGATGATCGAGCCAGGCGCGCGTCTCGTTGGCGAGCGGCCCCCAGAAATCGCCGCAGGCCCAGTCGCCGGCGGTGTTACTGCCAAGGAAGGCCATGTTCACGCCGTGGTCGGGCACATAGGCATGCGGTATGCCCTTCTCCGAATAAATCAGATGGTCGAGATGATCGTCGTCGATGATCATGGTGCCCTCGGATCCGAGCAGTTCGACACGGTCAGACTGGCCGAGGGTCGGGTATTTCGCCGGCAGCGCATAACTGACGCCAAGGTTGATCACCGCGCCATCGGCGAGTGTGACGATGCCCCAGGTCACGTCGTGCGCATCGTAGCCGGCCTCCTTGAAAATACCGTGCTGGCCGCGCGCGATCACCTCGACCGGCGGATTGCCTTCGAGAAACCAGCACATCAGGTCGACGTAATAGGTCAGCACATCCACCACCGGCGTCGCATGCGCCGAACGCTTGAGGATCGAGAATGCCTGCGCGCGCGAATTGTAGACGCGCGCGGTGCCGCCGACGACGCGACCGAGCCGGCCCTGCACCATTTGCTCCTTGGCGCGCAGAAAACATTCCTTGTAGCGGCGGCTGTAACCGATGCGCAGATCGCCGCCGGTCTGGCGCAGCGTTTCGAGTATGTCGTCGGCGTCGGCGAGCGTCAGTGCAATCGGCTTCTCGACCATCACCGCCTTGCCGAGTTCGAGTGCATGCTTGACCGGCGCGGCGTGCAAATCTTCGGGAGTCGACACAAACACCGCATTGACTTCGGGCCGCTCGATCGCCTCGAAATTGTTGCCGGTGTGAAAATCCGCGCCCGTCATTTCCGCCAGCGCGGCGGCACGGGCAGGATCAATATCCGCAATCGCGAGAAATCTGACCGCCGGGTGTTTTGCCGCCAGCCGCGCGCGCAGCGTGCCGATGCGGCCGGCGCCAATGACCGCAATTCCCAGTTCTTTTCGTTGCACCTGATAGCTCCAGAAAAAATGATGTGATGCGTGATGCGCTACGCTGGCGTTGATTATATCTTCTGCGCAACTCAGTTCCGCCGCGCACAAACAAAAACGCCCGCAGCCTTGCGGCGGCGGGCGCCTGCGTAAAACACAGCGTTTATTTAGCCGGGTGCAATGTCAGCTTCTGCACACGCCAGTTCAGCAACTCGGCGACAAACAGGGTGTTTTCATCCGGGCAGGCGATTTCATGGATCCAGCCGAACTGCTTCGGCTGTTTGCCCGCCTCGCCCAGCACACCCAGGATCTTGCCATCCAGCGTCATTTTGTAGACCCGGCCCGGATACGCATCAGAGGTGTAGAGCACCTGATTCGGCCCTGGCGTAATGCACAGCGCCCACGGCGCACCCGGAGTCTGTGTCAGAACAGCACCAGACGAAATCAGCTTCTGCACATCAGGCTTGTTGCCGATCGCCGGCATCGCACTGGCCTCGTCGAAAGGCACGTCGATCGTCATCACGCGCAGCAGATTGCCCTCGCCATCGAAGACCTGGATGCGGCGGTTACCGCGGTCTGCGACATAGATATTGCCCTGCGCATCGGCTGCGATGCTGTGCGGCGTGTTGAAATCGCCCGGTTTGTTGCCTTTCTGTCCCCATGATTTCAGCCATTTGCCGTTCTTGTCCGCCTTGGCCACGCGCGAGTTGATATAGCCGTCGCTAATAAAGATGTTGCCGGCCGGATCCCAGGTCACATCGGTGACCTGGCGAAACAATCCGTCGACATGCGGCAACGGCGGATTGTGTTTTTCGAGCGGGCCCGTTTCACGGTCGGAGGCCTCCTGCTTGCGACCGAACACCATGGTGACCTGCCCCTTCTGGTCGAAACGCACCACCATGTCTGAGCCCTTGTCGGTCGCCCAGATGTTTTGCTCCTTGTCGATGCGCACGGTGTGGCCGTACGACCACGCATAGAGATGCTTGCCGATCTCGCGCATGAAATTACCGTTGCGGTCGAACTCGAGCAGTTGCGCCGCTGCAGCGCCATACGCCGGTCCGCTGGTATTGCCGCGGTTGAGCACGTAGACATTGCCCTTGGCATCGGTGGCGACCCCGGTGACTTCGCCCAGATACAGATCCTTCGGCATTTTCAGGAAATTGATATTTCCCTCGAATGGAATGTTCGGTACCACCTGTTGTGCAAATGCTGTGGTGCCCAGCAATGCGAGCGATGCGATCAGCCAGCGTTTCATGTCAACCTCCCTAGGATGTAAGAGCGAAATACCGCCGGCGCACGAATTCGACCATGTCGATTCGTTTTATTGTTAGCGGACGCCGCAGTATACAAGAGGCGGCCGCAGGCAAGGCCGCCGCTGAAATCATTCGACCTTGACGTTCGCGTCTCGCACAATCTGCTCATAGCGCCTGATCTCGGCCCGCACAAAAGCACGGAATTCATCCGGCGTGTTGGCGACTGCCACGAAGCCGCTGGCATCGAGAATTTCGCGCATACGCGGCGCCTGCACCGCCTTGCGGATTTCGCTTTGCAAGCGCGCAATGATGGCCGGTGGCGTTTTCGCCGTGGCGAACCAGCCGTTCCAGGTGAAATCGACCACGTAATCGGGCAAGCCCGATTCGGCGATCGTCGGCACCTCGGGCATCAGGGCAAGGCGCTTCGAACCTGTAAAGCCGAGCGCACGCAGACGGCCCGAGCGCACATACGGCACGGCAGCGGTCGGCGGCACCACCAGCACCTGGATTTCGTTGCCCATCAACGCGGCAAACGAATCGCTGCCGCCTTTGTAAGGGATGTGCAGCATGCGAACACCAGCGCGTTGATTGAACATTTCGGTGGCCAGATGCAGGGTGTTGCCGGCCGGTGGCGACCCATAGGTCAGGGATTTCGCCTTCGCCAGTGCAATCAAGTCTCGAATGGATTGCACGGGCAGCGACGGATTGACCAACAACAGATAGCCGGAGCCCGAGGCAACGTTGGTCACCGGCGCGTAATCGCGGTCAACGTCGTAACTCAAATTCTTGTAGAGCAGTGTGTTGATAATGAAACCCGGCGGCGTATGCATCACCGTGTATCCGTCGGGTGCGGCGCGCGCGACGATTTCCGCACCGATGATGCCGTTGGCACCGGCACGGTTGTCGATGATGAAAGTCTTGCCGAGCTGGGCTTCGAGCTGGGCGCCGAGTGCACGCGCCAGCACGTCGGGGCTGCCGCCGGGCCCGAAGGGCACCACCACGCGGACCGGCCGCTGCGGATAGGGCATCTCTGCCGCAAACGACATCGACAACGACATTGCGCAGCCCGTACCCAGCGCAAGCACGATCAAATTTCGCATGATCCGACCCTCCTCCGGCGCCGAGTTCGCGTAGTATAACGGCAGCATAACCGCAGGAAGCTTCGTATGGAACCCAACGACTACGGCCCCTACCCGTACAGTCCGATCAATCGTCGTCCAAAATGGAAATGGCCGAACGGCGCGCGCCTTGCGATCTGGGTCGCGCCGAATCTCGAATTTTTTCCACTGACGCGCCCGCTCGCCGCCAACCCGATGGCGAAAACGCCGGAGAAGGCGCCGACCATCCGCACCTGGGGCGTGCGTGACTACGGCAACCGCGTCGGCGTCTTCCGCCTGATGGATCTGTTGACCAAATACGGCATCCGCGCCACCGCCTCGCTCAACGCCGATGTCTGCGACCAACATCCGCAGATCGTCGAAGACGCAGTAAAACTCGGCTGGGAGTTTCTCGCCCACAACCGCACCAATTCGGTGTGGCTGAGCGCTATCCCGCCGGACGAGGAACGCGATTTCATCCGCTACTGCACCGAGCGCGTAATGCGCGCCACCGGCAAACGTCCGCACGGCTGGTTGAGTTCGGCGATGGATGAAACCTGGAACACGCTCGACCATCTCGCTGCCGAGAATTTTTTATACGTCGCCGACTGGGTCAACGACGACCAACCTTACCGCATGCAGGCGGGAGACAGGGAAATCATCTACCTGCCCTATTCCTACGAAGTTAACGATAACGCACAGATTGTCTCCCGCTTCGCCTCAATCGACGACTTCGAATTGATGATCAAGCGCACTTTCGATGTGCTCTATCGCGAAGGCGAGGATTCTGCGCGCGTGATGGCAATCTGCCTGCATCCGTTTATCAGCGGCGTGCCACACCGCATTGCCGGGCTCGACGCCGCATTCCGCTACATCTGCGGCCACAACGATGTCTGGTGGGCAACCGGTGAGGAAATCGTGCGCGCCTATCTTGCCTCGGACGCGAAAATCTAAGCGCGCAAAACAGGCAGCGTAATCGGCGCGCGTTTCGTAGCGCAGGCGACCCGCCTGCATGAAGCACCTGACAAATTCAAATACGCAGGCAGGTCGCCCGCGCCACAACTATTCCGCGCGAATGTTGGCCGCCTTGATAACCTTGCCCATGCGCACCATTTCGGACTTCATCGTATCAGCCAGCCCCTGCGGACTGCTGGCAACTATTTCAGTGCTGGCACTGAGAAATTTCTCGCGGATGTCCGGCCGGTTCAATACCTGCACGATTTCCCGGTTGAGGCGGTTGACCAGCGCCGCCGGGGTTTTCGCCGGCACGAACACCGCGTACATCGCCACGCATTCATACCCCGGCAAGCCGGCTTCGGCGACCGTCGGCAAGCCCGGTGCCAGCGCTGATGGTTTGGCGCTACTGACGGCAAAACCGCGCAGACGCCCTGCCTTGATCTGCGGCAGCGCCGCGCTGGCATTCGGAAACATCAGCTGGACGCGCCCGCCCATGACGTCAATGACCGCCAGCCCCACGCCCTTGTAACCGACATGCACGATGTCGATGCCGGCCATCGATTTGAAAAGCTCACCGGCGAGGTGCGGGATCGCGCCCGACGGCCCGGAGGCAAAATTCAGTTCACCCGGCTTCGCTTTGGCCAGCGCGATCAACTCCTTCATCGAAGTCGCCGCCACCGACGGATGCGTCACCAGCACCATCGGCGAACTGCCGATCAGGCTGACGGGTGCGAAATCCTTCACCGGGTCGTAGGGCGTTTCCTTGCGCATGAACGGAATCAGCCACAGCGTGCTGCTATAGGTGAAGAGGGTGTAACCGTCGGGCGCCGCCTTGGCAGCGGTTTCGGCAATGATGACGCCGCCGACGCGGTTGTCGACGATCACCTGCTGACCGATGGTGCCGGACAAGCCCGCGGCAATCAAACGCGCCGACAGATCGCTGCCCCCGCCGAGCTCCGCCGTCAGCATGCGCAGCGGTTTGGCCGGCCAGTTCTGCGCGGCCGCGTCAGTGCCCGACATCATCACCAGCGCCGCAGCGACGACCGCGATGAAAGTTGCAACGGGTATGCGGCGTATGTCCGTCCTTATCAATGCAAACTCCTGAAGTTTTCGACCGCAGGCGGCACGATCCGAGGGCGCATCTTCGCATAAACGGCAGCGCGCTTCCACGCCGCGCAAACGATTTGCCGCCACCGTTGAATAGAACGCGCCGTGCCACTATCATGCACGGACAAACAAATGCCGTCACAAAGGCAAAACACACCGGAGCAAGACGATGTCCATGCAGGCTGCCGATAAAAACAAGTTTTTTCGCGTCGAAGAAGCAACCATCGAAGATTTACATCAGGCGATACGCGAAGGCCGCACCACTTGCGTCGAAGTGGTCAAACAATACATCGCGCGCGCACGCGCCTATAACGGTCCGTCGAGCCTGCTCGTCACCGCCGACGGCGCGCCGGTTTCTCCAGCCACCGGCAGCGTGCGCGCACAGGCGCCGATCTGCTTCCCGACCGCAACAGTGAAGGCCTCGACGCTGCTGCCCGACCTCGACCAATATCAGGGTCCGCCGCTTGAATTCGGCCGCATGGAAGCGACCGCCTCCGATCCATCCGTGCAGCAGCAGTACGGCATGATCGTCGGCAAACCCGATGCAGGACAACTCAACGGCCTCGCCACACTCAACATTCGCGGCGAGCGCTCGGTGGTCTGCCGCGGCGATTATGACCGCCACCCAGACGACGGCCCGCTGCCGGCAGGAGCGCCGGCAGTCTGCGAGATTTTCCGTCGCCAGCCCGACGCCCTCGAACAGGCCGCTGCACTCGACGAAAAATTCGGCCGCAATCCCGATCTCGAAAAAATGCCGCTCTATGGCGTGGTATTTTCATTCAAGGATGCATTTGACACAAAAGACATGCGCTCCACCGGCGGTGGCGACGCGCGCTACGACATCGATTTCCCCGCGCGCGACCACATCCTCGTCGATCAATTGCGCAAAAAAGGCGCCATCATCTACGCCAAGGCGCTGATGACCGAATACAACGGCCGTGCCGGCGACCCCGGCGGCCGCAACCATCCGGACAAAGTGCTGCCGTCGGTGCTCGGCTACCAGCGCAGCAGTTGGGGCGGCAATCCGTCGAACGTCTACGACACCACGCGCGCAGCGTCGCTCGGCTCCAGTTCCGGTTCGGGCGTCTCGGTGAGCGCCAATCTCGTGATGGCAAGCCTCGGTGAAGAAACCCGCGCCTCGACGCGCGGCCCGGCTAATCACAACGCGGTCGCACTCATCCTGCCGCACAAAGCGATGCTGGGTTTTGATGGCGGCGCGATCGGCGCCGACATTTACTGCGACCGCACCGGCATTTTGTGTCGCGCCATCGCGGACTGCGCCAAGGTGCTCGACGCACTGAAAGATCCGCAGAACGGCTATTACGATCCGCGCGATCCCTACACCACGGTGCCACGCTCGTCGGTGCTGACCACCGGTTATGCCGTACACGCCAAATCGCCCGGCGCGAAAGACACCCTGCACGACATGCGCATCGGCATCGTGCGCGAATCCATGCTGGCCGCCGGCAGCAAGGCGGCTGAACCGATCACCACCGCGGCGGCGAAAGAAATCAAGAGCATGCTCGGCGACCATCTCGGCGCCACGCTGGTCGAATCCTCCGATCCGTTATGGAAACCCGACCCCGACGTCGAACCGATGACGATCGATTTCCGCAAGGCGCTGGCGCGGCTGGTGCCGGTGTTCATGCCCGATCTGCTGTTCCGCCTGAAGGAAGACGGCACACCGGTGTTCCCAGATTTCGCAGCAAGCATCGTACCGACCGAATTCGCACCGGGCAAGGTGTTCGGCAGCGGCACACTGCAACCGATCGACTACATGGTTGAACTCGCCGATCTGCGCATCACACCGCCGTCTAATCTCGACGTCTCAACCGTGCAGAACCAGATTCTCGCCAATTCCTTCCGCTTTCACATCCGGCAGTATCTCTCTCGCCGTGCCGAAGACTGGAAGGCGCGCGGTTTCACAGAGCGGCTCGTCGACTGGCCCGCGCTCAATGCACGATCCAAATACTGGGGCGACGATCAGCGATCGGCCTACAAGAACTGGGAAGAGACCAACGATCCGCGCAATCCGCTCGGCGGCCGCCAAGGTGTCGATGAACGCATCATGCTGCGCGAGTTGCTGCGCCGCGTCGACATGATGGTGATACTCGAAAACAAGCTCGATGCGCTGGTGCGTCTGCACACGCCGCTGCCGCCGGCGAAGATCGGCGGCCCCGACGAACCCGGATTAATCGCGCGGCTGCGCAACGAATCCCAGTACGGCCCGAATGCGGGCCTTACGGAAATTCTGATTCCCGCCGGTTACGTCAGCACCGCCTACGACGCAAAATTTGCGTTGAGTGCA
>JANXSE010000195.1 GCA_025356695.1 Betaproteobacteria bacterium
CGACGTGGTCGAGCGCTACAAACGCCAGTCAGTCGATGTCAGCGCGCGCTGCGGCGGCCTGCCGCCCATGCAGATGAAGTCGCTGGCAATCCAGCGCCTGCTGACCAATCTGATCGACAACGCGCTGCGCCACGGCAGCCCGCAGGTGGAAATCGAAACATCATCGCACGGCACACACGCTCGCCTGTCGGTGTTTGACCGCGGACCGGGCATACCGCCCGCCGATGCCGAACGCATGCTGCAACCGTTCACGCGCCTGAATACGGCGCGCAGCACTAGCGGGTCGGGGCTGGGTCTAGCCATCGTCGATCGCATTGCGAAGATGCATCATGGCAGCGTGCAGTTGCTGCCGCGCGAAGGCGGCGGGCTCGAAGCGCGCGTCGAATTGCCGCTGGTCTAACGACGGATACGAACGGTCGTATTGCGCAGGCGCAGCGACAGCACACGTCCCAGCGCGAACAACAGGTCGCGCGCCAGTCCCGGTTCGTTTTCGGAAAGCACGCGGAACTGGTCGCCCGTCAGGCACAGCAGTTCGCCATCGGTCACCGCCCAGACGTTGGCCGAGCGCGGCTGTCCGTCGAAGAAGGACTGTTCCCCGATCACGCTGCCGGCACTGATTTTGGCGATCGGGCTGATGCTCACGCCATCCATGTAGGTGACACCGACTTCGAGCGAGCCCGCCGCGACAAAATACAGCGCGCGGTCTGCAACCCCGCGCTGTATCACCACTTCGCTGGCCTTGAAGCTGCGCGCGCTGGTCACCGCAAACAGTGTGCGCCAGTCTTCCTCGCTCCAGTGCGGCAACTGCAGGTCATCGCCGTTATGGGTCTGCTCTTCGCGACTGCGATTGAATACCGCGACGTAGTCCATGCATGAACCCGGTGGAAGGCGACACCCGCCTCGTCAGGGATTATACAAACCTGCTAGCATGCCCGCACCGGTAAATTGGAAGGGCATTGGATGCGAAAATTCACAACCTATTGCGCAGTCGTGTCGCTGGCCGCGACTGCACTGGCACCGGCAGCTGCCGGTGCGCAACAGCAGGTCAACATTTTTTTCCCTTTTGAAAACGCGTCCTGCGCGACCTGGGGCAAGTACGCCGGCAACCGCGCGATCCGCCAGCAATACGAATTCTGGATACTCGGTTTCGTTTCCGGCCACAACTACGCAAACCCGTCGCGCCAGGTGCCGACCGGCAAGCTGCCGGTCGGCGACCAGCTCTATGGCTACCTTGACGAATATTGCCACGACAATCCGAATTCGAGCATGGTAGGCGGCGCCTTTCGCCTGATCGAACAGTTCCGTGAAACGACCGCCGCGGTGAAACCGGCCGTGGTTCCGGCGAAGAAAGAAGCCCCAAAAGCGCCTGCATCCGCGCCCGCGCCGGGCAAATAGTGTAATAGTGTTTAACCCGGCGGCACTGCGCTGAGAGGCCAGCGGTCGATCACGCGATATTCGCCGCGCAACGATTCCACCAGCACAAAATCGCGCACGGCCCATTGCATCGCCGCTTGCGGCACATCACGCAGGGCCTGCGCGTCGCGCAACAACGTCACGTGCGGCCGCCATGCGCGGTCTTCGCGACGAAAGTCGTGCACTCTTAACGCCGCTTCCAGCGTGGCAACCAGACGGTCCAGGGTGGCGGGCATATCCTGCGGTGCCATCCAGACGATGTGCTGACGCGACCAGCCACCGGTTTTGTCGAGACACAGCTCAAACGCGTCGCCCGCGCAATCGCGGGCCAGCGCAACGAGTTCCGGCAGTCGCGCACGCGCAACATCGCCGAGAAACGCCAGCGTCATATGCAGCTTGCCGGCGCGGGTGGCGCGCCCGCCGCACTGCTGTTTTAACGACAACGCGTGTTGATGCAACGAAGCGCGCAGCGCGTCGCCGGGCCACAGCGCGAAGAACAGCCGTGCCTGTGCCTCACGCGTCAGTCGCCGGCCTTCGAGGTAGACGCCAGCGGCCCGATCAGGGCGACCGCTTCAGCGGCGATGCCTTCGCCGCGCCCGGTGAAACCGAGCCATTCGGTGGTCTTGGCTTTCACGCTGATTACACCCGCATCGACGCCCAAATCGGCGGCGATGTTGGCAATCATCGCCGCCACATACGGTGCCATGCGCGGTTCCTGCGCGATGATGGTCGAATCCAGATTGAGCAGAACCCAGCCGTGTTTCGCCAGCAGCGCGGAAGTCGCGCGCAACAGCTTGCGGCTGTCCGCGCCCTTGTATTGCGGATCGCTGTCGGGGAAATGTTTACCGATGTCGCCAAGCGCGGCGGCGCCGATTAATGCGTCGCAGATCGCGTGCAGCAACACGTCAGCATCGGAGTGCCCGTCGAGACCGCGCGGATGCGGAATGGTGACGCCGCCGATGATGAGGCGGCGCCCCTCGACCAGTTTGTGTGCGTCAAAGCCCTGCCCGATTCTCATGCTTTCTCCATGTTCTTCAGTATCAGCTCTGCGAGTTCCAGATCATGAGGATATGTGACCTTGAGATTGCGCGTGTCGCCGGTCACCAGTCGCGGCCGCTGACCGAGGTGTTCGATCGCGCTGGCTTCATCGGTCGCCAGCGCTGGATCGAAGGTGCGCAACGCGTCGAGCAGCGCGCGGTAGCGGAACATCTGCGGCGTCTGCGCCTGCCACAGCGATTCACGCGGCTCGGTCTGCATGACCAGCCCCCCGGCATCGGCGCGCTTGAGGGTGTCGACCACCGGCAGCGCCAGCAGTCCACCGACCGCATCGTTGCGCAGCGTGTCGATCAAGCGCTGTAATGCATCCGCGGGCAGACAAGGGCGCACCGCATCGTGCACCAGCATCCAGTCATCGGCTGCGAGCAGGTCGCGCACCGCAAGCAGGCCGTTAAACACACTGACCGCGCGCGCAGCACCGCCGCAATACAAAGGCTCGATACGGTCGGCAAACGGTTGCCAGTCCTGCTGCGCGAAAAAACGATCGCCCGCCGCCAGCACTACGAACACGCGTTCGATCTCCGCACACGCGCAGAGTTGCTTCAGCGTGTGATACAGCAGCGGCCGACCTGCCAGCGCAAGATACTGCTTGGGCAGGGCGGCACCCATGCGCGCGCCGCTGCCTGCCGCCGGAACAAGTGCGAAGAATTTTGGCATATGGTTTTACCGGCAACGATTGTACCAGCAGTTTTCATCCACCCCGACAATGTCTCCGTCCGCGGCATGCAGGACTATAATCGCGGTTCTGTTGCAGCCGGTTGAATTCACGCGCGGCGCCCGCATTTATCGGGAGGAAAACACATGATCAACGTCCGCCCACCCGCCGTTGCCGGCCTGTTTTATCCGGCCGCCGCCGCCGAACTGCGCCGCGACGTTGCCGCGCTGCTCGCCGCGGCCGGATCCGCCGCGCATGCCGCGCCGGTGCCCAAAGCCATCATCGCGCCGCACGCCGGCTACATCTATTCGGGACCGACCGCCGCCGCTGCCTATGCGCGGCTGGTGCCGGCGCGCGACATCATCAAGCGCGTCGTGCTGCTGGGGCCGGTGCACCGCGTGCCGATCCGCGGACTTGCACTGCCATCGGCCAGCATGCTGGCCACCCCGCTCGGCAACGTCATGGTCGATGCGCGGGCGCACGCGGCGCTGTCGCTGTTGCCGCAGATCAGCATCAATGCCGCTGCGCACGCGCAGGAACACTCGCTCGAAGTGCAGCTGCCCTTTCTGCAAACCGTGCTCGCAGCTTTCACCGTGGTGCCGCTGGCGGTGGGCGACGCCAGCGCCGAAGAGGTCGCGCAGGTTCTCGACACTCTGTGGGGCGGGCCGGAGACGCTGATCGTGGTGAGTTCCGATTTGTCGCACTACATGGGCTACGGCGAGGCACAGTCGCTCGATCGCAACACCGCGCAGGCGATACTCGATCTGCGCAGCGATATTTCGCATGAGCAGGCCTGCGGCGGTACACCGGTCAACGGACTTGCGCTCGCCGCGCGTCGCCACCATCTGACAGCCGATCTCATCGATCTGCGCAACTCGGGTGACACCGCCGGCGATCGCCAGCGCGTCGTCGGTTACGGCGCCTTTGTGTTTTGCGCGAACAACAACGGGGAACAACATGTCCACTGATATCGGCGCACTGGTGATGGCGCGTATGCAAACTGCGGCAACGCTGCCTGCGGAGGCGGGAAACATCCTGCTGCCGCTCGCACGCAACACGATCGCCGCGCAACTCGGTCTGCCGGTTGCCAACGCGGCCGATGCGCCGTGGCTGCATGCCCGCGGCGCCGCCTTTGTCACGCTGACGCTCGACGGCAAATTGCGCGGCTGCATTGGCACGATCGAAGCGCA
>JANXSE010000205.1 GCA_025356695.1 Betaproteobacteria bacterium
ATTTCGGCGCTCGAAATGTGGCAGAACGGCGACTGGATCCGCCAGCACATGTACGGCGGCAACCTGCAGCATAACCCGCTCTATACCTGGCTGATCATTCCGTTTGCGTCGTTGACCGGGTGGCAGTTCATGCTGCCGGTGGCGCGCGCCATTACGATAGGCGCGACGCTGGGCACCGCCGGCATACTGGGCTGGCTGACGCTGCGTCTGCTGCGTGATCGCGCGCTGGCGTGGTTTGCCGCGCTGGTTTATCTGACCATGGCCGATGTCGCGCTGTATCGCGGCTGGCTCGCGTATGTCGATCCGCTGTTCGCCATGTTCACCTTCGGCGCAATCGCCGCGCTGTGGGCGGCCTGCGCGGAAGAGCGCCCGGCATTGCTCGCGCTGGCCGTCGCCAGCCTCACCTGCGCTTTCATGAGCAAAGCCTTCACCGCTTATGTGTTCTATGCCAGTGCGGTATTTGTGTTGCTGTTTACGCAGTCGGGGCGCCGTGTGTTGTTCGGCCGCGTGTCGATCACGGTGCATGGACTGGCGCTGTTGGCGCCGCTGGCATGGCTGCATTGGGTGCCGGGCACCGGTGGCCAGGGCGGACGCATGTTCTCGGAGATCGTTGCCAAGCTGATGCCGGAGAGCGGCCTGTCGTACCTGCGCCAGTTGATCGGCTTCCCGGCCGAATCGCTGCTGCGCATGCTGCCGGCGCTGCCGCTGGCGCTGTTTTATGCATGGCGGCGCAGAATTTCGCCGACCGCCGAACCGGTGCTGGCGGTTGCGGTATCCATGGCCTTGCTGTGTTACCTGCCTTACTGGCTGGCGCCGGTCAGTGGCATTCGCTATCTGTTGCCGATTTATCCGCTGGCCGCACTGGCGGCGGCAATTCTGCTATGGCGCGCCGGCGAAGCGGTGGTCGACGTTGCATGCCGCTGGCTGACCGGCATGCTGGTCCTCAAGATCATCGCAATCGCGTTTTTGTTTCCGTATTACCAGCACCAGTACCGCGGTGAAAATTACGCGCAGGCGGCACGCGACATCATGGCGTTGACCGCCGGCCATCCGCTGTATACCAATGATGTCAGCGCCAGCGGCATGAGTGTCGCCGGCTACATCGATGCCTATGCCTATCCGGCTCCGGCATTGAAGCGGCCGCCGAAGGAATGGGATTCCGGGTTCGTCATTGAATACGAAGAAGACCCCCGCAGCGGTCGCACCTTCAAGCATTATCCGCTGGCCGCCAATAACCTCTATCTGCTCTGCCGCGGCGCGGCCTGCGCGGTTCCGCAGTAATCAAGCGGTATACTCGCGCCAACCGCCAGAACCCGAAGGATTGCAAGTGCTCGCACGCTACAAAGGCTACAAGTTCAAGGATTTCAAAAAAGCGTTTGTGCGCTGGCTGAAGACGCCGTTCTACAGCGGCAACGCTTATGAATGCACGGTCTGCGGCAGCAGGCTGAAAAAATTCTATCCGATTTACAAGTCGTTTCCGCGCAAGCTGCGTGAAATGGGATTCGTCTATCCGATAGAACGTTTCGAGACGTTGAATCTCGCTGCGTATTCCTGCCCCTCCTGCGATGCGTCTGACCGCGAGCGGCTCTACGCGCTGTTTTTGCGCGGCCGGCTGGCCACGCTGGCATCCGGGCGGCAATATCGCTTCATCGACTTTGCGCCATCGCTGGCGCTGTCGCGTTTATTGCGGACGTTCAAAAACATTGAATACCGCACGGCGGATTATTTTCGGCCGAACGTCGATGACCAGGTTGATATCTCCAACATGCCGCTCTACGCCGACAACTCGGTCGATCTCTTCATGTGCTCGCACATCCTCGAGCACGTGCCGGATGATCGTGCTGCCATGCGCGAACTGTTTCGCATCCTGAAGCCGGGTGGCTGCGGTATCGTCATGGTGCCGCTGATTACGGGGGTCGAGGACACGCAGGAGGACCCTGCGGTCAATACGCCGGAGCTACGCTGGAAGCACCACGCGCAGGACGACCACCTGCGTCTCTATGGCACACGCGATCTGGTGGCGCGCCTGACTACCGCCGGCTTTCAGGTGTGCGCGCTCGACCGCGCACACTTCGGCGCGGACGTGTTTGCGCGCGCCGGCATTGCCGACAATTCCGTGCTTTATGTGGTGGAAAAGACCGCCTGATCAGACGGTCAGCGGTTTGCGCAGATAGGCCAGCATATCGTGCCCGCGCCCGGACAGGCGCGCCGGCAGGGCCAGTGCTTCGGCGGCGATTTTCGCCACGACATAGCCGAGCCCCGGCAGGTCGCCTTTTTCCGCAAAGCGCACGCGGCTGGTCGTCACCTCGGCGGTTTCGAATCCGGCCTTCGTCGCCAGCAGGCTGATCGACTGCGGATTGAAAAAACTGATGTGCCCGGCGTCCTTGTGCGTCTGAAAATAATCCCAGCGTGCTTTCATGGCGCCGGCGGTCCAGCTTGCCGCGTTGCCGGTGCTGATCAGCATAATGCCGCCGGGCCGCAGAATGCGGTGGCATTCCCGCAGCAGCGCGAGTGGCGCGCGCAGATGTTCGACGACCTCGAACAGGCTCACGGCGTCGAATTGCGCGTCGCCGAAATGCTGTTCTTCGAGCAGGCCCGTATGCACCTTGCGCCCGGTGGCGCGTGCCGCCGCCGCGATCTGCGGCGCGGGCTCGACGCCCTCTGCCTCGTAGCCGGCGCCGGTGGCCACCGCAACGAAGTCGCCGCGCGAACAGCCGACATCAACGATCCGCGGGCGGCGGTCGAGCCGTCCGCCGAGCAGCGCGCGGATGCGCGCCAGCCGCCGCGTGGCAACGCGGGCGCGGCGTTGCGATGCGCGTTCGTCGGGCAGATTGAAACCCGCATCGTTGAATGCCTGCAT
>JANXSE010000226.1 GCA_025356695.1 Betaproteobacteria bacterium
GGCGCGAGCAGGCCGTACCAGCCGTCAACCTCGTAGCCGGGAACACCCGCTTCGGCAATGGTCGGCACATCGGGCAGGGCGGCGGTGCGCCGCGTCGTGGTGACGCCGAGCGCGCGCAGCTTGCCGGCCCTGATCTGCGACGCGCCCGAGGCCACGCCCGAGAAAAAAGCCGGGATCTGGCCCCCGAGCACATCGGTCAGCGCCGGGCCGCCGCCTTTGTAAACGATGCCGACCATGTCGATGCCGGTCAGCACCTTGAACAATTCGCCCGCGAGGTGCGTGGCGTTGCCGTAGCCGGTGTACGCATAGTTGAGTTGACCGGGGCGCGCTTTGGCGAGCGCGATGAATTCGGTAACCGTCTTTGCCGGCACGCTCGGGTTCACCACCAATACGTAAGCACCGTTGCCGATCAAACCGATGGCGGCGAAATCCTTAAGCACGTCATACGGCAGCTTGCGCATGACTGACGGCGTAATCGGGTGGCCAGCTGGTTCGATGACGATTGTGTGGCCGTCGGGCGGTGCCTTCGCCGCGAGATCGGTGCCGATAATTGCATTGGCGCCGCCGCGGTTGTCGACGACCACCGGCTGACCGAGGCGCTCGGGCAAACGCGAGGCGACGATGCGGCCGATCACGTCAACCGCGCCGCCCGGCGGAAACGGCACGATCAGGCGCACCGGCTTGGCGGGCGACCATCGTGCCGGTGCATCAGCGGCGGCGGCTGTGCCGGCGGCAAGCGCCATGCAGGCAGAAAGCGCGAGGAAATTGCAATGCATGTGACTCATGCGATGGCGTCCGGTTGACTGCAGGTAATCTACACCGATTTTGCAACGCGCGGTGTTTCACCGCGGCGGGCCGCCGGCGCCCGCCGTGTGTTATTTCATCGTCAGCGCAATCAGCATGTCGGCGCGCGCTTGCTGATCGAGCGTGCGGCAGGCATCGATAATTTTTCCGAACTGCGCGGGCGTGATGGTCAGACCGGTTTCGATGCCGCGGATGCGCTTCGCCTGTTCTTCGTAATCCCAGATGTATTCCTGCCCGGTTGCCTGTGTCGTATAGCGCTTGCCATCTTTGGTGGTGATGGTGATGCGCGGTGCGAACAGGCCCATGGTCTGCGAAGGCACGATGCTGACGAGTTTGGTGAGTGCGGCGACTTCCGGCGGGTCGCCGGCACGCGCAGTTTGCGGCACCCATTCACCGAGCATCGGATAACCGCGCGTGGCCGCCGCGTAGGCGAGGTGATAGGCGGTGCTGCCGGGCTTGCGGTTGGTGTCTTCGCGTCGCACCGGAAACGCCGGGCTCGGGTACTGGGTTTCGAGCCAGTTGACCACGGCCTCGATCTGTTCGATGTCGGCGGGCTTGATGTCGTTTTCCCTGCACAGCGCGGCAGTGACATCGATATGCGCGAGGTTGTAGCCGGAGATCGAATAGATGCGGTACAGCGTCTCGAGCATGATCCAGTTCTTGCCCAGATTCGCGGCGACGTCGTTGTAATCGGCGTGCAGTTTGCCCTCGAAGCTGTACTTCAGTTCGCCGTGATTGTTGCCGGTGTAGGCGTGGTAGAAACCGGCCTCACCCTCCAGCACGGTTTCGCCGCCGACATGGCCGCGGCGCGCCAGCGCCACCGCGAACAGCGCGTTGCGCACCGCCGCGCCTTCGCGCAACGCGCGGCCGCCACTGCGCGCGCCTTCGAGGTTGCCGCCGGCCATGCTCACGCACAGCGCGATCGTGCTGTTCATCTGTTCTTCGTTAAGGCCGCCGATTTTCGCGGCGGCGATGGCGGCGCCGAAAATGCCGAACACCGGGCTGGCGTGAAAACCGCGCGACATCATCGTCGGAATCACGTCATAGGCGAGGCGCTCCATCACCTCGTAGGCGGCGGCAACCGCCGTGATGAATTCGCGTCCGGAGACGGCCTTGCCCTCCGCAGCCGCCAGCGCGGCCGGAATCACGCTGGTGCCCGGATGCATCAGCATCTTGAAGGTGTCCCACTTGCCGCCGGCAAAGGCCATTTCGGCATTGGCGAAGGCGGCGCCGCTGCGGGTAACCTTGCGGCCGTCGACCATGATGGTGGCGCCGTTCTGGGCGCCGATTTCCTCTTCGACAATCAAGTCGATCGCGCCCTTGCCCGGCTTGGTCTGCGCGCCGATCAAAATCGATCCGAGGCATTGCAGCGTGACGCCTTTGACGCGATCGATAACTTCGGGCGGCAGGCCTTCGTAACGAAGCCCGGTGATCCAGCGTGCAAGTTGCCGGCTGAGAGATGCCATGATGGTGCGCTCCTGAATGACGGCGTTACTGTTTCTGCATCAGCTTTGCAATTTCGCTCGCATCCTTCAGCGATTCGAGGTTGAGCATGGCGTCGCGCAGTTTTTGCACCTGTGCTTTCGGCAGCGCCTTGACCGCGAGTTTTTCGAATTTTTCGCAGATGTCGGCTTCGGAGGCGAAATTGTTTTCGTTGCCGCGGCCGGCCTCGACCGTGCGTTCCATGCGCGTGCCGTCGTTGAGGAAAACTTCGGCGCGCACCATGTGGCGGAACTTCGAACCTTTCGCGGTGATGGCGTCGTCGTGTTGCACTTCAACTTTTTCGGCCTGTTTCATGCGTTCGGGATCGGCGACTTTCGCATCGGTGAACTGGTCGACGAAACAATCGCCGTCGAGCAGCCAGGTGGCGACGCAGTACGGCAGGTTCAATTGCGCGGAGGTCAGACCCTGCGGCACGTACTTCCAGCCGACGTGGTCCATGGTCACCTGCGAGCCGTGGACAATGATTTTTTTCACGTCGTTGGCGCCAAACGGGCGTTCCTGCTGCATCAGGCGAATGGCATCGAGCGTGGTGTGATTGCTGCCGACGCAGGAGTAGAACTTCAACGCCACGCCCATGGTCTGCCAGACTTTGCCGAAGTCTTTGGTCAGTTCTTCCAGTTTGAAACGATCGGTCGAGCGGCTGAAGGTCGTGCAGAAGCCGCCGTATTCGCTCTCCAGCACATTCAGAATTCCGGTGAAACCGCCTTCGGCCAGCAGTGCGCCATAGAGGCCGGACTGCGAGGCGCGGCCGGCGTGCATGCGTTTGACCATGGCGCCGTATTGCGCCGCCATCAGGCCGGCAGCCTGGGTGCCGGCGATGCCCAGCGCGTGCACGGTTTTATCGACATCGAGTTTCAGGCCACGCGCGGCGCCCGAGGCGGCGGAGAACACGCCGAGTGTGGCGCCCGAATGCCAGCCCTGCGCGATGTGCTCGGGGCCCATGCAGATGCCGATGCGCGGGCCGATTTCGTAACCGGCGACTGCGGCGGCAAGAAATTCCTTGCCGCTCATGCCCGGGCGCGTTTCGGCCACCGAGATCAGCGCCGGCAACACCACCGCGCCGACGTGCAGCACGCCCTGACGGTGCACGTCGTCAAGTTCGAAGCCTTGTACCTGGGTGCCGTTGATCAGTGCGGCGTGCGGCGCCGAGAGTTTTTGTTTGGTACCCCAGATGGTGCAGGCGCGTGTGCTGTCGGCTTTGCCGAGCACGTCCTGCATGATGCGCGTCCATTCGAGGTCGGCGCCGTAGATTGCGCAACCCAGCGAATCGAGCATGCACAGCTTGATGCGGGTCAGCACTTCGGGCGGGATCGCTTCGTATTGCAGCTTGGAAACGAATTCGGCGAT
>JANXSE010000248.1 GCA_025356695.1 Betaproteobacteria bacterium
GGCACCGGCGAGGCGATCCGCTTCCGCGGCCAGGTGCTGCGCCACGATTACGAAGTCGCCGGCTCGGCCTGCATCGATTTTCTCGAGAAGCGTTCAGATGTCGATGCGAAAAAAATCGCGGTGGTCGCCAACAGCCTCGGCGGTTATTACGCGCCGCGCTGTGCTTCGATGGAGCCGCGTTTTGCCGCCTGTGTGGCGTGGGGGGCGATCTGGGATTACCACGCGACGTGGAAGAAACGCGTCGAAGCCGCGTTCAATGCCGCGATGTCGGTGCCGGGGCACCACATCACGTGGATCCTCGGCGTCAACACGGTCGAGGAGGCATTGCAGAAACTTGAACCCTACAAACTCGACGGCGTGGTGCAGAACATGCGCTGCCCGTTCCTGATTACGCACGGCGCCGACGACGAGCAGGTGCCGCTCGCCGATGCGCAAGCCTTGTACGATGCGGCGGGCTCGAAGGACAAGACGCTGCGTGTGTTCACGGCGGAAGAGGGCGGCGCGCAGCATTGCATGCGCGACTACCTGACGCTGGGGGTGGCCGAGATGTGGAACTGGCTCGAAGACAAGCTGGTGAAACAAGCGGGCGCGTCAAAATGACCGACGGCACACGCAAGGGCCCGCAGATCCGCCGCATCGTCACCGGCCATGACGCCAGCGGAAAATCGGTGGTGTGGCGCGACGGCCCCGCCACCAACCACAAGTTTCCGGATGAAAAACTGAGCGCCACGTTGATGTGGGTGACCGATCAGCTGCCGGCCGATTACAGCACAGATGAAGACACCGGCAGCCGCATCACTGGCACCGCGCCGCCGTCGGGCGGCACGCGGCTGGCGGTGCTGGAACTGCAGCCGGGCAACACGCTGCACGGCCTGCATCACACCGACACCATCGATTACGTAATCTGCATGGCGGGTGAAGTGGAAATGGAACTCGACGATTCGACCGTGAAGATGAAGGCGGGTGATGTGCTGATCCAACGCGGCACCAACCACGGCTGGGTCAACCGCAGCAAGGCGCCGGCGCGCATTGCGGTGATGCTGACGGATGCGCGGCCGAAACGCGGTGACGCGGTGGCCGGTGCGCAGAACGCACGCTGAATTCACCACAGGAAAACCAATGCTGAACAGAAACATCGAACTTCGTCGCGTGCTGGTCGCGCTGGTGGTCATGTGTTGCGCCACTTTTTCCATTGCGCAGAGCTACCCGTCGCGTCCCGTGCGCCTGATCGTGCCCTTCGGCGCCGGCGGGCCCGATCTGATCGCGCGCATCGTCGCGCAACAGCTGGCGGCGCAGATGGGGCAACCCGTCATCGTCGACAACCGTCCGGGGGCGAACGGCATTGTCGGCACCGACACGGTGGCGAAGGCCGCGCCCGACGGTTACACCCTGATACTGGTGTCGGCGTCTTTCGTCGTGAACCCGGCTATTTACAAAAAACTGCCCTACGACACGCTGAAGGATTTCGCACCGGTGACCAACGTCTGCGCGCAGGAGGCATTCATATTGGTCGTGCATCCGTCGGTGCCTGCGCAAAACGTGCAGGAGTTCGTCGCCCTCGGCCGCAAGCCCGACAACAAGCTGTCGTATTCGTCGCCCGGGGTGGGCAACACCATGCATCTGGCCGGCGCGTTGTTCGACGCGCGCGCCAAAACCACCATGACGCATGTGCCTTACAAAGGCGGCGGCCCGGCGATCGCGGCGCTCCTCGGCGGCGAAATCCAGGCGATGTTCTCCAACACCACGCTGGCGATGCCGCACATTCGCGCCGGAAAATTACGCGCGCTGGCGGTGACCGGCCGCACGCGGTTGGCTGCGCTGTCCGAGGTGCCGACGCTCACCGAGTCCGGTGTGCCGGGTATGGAAATCGATGCCGGCTGGTTCGGTTTGTTCGCGCCGGCGAAGACGCCGGTTGAAATCATCAACCGTCTGAACAGCGAAGTGCGCGCCGCGCTGGCCAAACCGCCGGTGCGCGAGCGCCTCATTGAGCAGGGCTTCCCGCCCGTGGGCAACAGCCCGGCGCAGTTCCGCGCCACCGTCGAGGCCGAAATCAAGGCCTATGCGGAAATGGTGCGTCTTGCAAAAATCCAGCCGGAATAAATCATGACCGACCTGCCGCGCCGGCTGCCGGCGACGCTGCCGCAATTGTTGACGGAAGAATTTTTCGTGCCGGCGTGCGACGCCGGCATCAACATTTACGTGCGCAACAAACGCCCGGCCGATCTGCGCGAATTTTCGCCGCAGCGCACCTTGCTCTATGTACACGGCTCGACTTATCCGGCGTCCACCGCCTTTGACCTCGCGCTCGATGGCTGGTCGTGGATGGATTTCATGGCATCGCGCGGCTTCGATGTATGGTTGCTCGATCTGCGCGGCTACGGCTATTCGACGCGGCCGCCGGCGATGAACGAACCGCCGGAGCACAATCCGCCGCTGGTACGCACCGACACGGCGGTGGCCGACATCGGCGCCGTGGTCGATCACATCCTCGCATGGCGCGGCATCGAACGCCTCAATCTGCTCGGCTGGTCGTGGGGCACCACGCAGATGGCCACCTACACCACGCGCAATCCACAGCGCGTCCACCGGCTGGTGCTGTATGCGCCGCAATGGATACGCCCGCTGCCGAAGCAGGCGCCGGCGAAACCCGGCGCCTATCGCACGGTGGAGCGTTCGCAAATGCTGGAGCGCTGGATGAACGGCGTGCCCGCGGACAAACGCGATACGCTGATTCCCGCCGGCTGGTTCGATGCCTGGGCCGACGCGACCATGGCCACCGACAAGGAGGGCGCGCAGCGCAGGCCACCGGTGCTGCGTGCACCGAGCGGCACGGTCGCCGACACGACGGAAATCTGGACCGCCGCGCAAAGGCCTTTTTACGATCCGCAGAAGATCACGGTGCCGGTGTTGATCACGGTCGCTGAATGGGATCGTGACAATCCGCCGCGACTCGCGCAGACGCTGTTTCCGCTGCTCGTTAACGCGCCGTATAAACGCCTGGTGATGCTGGCCGAAGGCACACACACCATCATGCTGGAAAAAAACCGCATCGATCTCTTTAACGCCGTGCAGCAGTTTCTCGAGGAGTAGCGGTGGATTACGCGACGGTCAAAGCGCTGCATGTCGGTTGCGTGCTGGTGAGCTACGCGCTGTTTTTTCTGCGCGGCGTGTGGTTGCTCAACGACTCGCCGTTGTTGCAGCAGCGCTGGGTGCGCATCGTGCCGCATGTCAACGACACGCTGTTGCTGGCGGCGGCGGTCACGCTGGCGCTGATGCTCGGGCAGTATCCGCTGAAGGATGCGTGGCTGACCGCCAAGGTCATCGGGCTGGTTGTTTACATCGGACTCGGCACCGTTGCGATGCGGGCGGGGCGGCCGCGCCGCGTGCGCATCGCGATGTGGCTCGCCGCGCAGTGCGTGTTTATCTACATCGTCGCGGTCGCGCTGACGCGCAGCCCGTGGCCGTGGCTGTGATACCGCGCCGCGGCGCTATTCTTCGCTTTTCTGTCCGGTCCTGAGGAAATGCGTCACCGCCAGCGCGGCGGTGAAGAGCAGCAGCGCGCCGCCCTGATGGGCCGTGCCCAGTGCCACCGGCACGGCGGCCAGCAGCGTGGTGATGCCGAGCGTGATTTGCAGCACCAGGATCGTTAGCAGCATGTTGAGGCTCATGCGCGTTGCATTCGAGATCGGCAGGCGCTGTGTGCGCCAGCAGTACAGCGGCACCACGACCGCCAATATCCACGCGAGCAGGCGGTGGTCGAACTGCACGGTGGCAAGGTTGTTGAAGAAATTCGCATACCACGGGTCGAGTTCGAAAATTTCCGGCGGGACCCAGTGGTCGTTCATTTTCGGAAACGTGTTGTAGACGCGCCCGGCGCGTGTGCCGGCGACCAGCGCGCCCGACAGCGCCATGATGAAAATCAGAATGGTGAGCGCCGAGGCCTTGCGCGCCGCGGCCTGCAAGGCGGCGAGCGGCTGCGCGAGTCGCGGCCACAGGAGATCGAGTGCCTGCCAGAGCATGGCGGCGAAAATCAGAAAGGCCAGCCCGAGGTGCGCAGCGAGCCGCAACTGGCTGACGCGCGGATTGTCGATGAGGCCGCTCTTCACCATATACCAGCCCAGCGCGCCCTGCAGTCCGCCCAGCACAAAAATGCCGGCCAAGCGCCACGCCAGCGCGCGATCGACCTGCTTGCGCGCGATGAACCAGAGCAACGGGATGAAGAACACGAGGCCGATGGTGCGACCGAGCAGGCGGTGGAAATACTCCCACCAGAAAATGCCCTTGAAGCCGGCTAGCGTCATGGTGTTATTGACGAGCCGGTATTCGGGGGTCTGTTTGTATTTGTCGAAAGTCTGTTCCCACTCGGTGTCGTTGAGCGGCGGCAGCGTGCCGACGATGGGCTGCCATTCGACCATCGACAGGCCCGAATGCGTCAGACGCGTGACGCCGCCGACCACCACCATGGTGAAGACGAGTGCGCAGCAGATGAGAAGCCAGGCGGCGATCTGGCGGCGGGGGGCGGCGGCAGAAGTGATTGTCGAGGTCATGATTTATCTGCTCAGGGGATCAATACGATTGAACCGGTGGTCTTGCGCGCCTCGACATCTGCGTGCGCGCGCGCGGCTTCGGCCAGCGGATAGGATTTGCTGACGTCGATTTTAACGTTGCCGCCGGCCACCATGGTGAAGAGATCGTTG
The DNA here is from genome assembly GCA_025356695.1 of Betaproteobacteria bacterium. The sequence goes on from JANXSE010000248.1 coordinate 4,698, forward strand.
GCAGTGGCGAGCAACGCTTCGCGCGTGGCGGTGTAGTCGGGCAGGCTAGGATGCGTGACATAAAGCGAACCGAGCGCGCCGAGCCGGCGCGGTGCGACCGGCGCCGGATCGCCGGAGGCTTCGCCGAAAGACGCCAGCACGCCGCGCGGACGCAGGCAGGCGAGCGAACCTTCGAAGGTGTCCTTGCCGACCGAATCGTAAACGGCGGCGACACCCTTGCCGCCGGTGAGTTCCTTCACACGCGCGGCGAAATCTTCGCTGCCATAGACGATGACATGGTCGCAGCCGTGAGCGTGCGCGACCGCGGCTTTCGCCGCACTCGACACGGTGCCGATCACCGTGGCGCCGAGATGTTTCGCCCACTGGCAAAAAATCAGGCCGAGGCCACCGGCAGCGGCATGGATCAAAATCGTGTCGCCGCGCTGCACCGCATAGGTTTCGCGCAGCAGATAACGCACGGTCATGCCGCGGATCATCATCGACGCCGCAGTGCGCTCGTCGATTGCATCCGGCAGCGGCACTACGCGCGCGGCGGGTACGAGGCGCGCTTCAGCATACGCGCCGTCGGGGCCGGCGACGACCGCGATGCGCTGGCCGACGGTGAGCCCGGTGACGCCAGGGCCGATCGCTTCGATGACGCCGGCGCTTTCAAGGCCGAGCCCCGAGGGGAAGGATTTCAGCGCGTGGCCGCCGTTGCGGATCAGCACGTCGCGGAAGTTGAGGCCGACGGCGGTGTTTTTCATGCGCACCTGGCCGGCGCCGGGCGCGCCGACTTCGACGTCCTCCCATTGCATGACTTCGGGGCCGCCGGTGCGGTAAATGCGGATTGCTTTGGTCATGCCATGCTGCTCCGTTCGGGTGTTCTACAGTATAGTGGAGTTCACGGCACCGCCTCCACGGCGGCGATAAAAATACAGGCGGAGGATTTGATGTTGCGCAATGTTCTGTACCGCGCGGTCGCGGCGATTTTTGTATTGCTTCTACCCGTCGCGTTTTCATCGGTGCAGGCGCAACCGCTGCAGGTGCTGCGCCTGAATACCTTTCCGAACGCGGCCAATCTCGCGCTTTTCATCGGCCTTGCCAACGGCGTGTTTGAGCGCCGCGGTATCAAACTCGAACTCGAATTCACGCAGAATTCCGAAGCGCAGCGCGACGGCCTCGCGAGCGGGCGTTTCGACATCGCCTATTCCGCGGTGGACAACGCGGTGGCGATGGTTGAGCTGGCGCAGCAGGATGTGATCATTGTCAGCGGTGGCGACACCAGCATGATGGAATTCATGGTGCGCCCCGACATCAAAACGCTCAATGACATGCGCGGCAAAACCCTGGTGGTGGACCGGCCGAACACCGCTTATGCGCTGCAGGCAAAAAAGATCCTCAAGAACGCCGGCCTGCTTGAAGGCCGCGACTATGCGATCAAATCAGTCGGCTTCACGCCCGATCGCATCGCCGCCATGGATCAGGGCAGTGACAATGCCGCCGCCGGCATGCTGAATCCGCCGTTTTCTTTTGCAGCGAAGGACAAGGGCCTCAAGTCGTTCGGTCGCGCGATCGATTTGCTCGGCGCCTACCAGGGCGGCGGCATTTTCGTGCGGCGCGCGTGGGCGCGCGCCAACGCGGCACTGCTCGAACGGTTTCTCGCTGCCTATATCGAGGCCACGCGCATGGCACTCAATCCCGCCAACCGCGCGCAGGCGATCGAACTGATCGCCGCACGCCTCAAGCAGGATCCGAAAATCGCCGCGCGCACCTACGACGAGGCGTTGCTGCAGCCGCGTTTCGGCATCGTGCCCGAGGCGAAGCTTGATCTGGAAGGCCTGCGCGCGGTGCTGGCACTACGCGCCGAAATCGAAGGGCAATGGGGCGGCGTGGCGCCGCCCGTCGAGCGCTATATCGACAGCGGTTATTACGAGCGTGCCCTGAAGCTGGTTGGGGCAAAATAGGCGGTGTAATGGATTTCCTGCGGAGCCCGTGATGAGTTCGCCTGCCGTGATCAAGAATGTGCGCGAGTGGATTGCGTCCGCCAAACGCGTCGTCGCGCTCACGGGTGCGGGGATCTCCACCGACTCGGGCATACCGGATTTTCGCGGCCCCAACGGCGTGTGGACGCGCAATCCGGCGGCGGAAAAACTCTCCGACATCCGCTATTACACGGCCGATCCGGAAATTCGCAAGGCCTCGTGGCAGAGCCGCCTCGAACATCCGGCCTTCAGCGCGAAACCCAATCCGGGCCACCGCGCGCTGGCTGAACTTGAAAAGCGCGGCA
>JANXSE010000252.1 GCA_025356695.1 Betaproteobacteria bacterium
GCCGCCGCACAGCACGCGCCATTGGCCGCGCCGCGCGAGGTCAATGCCGACGACACCTGCCTGATCGTCTACACCTCCGGCACGACGGGTTTTCCCAAAGGCGCGATGCACAGCCAGCGCAGCTTCGTCACCGGCGGCGAGGCCTTCGTGCAGCGGGTTTACCTGCAGGATGACGACCGCGTGATGATCGTGCTGCCGCTGTTTCACATCAATGCAACGTTTTACTCGACGGCCGGCACGCTGGCGGCCGGCTGCAGCATGGCGATTCTGCCGCGTTTTTCCGCGTCCACGTTCTGGCAGTCGGCTTTGGATTACGGTGCGACCGAAGTCAACATCATCGAGGCGATCGGCACCATGCTGATGAACCGCCCGCGCACGGAATACCGCGCCGGGCACAAGCTGCGCGCCGTCTACGGCGTGCGCCATCAGATGGAGGCGACCTTTCGCGACGAGTTCAAGATTCCGCATCTGATCGGCGGCTACGGCATGACCGAAATCCCCGGTGTGACCTGCAATCCGATCGAAGGGCTGCGCAAGCCCGGCAGCATGGGGCCGGTCGGGCGTCATCCCGATCCGTCGCGCGCGTGGGCACAGTGTCGTGTCGTCGATGACGACGGACATGACGTTGGCGCAGACCAGGCGGGCGAGCTGCTGGTCAAAACGCCCATCGTCATGCAGGGCTATTTCCGCGATCCGGAGCAGACGCGCGAGGCGTTCGTCGATGGCTGGTTCCGCACCGGTGATATCGTCAGACGCGACGCGGACGGTTATTTTTTCTTCGTCAGCCGCAAGAAGGACATCATCCGCCGGCGCGGTGAAAACATCGCCGGCGCGGAGCTGGACCGCGTGATCGGCGCGCATCCGGCGGTGCATGAGGCTGCGGCGGTTGCGGTGCCCGCCGAACTGGGCGAGGACGACATTCTGGTGGCGATCGTGCTCAAGCCGGGCATGCAGGCGGATGCGCAGGCGATTGCCGCATGGTGCCGCGAGCAGCTGGCGCCGCAGAAGGTGCCGCGCTACGTGTTGTTCGTTGATGAGCTGCCGCACACGCCGACGCACAAGGTGTTGAAGACGGTACTCAAGGCAGACAAAACGCTGAAGCAGCGTGCGGTCGATTTGCAACAAACCTGAGGGTAGCGCCGGTAACGCGGTTTGTATTTTTCTGCTGCAGGACACGTGCAGCAAAGAGGAGGCTTTATCGTGATGAAAAAAACAACTGCCGCTGCGATTGCGTTGTCGTGCATCGCCTGGAATGTTGCCTGCGCGCAGACCGCCGCAAATTTTCCGCTGAAGTCGGTGCGTGTCATCGTGCCTTATCCGCCAGGCGGCGGCACTGACACGATCGGGCGGCCGATGGCGCAGCGGCTTGCCGAAAACACGCGGCAGCAGTTCATCATCGACAATCGCGGCGGCGCTGGCGGCAACATCGGCATGGAAATGGTGGCGAAGGCGCCGCCCGACGGCTATACGCTGGTACTGGCGCTGACGGCGCAGCTCGCGGTCAACCCCGGGCTTTACAAAAAACTGCCGTACGATCCGCTGAAGGATTTCGAACCGATCACCCTGCTCGCCACAGGCCCGTATGTGTTGCTCGTACATCCGTCACTGCCGGTGAAGAATGTGAAAGAACTGCTGGCGCTGGCACGTGCGCGGCCGGCACAGATTACCTACGGTTCGGCTGGCAATGGCAGCGGCGCGCATCTGGCAACCGAGCTGCTTAGCAGCATGGCCGGCGTGAAACTGATCCATATTCCCTACAAGGGCGGCGGCCCGGCGCTCGTCGATCTGCTGGCGGGCAACATCCAGATGACGTTCGCGACGTACTTGTCGAGCAAACAGCACATCGATTCGGGGCGCATGCGCGCAATTGCCGTGAGCACGACGAAGCGGCTCACGGGCGTTGATATCCCCACGGTCGCCGAGACCGGACTGCCCGGTTTCGACGCCGGAGTCTGGTATGCCTATCTGGCGCCGGCCGGCACGCCGCGCGAGCTGGTGGCTAAACTGAACAGCGAAATCATTCGCGCGTCCGAGCATGCCGAAATGAAGGCAGTCTACAGTCGTGCGGCGATCGAGCCGATCAACAGCACGCCCGAAGAGCTGACTGCTTTCATGAAAGCAGAAATCGCCAAATGGGCACGCGTCATCCGCGATGCCAAGGTGCAGGTTGACTGAACAATCGCGGCCGGCGCCGCACGGGCGTGGCGGAATCATCCATGACGTTTAAAACGATAGCCGTGATGAGTCCCGGCAGCATGGGGCAGGCCATCGCGCAACAACTGCAAAGCAAGGGCTTTGAGGTTTGCACGGCGCTCGACGGCCGCAGTGCGCGCACGTGCGAGCTGGCGCGCGCGTCAAATATCCGCAATCTTGGTTCGCTCGATAAACTGGCGGCGCATAGTGATGTGATTCTGTCGCTGATGAATCCCGGCGTGGCGCTTGAATTTGCGCGTGAACTCGCCGCCGCAATCCGGCGTGCCGGCACGCAACCGCTGGTGGTTGACTGCAATGCCATCGCGCCGGTCACCATGCACGCGATTCATGACGAAATCACTGCCAGTGGCGCACGTTGTCTGGACGCCGGCGTATTCAGCCCGCCGCCGCGCGACGGCGTGCAGGGGCGGCTGTATGCGGCGGGACCCGACGCCGACGTCTTGCAGGTTTTTGCCACGCCGCAACTGGTCGTGCGGACGATCAGCGCGCGCATCGGCGACGCCAGCGCGCTGAAGATGTGCGACGCGGTCATCAGCAAAGGCGTGACGGCGCTGGTCCTGCAGATGTTGATTGCCGCCGAACGCCTTGGCGTCGGCGCTGAGCTGGAGGCGCAGTTCTCGGCGCCGCGCCAACGGATCCACGACGCGGTGATTGACGCGCTGCCGGTGATGCCGTCGAAAGCCCACCGCTGGGTGCCCGAAGCGCTGGAAATCGCCAAAACGCTGGAGGCTGCCGGCATGACGCCGCAAATGCTCGAGGGTGCGGCCGAAGTGTACCGGTTTGTCGCCGCCACTGCGCTGGGACGCGAAACACCTGAGAGCCGTGACAAATCGCGTGACGGCCGTGCGGTGGTCAAGGATCTCGCCGGAGAACCCTGGTAAAGCGCGGCGCCGCGGGAATCACCACGGATTTACCGCGATTGAATTCGGCGCTTACTGGCTTCATCATAGCGCGGGAACGCAACAATTTTTAAAGGACGGGGCATGAAGCAGACGATACACACGGACGCGGCACCGCAGGCCATCGGCACTTATTCGCAGGCGGTGCGCAGTGGCGACACCGTCTACATGTCGGGCCAGATCGGACTCGATCCGCAAACCATGCAGATGGTCGACGGCATCGACGCGCAGATCGTGCGCGTGTTTGAAAATCTGAAAGCAGTGGCCGCAGCGGCGGGTGGCAGCCTCGACGACGCGGTGCGGGTGACGGTTTATCTGACTGATCTGGCGAACTTCGCACGCGTCAATGAAACCATGGCGAAGTATTTTCACGAACCCTATCCGGCGCGTGCCGCCGTCGGTGTGGCGAGTCTGCCGCGCGGCGCGCTGGTCGAGATCGACGCCGTTTTGGCGCTGGCGCGGGCGTGAACGTTTGAAACGACCGCCGGCGAAGCGCGCCACCGCGGCGGGCGCGAACCCGTCTCCCGCCGGCCTGCTGGCAAAGACCAGCAAGGCGACGCAGGCGGTACTGGCGAAAATCGGCATCCACCGCGATTTCGATCTGGTGTTGCACCTGCCGTTGCGCTACGAGGACCAGACGCATTTGTACCGGATCGCCGACGCGCCTAACGGCCAGACGGTGCTGGTCGAGGGCGTAGTCAGCGACTGTGCGATCAAGTTCCGCCCCAAGCGCCAGCTCGTTTGCACGGTCGAAGACGACAGCGGTGTGGTGGTCATGCGTTTTCTGAATTTTTACGGCAGCCAGGTGCGCCAGCTCGCTGTTGGCACGCGTGTGCGCATGTATGGAGAAATCCGCCAGGGATTCTTCGGCGCCGAGATGGTGCACCCGAAATATCGCGTGGTTGAAGCGGGCGCGCCGGTTTCAAAACAACTGACGCCGGTTTATCCGACGACTGGCGGGCTGTCGCAGGCGACCCTGCAGCGCATGGTCGGCAAGGCGCTCGAGGCGGATGGGCTTGACGATACTTTGCCGCCGTCCTTGCTCGGCAAGTTGAAGCTGGCCGGGTTTCGCGACAGCGTTCGCTATCTGCACCATCCGCCGCCGGCGGCCGAACTGGCGCAGCTTGAACAACGCACGCACCCGGCGTGGCGGCGCGTCAAGTTCGACGAACTGCTGGCGCAGCAGCTGTCGATGCGCATTCATTACGACCGGCGCAAGCAGGTCAGTGCACCGCAACTGAAACCGCGTGTCGAACTGACGCGCGCCCTGCTTGACGCGCTGCCGTTTGGATTGACCGGCGCGCAGACCAAGACCGCCGCCGAAATCAGCGCGGACCTGACACGCGGTTATCCGATGCAGCGGCTGTTGCAGGGGGACGTCGGCAGCGGCAAGACCATCGTTGCCGCGCTGGCTGCGCTGCAGGCGATCGAAAACGGCTATCAGGTGGCGATCATGGCGCCCACCGAGATACTCGGCGAACAGCATTTTGCGAAATTCTCCGGCTGGCTGACACCGCTCGGTGTTGCGGTGACGTGGCTGGGCGGCAACCTCGCGCGCAAACAAAAACGCGAAGCGCTGGAAAAAGTGGCCGACGGCTCGGCACAGATCGTCGTCGGCACGCACGCCCTGTTTCAGGACGAGGTCGAATTCAGCCGGCTCGGGCTGGCGATCGTCGACGAGCAGCACCGCTTCGGCGTGCGCCAGCGCCTTGCTTTGCGGCAGAAGGGCGGCAAGGCCGGCACGCGGTCGCAGCCGCACCAGCTGATGATGAGTGCAACGCCGATTCCGCGCACGCTGGCGATGAGCTACTACGCCGATCTCGACGTTTCGGTGATCGACGAAATGCCGCCGGGCCGCATGCCGATCGCCACGCGGCTGGTGTCGGACGCGCGCCGTGACGAAGTCATCCAGCGTGTGCGCGACGCCTGCATGGCCGGCAGCCAGGCCTACTGGGTCTGTCCCTTGATCGAGGAAGCCGAAGAGGCCGAAGGCGCGAAACCGCCGCCGAAAGCGAGCCGCGGTCGCGGCCGATTCGAAGTGCTGCAGTTGCAGTCGGTGCTCGATACGCATGAACGCCTGCGCGCGACTTTTCCTGAATTGCAGATCGGCCTCGTGCACGGGCGGCTGGCCGCCGCGGAGAAAGCCGCAGTGATGAAATCGTTTGCGGAGGGTTCGATCCAGTTGCTGGTCGCCACCACGGTGATCGAGGTCGGTGTCGATGTGCCGAACGCCACGTTGATGGTGATCGAAAATGCCGAACGCATGGGACTGGCGCAGTTGCACCAGTTGCGCGGCCGTGTCGGTCGCGGGCCCGGGCACAGCACCTGCATCCTGCTCTACCAAAGCGTGTTATCGGCGCTGGCGCGTGAACGCCTGAAAATCATTTTTGAGAACAGCGACGGTTTTGAAATCGCACGCGAAGACCTGCGTCTGCGTGGTCCGGGTGAACTGCTGGGTGCGCGACAGAGCGGCGTGCCGATGCTGCGTTTTGCCGATGTCAGCACGGACATCGATCTGCTGGAATCGGCACGCAATGTCGCGCAGGATTTGCTGCAGACGCAGCCGCCGGTCGTAGAGGCGCACCTGCAGCGCTGGCTCGGCGGCCGGCAGAATTATCTGCGCGTTTAGCGGGTGGGCGCGTAAATGCTTCTTGGCTGGAGGATAATGGGCGACCGGGCAGCCACGGCATCGACGGCAGCTGACAAAAGCCCGAAAATCAAGCATGGCCACCACATCTTCCGACACCATTTGGCGGCGCCGTCCGGTCGGCGCGGATGCGCGCATGCGCCGCTGGTTGCTCGACCGCGGTTCGCTGACGAGCCGCATACAACGTCGTTCACGCCGGTTTCGCGTCGAACTGCTGGCCTTGACGCATGCGCCGGCGAACCGCGACGAGTGCGCGTTGGTCGAGAATGCCGCCCGCAAGTCCTGCGCCGTGCGTGAAGTGGTGCTCCACAGCGACGAGAAGGCCGTGGTGTTTGCGCATTCGGTGGCGGCGCGGCGTGCCTTGCGCGGCCCGTGGCGCTTGCTGCTGACGCTGGGCACACGCCCGCTCGGTGCGGCGTTGTTCGCCGACCCGCGGGTGACGCGGCGGCCGTTGCGCTTCCGCCAGATCAGGCGCGGACACGCGCTCTACGATGCGGCCAGCCGCCTCATCGATGGCGCGCCTGCCTGCCTGTGGGCGCGCCGTTCGCTGTTCGTCTTTCGCGGTTCGCGCCTGTTGGTGACGGAAGTGTTTTTGCCGGCTATCCTTGCACTTCGCCCATGAAACTCAAAGAACGCCTCGACCTCTACGAAAAGCTGACGCGGCTCGACAAGCCGATCGGCATTTTGCTGTTGTTGTGGCCCACCTTGTGGGCATTGTGGCTGTCGTCGGTCGGTTCGCCCAATATGGTCATCGCCGTCATTTTTGTCATGGGCGTGGTGTTGATGCGCTCGGCTGGTTGCGTCATGAATGATTTCGCCGACCGCAATTTCGACGCGCATGTCGAACGTACGCGGGATCGACCGCTCGCCGCAAAACTGATTTCACCACGCGAAGCGCTGTTGCTCGCCGCCGTGCTGGCGGGGCTGGCGTTCGGGCTGGTGCTGCAGCTGAATGCGCTGACGGTCAAGTTGTCGGTGGCGGCCTTGCTGCTGGCGGTGATCTATCCGTTTTTGAAGCGCGTGTTCTGGCTGCCGCAGGCGTGGCTGGGTGTGGCTTTCGGCTTTGGCGTGCCAATGGCGTTTGCCGCGCATCACAACGTCGTGGTGCCGATTGCCTGGACGATATTGCTGGCGAATGTGTTCTGGGCGGTAGCCTACGACACGCAGTACGCGATGGTCGATCGCGACGACGACATCAAACTCGGACTGAAGTCATCAGCGATATTGTTCGGCCGGCACGACGTGCTGGCGGTCATGATTTGTTATGCCCTGTTCATCGCGACGATGGCCTACGTCGGTTATTGGGCAAGAATGGGGGCGTGCTATTTTTCCGGGCTGGTCGTGACCTGCATGCTGGTTGCCCTCGAATACAATCTGATTCGCACGCGCGACCGCGCACGCTGCTTCAAGGCGTTTTTATTCAATAATTGGATTGGCGCGGCGATTTTCGCCGGCATTGCCGCCGATTTTTATTTTTTCCTGCCGCTCTTTCCGGGGACGCCGATCGGCCGCTGATCCACAATGAAATACCGTGACTTAAGAGAATTCATCGGCATGCTCGAACGCCGCGGCGAGCTCAGGCGCATCGGCGTTGAAGTGGATCCGCGTTTGGAGATGACCGAAATCTGTGACCGCGTGTTGAAGGCGCAGGGGCCGGCGCTGCTGTTTGAAAAGCCGCGCGGGCACAGCATGCCGGTGCTGGGCAATCTGTTCGGCACGCCGTTGCGCGTCGCCCTCGGCATGGGGCAGGAGCGCGTCGAAGCGTTGCGCGAAGTCGGGCAGTTGCTGGCTTCACTCAAGGAGCCGGCGCCGCCGCGCAGTTTGAAGGACGCGTGGGACAAGTTGCCGCTGCTCAAACAGATTTTCAGCATGTCGCCTGCGGTGGTTTCGACGGCCGCCTGTCAGGAGGCCGTCTGGGAAGGCGATGCGGTCGATCTTGGCCGTCTGCCGATCCAGACCTGCTGGCCGGGGGACATTGCGCCGCTGATCACCTGGGGGCTGGTGGTGACACGCGGGCCGAGCAAGACGCGACAGAACCTCGGTATCTACCGGCAGCAGGTCATTGCCCCCAACAAAGTCATCATGCGCTGGCTCGGCATGCGCGGCGGCGCGCTCGACTATCGCGATCATTGCCTTGCGCACCCCGGCCAGCCCTTTCCGCTGGCGGTGGCGCTGGGCGCCGATCCGGCGACGCTGCTGGGTGCAGTGACGCCGGTGCCGGACTCACTCTCCGAATACCAGTTCGCCGGTTTGCTGCGCGGCGCGCGCACCGAAATCGTCAAGTGCCTGAGTCATGACCTGCAGGTTCCGGCCAACGCCGAAATTGTTCTCGAGGGATTTATTCAGCAGGGCGAAACTGCGCTCGAAGGGCCGTTCGGCGATCACACCGGTTATTACAACGAGCAGGAGCGCTTTCCGGTGTTCACGATCGAGCGCATGACCATGCGGCGCGATCCGATTTATCACAGCACCTATACGGGCAAGCCGCCGGACGAGCCGGCCATGCTCGGCGCCGCGCTGAACGATGTCTTCGTGCCGCTGCTGCAGAAACAGTTTCCGGAGATCGTCGATTTCTATCTGCCGCCGGAGGGTTGTTCGTACCGCATTGCCGTGGTCAGCATGAAGAAACAGTACGCGGGGCA
>JANXSE010000261.1 GCA_025356695.1 Betaproteobacteria bacterium
CGAAGCCCCGTTGCGATCATCTCTACGGCAATCGCAGCAAGTATAAATCCCCCTATGCGTTCCACGAGATCCAGAGTTGGTTTCTGGATTTGACGTTGGGCACCACACGCTAGTCGGAATGTCAGCCAGCAGGACATGCCAACAATTATGATTGGAAGTACCACATGGATCAGATCCATGTAACCGTTCCAAGTACTGTTTGCCATTACATAACTAAAGGCAGCCGGCCCTGCAAGCAGTGGGACTGCCAGTGGAATAATGGAGGCCTCGCGAACACCATCGCTATTAGTTGTCGGCACTCCCTTGAAGGTTGTTTCTTTGCCCAATACCATTGCTATGGCCAACAACAGTACGATAATTCCTCCGGCTACTTGCATCGCACCTAAAGAGACTCCGAGCAGGGCAAGGAATGGCATTCCGGCAAATGCTGCAACCAGCAGGGCGATAGTTACACTTATCGCGATGGTCTTGGCAAAGCGAATCTTCCCCGCTTCGTCCAAACCTCCGGCAGCAGCCACAAAGATGGGAACGACGGCAATGGGTTCGACCAACGCAAACAGCGTTATGGCCTTCTTGAGCGTCAGCGTCGCCGTAAGTAACATAGGAACAGGCTTTCTGCAGTCGATTTGACGTGGCGCCAACACTATACGCTTGATGTTTAATGGGTATTGCGACGTCACTGACAGCAATTGACCGGTTTTGGCCGGTCTGCACCTTTCGGCCAAGGAGTGGAAACCGACTCCTTGCGGACGGTCTAGTTGCCACCAAGTGGTCATTCGACCTGCTATTTGAGCCGAAGAAAGCGAATACTCTTCAGGATTTTCTCCGCCCCGTTGCGTAGAGCGCCATCTCGCATTGATGGCGCGTCAATCAGACCTCGCTCCTGAATAAGTCCCGACACGGCAATCATTAGGCTAAAGTATCCGTCGAGAATTTTTATGCGTGATAGCGCACATACCCCGCATTCCGGAATGGTGCATTCTGAATGCTCTGCTACGTCTAGTCCGGCTGGCGTGCATGGTTATTTAAATTCTCTGCGGAGCACATATGGCCAGAAAATCAAAAGCAGAAAAACGTGGCACGAAAATGGCGAAAAAGATCAAGGAACACGCCGCGAAGAATGCGAAATTGATGAAGAAGTCCGCGAAGAAATTTGCAAAGGAAGAGACGCGGGCAGAACACCATATGAAAAATACCAACACGTTTTCGGCATGAGCCTGGACCACCATTCGCAGCACCTCCTGGAGCAACCTTGTGTGTGCTGTCGAACAGATGGCCGCACATGATTCGTCAACAATCCTTCAGCAGACGGACGCGGCGGCAGCCCGGATGGCAGAACTGTCGCCGGCAACCATGGTCATCACAGAACAATTGCCAGCGAAGGAACTCATGATGAAACGATTACATGCAGTGATTTACCCGGTGATTTTCGTATTGGGTGCGGTTGTTTTCGGGCCTGCAATGGCCGCCGACAATCTGGCCGCGCTCAACCCCATGCGCGAAGGTGCCGTGACCTATGTCAGCGGAGGCGTCGGCGACGACGAGCGCCAGAAAATAGACGAGCTTGCGAGTGAATACCCGCTCAAACTGGTCTTTGCGACCAAGAGTTCGCCCAACGAATTTCTGTCCGACGTCAAGGTGCAGATCAAAGACACCGGCGGCAAAACGCTGGTCGATTCGGTCTCGCAAGGCCCGTTTTTCCTGCTCAAAATGCCGGCCGGTAAATACGCGATCAGCGCGGACTACGACGGCGTGGTGAAACAGCAGAGTGTGCAGGTTCTCGGCAACAAGCCGCAGCGCGTGGTGTTCGTTTGGTAGCGACCGTGCAGCCGGGGAATTCCGTGCACGTCGAACCGCACACCATCATGCAAACGCTGGGGCCGCTGTTTTTCGGCTTGCGGGAGGACGAGTTGCGCGCAGTCGCTGGTCAGTCGGTGCAACGAAGTTACGCCAAAAATGCGACCATTATCCGCGAAGGGGATTTCACGGGATCGCTGTACGTGATTCTTTCGGGCAAAGTGAAAGTGTGTCTCGGCGACGAGCGCGGCAAGGAACTGATACTCGACATCAAAGGTCCGGGTGAATATTTCGGCGAGATGGCGCTCGACGACGGACCGCGATCAGCGTCGGTGGTAACGCTCGAAACGTGCCGCGTCGCGATCATCTCGAAAGACGATTTCAAGCACCTGTTGCTGGAACATCCGGACGTCTCGCTGCACCTGATCAAGGATCTTGTTCACATCGTGCGGGAGTTGAACAAGAATGTGCGAAGCCTCGCCATGCTGAATGTATACGGCAGGGTATCGAAGCTGCTGCTCGATTCCGCCGTCGAACACGATGGAAAACTGGTCATCGAGGAAAAACTGACGCAGCAAACGATGGCGAGCCGCGTGGGCTCTTCACGCGAGATGATCAGCCGGATTTTCAGAAGCCTTGCCGTCGGCGGCTATATCAAAGTCGAGGGGAAAAAAATTACCATCAACAAGCCCCTGCCGCTGCGCTGGTAATTGCCGGGCGGTACTGCGCGGACGCATCGTGCGAAGCCAGAACTCCAAAAGCGCGCACCTGCCTTCAATCCACCTTCGCCCCCGACGCCTTCACTACCCTGCTGTACTTCTCGGCCTCACCGCGAATAAACGTCGCGAACTCCGCCGCGCTGCTACCGACCGGGTCGTAGCCCTGCGATTCGAACTGTGCTTTGAGTTCCGGCGCGCGCACGACCTTCACCAGCAGTTCGTTCAAACGCTTGACGATAGGTGCAGGGGTTTTCGCCGGCGCCAACAGGCCGAACCAGGTGATCGATTCATAGCCGGGCACGCCGGATTCGGCAACTGTCGGCACCTCGGGCAGTTGCGGCGAACGTTTGGCAGTCGAGACACCGAGCAGTTTCAGGCGCCCGGCCTTGATGTGCTGGAGCACGGGCGGAATCGAATTGAACATGAGCGAGACGCCGCTGCCGCCGATGAGATCGGTGACCGCCTGCGGCGCGCCTTTGTACGGGATATGCGTGAGGTTGGCGCCGGACAGGCTCTTGAAAAGTTCCATCGCCAGATGGTTGGCGGCGCCGTTGCCGGCCGAGGCGTAATTTATTTTGCCGGGCTCGGCCTTGGCGAGCGCCAGCAGTTCCTTCACCGACTTCGCCGGCAGCGAAGGGTGCGCGATCAGCAGGAAGGGCCCGATCGAAACCAAGCTGACCGGCGTGAAATCGCGCAGCGTGTCGTAAGCGACCTGCTTTTGCAGATAGGGCAGGATCACCAGAGCACCCGGACTGCTGAAGAACAGCGTGTAGCCATCGGGTACCGCTTTCGCCGCCAGCTCGGCACCGATCAGGCCGCCGGCGCCGCCGCGGTTGTCAATGATGAATTGCTGGCCGAGCAGCGCAGTGAGCCCCGGCAGGACCATGCGCGCGACGACGTCGGGCGTGCCGCCGGCGGGCACCGGCACGATCACGCGCACCGGCTTTTCCGGATAGGTTTGCGCGGCGGCGAACGGTACAACCATGGCGGCAATCACGGCGGTCATCAGGGTCAGGGGGCGCATGGCAGTGCTCTCGATCGGGTTGCGGAGCGGCGATGCTACCGGATGCGCGCGCCATGATCAAAGTCAATTCGCGCGCGATGCATTAGACTATGCGCCATGAACATTACGATCCCGCCCCTGCTCCGGACCGTCACGGCACACCTGCGCCTGTGGCTGGCATTTTCAATTTTCGCGTTCGCCGCAAACACGGCTCTGGCGCAGCCCGCGACGGGCAACGGCCAGACACTGTATCTGCCGGTGTATTCGCATGTCTACCATGGCGACGTCGATTCGAAAGGCGTGCCGCAGCAGACGCTGGTCTCGGCGCTGGTCAGCATCCGCAATGCGGATCTGAACAAGGCGATCCGCATCACCTCGGCGGTGTATTACGACACGCACGGCAAAAAACTGCGCGAATACCTGCCCAAACCGGTGACCGTCGGGCCGATGGGCACACACGAAATTTTCGTGCCGCGCAGCGAAACCGCCGGCGGCTCCGGCGCCAACTTCGTCATCGTCTGGCAGTCCGACGAAGCGGCCAATGCACCGGTGGTCGAGGCGCTGCATCTGAACATGCCGGCCGGCCGCTCGATCGCCTTCATCACCACTGCGCGGCCGATCGCGACGCGTTAGTCGCGCGCGGCCGCCATAACAACAACACCCTGAGGAGAAAAGCATGACTACACCCGGCAATGCATATGCACCCGGTACCGAACTGGCCGGCAAGGTCGCGCTGGTGACCGGCGCCGCCAAGAACATCGGCCGCGCCACCGCGCTCGCGCTGGCCGCCGGCGGTGCCGCGGTTGCGATCAACACGCGCTCGTCGAAAGAAGACGCCGAAAAAGTCGCGCAGGAGATCCGCGCCGCGGGCGGCAAGGCCGAGGTCTATGTGGCCGATATCGCCGACGGCAAACAGGTCAAGGCAATGGGCGAGGCGATCCTCGCCAAATTCGGCCGCATCGACATCCTTGTGCTCAACGCTTCGGTGCGCAGTGAAAAACCGTTCACCGAACTGACTTACGAAGAGTGGCGCCTGCCGCTCGGCATCACGCTCGACGGCGCCTTCTTCTGCGCACAGGCCTGCCTGCCGTCGATGTTGAAAAACGGCGGCGGCGCCATCGTCACGCTGGGCGGTATGCAATCGCTGGCCGGCGCGGCCAAACGCGTCAACGGTTCGGTGGCCAAACATGGGCTTGTTGGTTTCACACGCGGGCTTGCGCGCGAGTTCGGCGACCGCAACATCCGCGCCAACTGCATTGCACCGGGCACCATGAATACGACGCGCGCCGCCGGACGTTCGGCGCGCCCCGAGCCGACCGGCATTCCACTCAAACGTTACGGCGAGGCGGAAGAGATCGCCAGCGTCGTGCGTTTTCTCGCCGGCCCCGGTTCGAGCTTCGTGACCGGACAGTCGATCCAGATCAACGGCGGACAGATGATGTTCTAGGAGTTGCGATGAAAAATTTCCGCCCTCTGCTTGTAATGGCCACGGCGCTGGCGCTGTGCGCCGGCCTCGTTGAGGCCGCGCCCTTCGCCTACGTGCCGAATGAAAAATCCGGTACGATTTCGATCATCGACACCGCCACCGATACGGTTACCGGCGAAATTCCCGCCGGCAAACGGCCGCGCGGCATCGCGGTCAGCCCCGACGGCAAATTCATTTACGTCAGCGACCAGCCGACCAATGGCGTCAACGTGATCGACGTGGCGGCACGCGCCATTGTCGCCAACATCAATCTCGGCGAATCGCCCGAGGGTGTGGGCATTTCGCCCGACGGCCGCTGGGTGGCAGTCGCGGTGGAAGAAAGCAACAGTGTCGCCATCATCGACACGGCAACGCGCAAAGTGGTGGTCAACCTCAAGGTCACGGGCAAGAACCCGGAGCACGCGGTGTTCAGTCCGGACAGCCGCTGGCTCTACGTCAGCGCCGAGGAAGGCGATGTCGTCGATGTGATCGACGCCAGGGCGCAAAAACAGGTGACCTCGATCAAGGTCGGCATACGCCCGCGCGGCATCGGCTTTCTGCCCGACGGCAGCCGCGCCTACGTTGCCGGCGAAGAGGCCAACACGGTCTATTCGATCGACACGGCGAAACAAACGGTGCTGCACACGATCAAGGCCGGCGTGCGCGCCAACGGCATTGCGGTGCGGCCCGATGGCAAACGCGTGTTCGTCTCCAACGGCGAAGGCACAGTGATGGCGATCGACACTGCCAGCGACACAGTGATTGCCACCATCCGCGTCGGGTTGCGGCCGTGGAACATGGCGATCACGCCGGACGGCAAAAAACTCTATGTCGCCAACGGGCGCTCGAATTCGGTGTCGGTGATCGACACCGAGAGCAACGAAAAAATCCGCGACGTGGCGGTCGGCGAACTGCCGTGGGGCGTGGTGATCCGCTAGCGGCGAATTATTTCTGCGCGCTGGCGCCGGGCCTGCGCCACACCAGCATGCGCTCGAACACGCCGTCGCGATCGACGAAGCGGTGTTTCAATGCGGCGGCGATGTGCAGCGCGATCAGCGCGATCAAAATCACAACCGTGGTCAGATGCACGTTGCTGCAGAGTTCTTTCAGCGCCGGCGCATCCCAGCCCCAGTGCGGCAGCTTGTTGCCGAAGTAGACGATCGGGTACTTGGTGAACGACGAACCGAGATAACCGCTCATCGGCATGACGACCATGCACAGATACATGACGTGATGGCTGGCGGTGGCGACGATGCGCTGCCATTTCGGCATGAAATCGGGCAGCGGCGGCGCGCGGTGCGTGACGCGCCAGAAAACCCGCAGCAGTATGAACAGGCCCAGCGTAAGACCGATCGACTTGTGCACATTGAACCACCACGCGCGCAGGCCCGGCGGGTCTTTCGGGATGCCGATCATCCATAGACCAAGCGCAATCTGCGCGATGATGCAGATCGCGATCAGCCAGTGAAGTGCCACGGCGGTGCGGGTGTAGGTGGGTTCCTGCATGGCGTCGTTTGCCCAGAATTCCTTTGAAGCGGGATCAACAAGGGGGACGCCCCCTTGTTCCCGGCATCGTTACTTCTTTTCGCCCGCCATCACATAAGCCCACAGCGATTCGATTTCCTCGGCGTTAAACAGACCGCCCCACGGCGGCATGCTGTTCTTGCCATTGCTCACCGAATTGAGAAAGCGGCTTTTCTGCTCCGGCGGAAAGGTGCGCAGATCGAACGCGCCCTGCGGATCGGCCATGCGCGGGCCGTGGCAGGGTGCGCAGTTCTGCGAAAAAATCGCCGAACCGCGCTTGATCTGCTCGGGCTGAAATGTTTCCTGTGCAAATACGTTCAATGTGGTCAACAGGCACAGCGTGCCGGCTGCGATACAAAAATGCCTCGTGCTCATTCGATGGCTTACTCCGTCAATGCAAAAGTCCACACCGAGCCGCCGACCGGCACGTTTTTGAGCGCTTCGCGGCTGCGGGTACCATAGAGACCGCCGAGGCCCGACAACACGGTGACATACTGTTTGCCCTGGTGCGTCCATGTCACCGGCATCGCATTGATGCCCGAGCTGACGCGGAACTGCCACAGCGTATTGCCGTTGTCGGCATCGAGCGCGACGAATTCGCCGGTATGTTTGCCGGTGAACAGCAGGCCGCCGCCGGTCGCCAGCATTGCCGCGGCGATCTGGAAATCCTTCACCGGCACGCGCCATTTCGGTTTTGCCGTGAGCGGATCGATCGCTTCGATGTGGCCAACGGTGTCACCGGGTTTGACCGGCGGATAGGCATTTTCCACGCCCGTGTAACGCATGCCCGCCTTGTACGGCGCGAGTTCAACCAGCTTGACGGTCGACGGCGTGTTGTTGGTGTTGGCGTAGAGCAGGCCGGTGTTCGGATTGAACGCCGCGTGCGGCCAGTTCTTTGCGCCGCGCACGCTCGGCCACATCTCGAACGGTTCGCCGGCGCGATATTTCTTCGCGCCGTCGGATTCCACCGGACGGCCCGTTTTCATATCGACATGCGTGGCCCAGTTGACCGGCCCGTAGGCGTTGGCCGACAGCAGTTGCCCGGTGGCGCGATCGAGCACGTAGAGGAAACCGTTGCGATTCATCTGCATCGCCACCTTGCGCGGCTTGCCGTCGATTTTGACCTCGCCGAGGATGACTTCCCACACCGCGTCCCAGTCGAAAATATCGTTCGGCGTGGCCTGGTAGTGCCAGACGATTTCACCGGTCTTCGGCCGCACTGCGATGATCGACGCGCTGTAGAGGTTGTCGCCCTTGCGCACCGACGGGTTCCACGGCCCGGCATTGCCGGTGCCCCAGTACATCAGATCGAGTTCGGGATCGTACGAGCCGGTGATCCAGGTGCTGCCGCCGCCGTGTTCGTAGGCCTCGCGTGGTTCCCAGGTCTCATAACCCTTCTCGCCAGGGCCGGCGGTAGTGAAACGCCGCCAGAGGTGCTTGCCGGTTTCCGGGTCCCAACCATCGAGAAAACCGCGAATGCCGAACTCGGCGCCCGAGATGCCGGTGACCAGCACGCCGTTGGCAACCAGCGGTGCCACCGTCTGCGAATAGCCCTGCGTCCATTCCGCCGCCTTCTGTCGCCACACTTCCTTGCCGGTCTTCTGGTCGAGTGCAATCACATAAGCGTGCAGCGTGGTGCGGAACACCTTGCCGTTGTAAACGGCCACACCCTTGTTCGACACACCGCAGCAGACCACGCGCGGTGTTTCCGGCGGGAAATCCACCGCCGTGCGCCACAACTGGCGGCCGCCCAAGGCATCGATGGCAACCGTCCACTTCGCGTTGCTCACGTACATGACGCCGTCGTGGATGATCGGCTGCGCCTGCTCACCAAAATCGTTTTCGAGGCCGAGGCTCCACACCGGCACCAGCCTCTTCACGTTCGACTTGTTGATCTGCGTAAGCGGCGAATAACGCTGCTGCGAATAACCCATGCCATAGGTCAGCACGTTGCCGGTGTTTTTGCCGTTGCCGTCCGCCAGCAGGTCCGCCTGCGTCTGGGCAAACGCGCCGCTCGCACATACCACCGCCATCGCGCCGATCGAAATAAGCTTTTTCATCACATCTCCTCCGCTTTGCTGTTTTTTTATTCCGGCTGCAATGCAAACGTCCACACCGAGCCGTAATCCGGGATATTGGTCAGGCCGCGCCGCTGCGAGGTGGTGCCGCCGCTACCGGACAGGATCGTCACATACTGGCGGCCGTTTCGCGTCCACGTTACCGGCTGGGCATTCACGCCAGACGGCGTCCGGAAGCTCCACAGTTGCGTACCGTTATCGGCGTCAACTGCAATGACTTCACCCGTATGTTTGCCAGTGAACAACAGACCGCCACCGGTCACCAGCACGGCGGAGCCGGGCAGTTCACCCATGATCGGCACCTTCCACTTCGGTTTCGCTGTCATCGGGTCAATCGCCTCGATGTAGCCGCCGACAGTGGTCGGCGTGACCGGCGAGTAGGTCGCATCGACGGCCTGATAGCGGAAGCCCGGCTTGAACGGCTCGATCGGAATCAATTTGTAATTCGAATAGCCCTCGTTGGTGTTGGCGTAAAGCAGGCCGGTGTTCGGATTGAACGCCGCATGCATCCAGTTCTTGCCGCCACGAATGCTCGGATAGAGCTGGATCTGTTCGCCGGCACGCAGCTTCTTCGACTCTTCCGATTCAACCGGTCGCCCGGTCTTCATGTCGATATGCGTCGCCCAGTTGACCTTGGTGAACGCCTTGGCCGACAGCAACTCGCCGGTGGCGCGATCAAGCACGTAAAGGAAGCCGTTGCGGTTCATCTGCATCGCCACCTTGCGCGGCAGGCCGTCGACCTTGATCTCGGCGAGGATGATTTCCCACACGGTGTCCCAGTCGTAGATTTCATTCGGCGCGACCTGGTAATGCCAGACGATCTCGCCGGTCTTCGGCCGCACCGCAAGAATCGAAGCCGTGTAGAGATTGTCGCCCGCACGGTTAGCCGGGTTGTAGGGGGCGGCATTGCCAGTGCCCCAGTACATCAGATCGAGTTCGGGATCGTAGGAACCGGTGATCCAGGTGCTCGCCCCGCCGTGCAGATAGGCGTCGTTCTTGGGCCAGGTCTCGCTGCCCTTCTCACCCGGCGCCGGAATCGTGTAACGGCGCCACAGATGTTCACCGGTGTCCGGGTTCCAGCCGTCGAGGAAGCAGCGCGCGCCGAATTCGGCGCCCGAGCAACCGGTGACCAGCACGCCGTTGGCGAGCAGCGGCGCCAGCGTCAGCGAATACCCCTCTTTCCACTCGGCGACCTTCTGCTTCCACAGGACGGCGCCGGTTTTCTGGTCGAGCGCCATGACGTGCGCGTCGATGGTGGTGCGCAGCACCTTGCCGTTGTAGAGAGCCACGCCTTTGTTCGAAACACCGCAGCACACCACGCGCGGGGTGTCGGCATCGAAGTTCACCGCTGTGCGCCAAAGCTGCTTGCCGCTGACTGCGTCGATGGCGACCGTCCACTTGGCGTCGCTCACATACATCACGCCGTCATAAATCAACGGCTGCGCCTGTTCGCCGAGATCGTTTTCAAGGCCGAGGCTCCACACCGGCACCAGCTTCTTCACGTTCGATTTGTTGATCTGCTCCAGCGGGCTGTAGCGGTTCTGCGCGTAGCCCATGCCGTAGGTCAGGATGTTGTCGGTGTTCTTGCCGTCGTTCCGCAAGTCGTAGCTGCCCGGCCCGATGGCGCAACCGGCCAGTGTCAGCAGGGCGCTCAGCGCGATGAGTAATTTGTTCATGATGTCTCCCCTCTGTTCCGGAATTAGTCGATCAGCGCGAACACCCACACGGTGCCGCCGCGCGGAACGTTTGCCAGCTGCGGGCCCATGCGCAAAACGTTGACGCCGCCGATGCCCGACTGGATTGCCACGTACTGGCGGCCCTTGTGCGTGAAGGTGATCGGCTGCGCGTTGATGCCCGAGGTGGTGCGGAACTGCCAGAGCAGATCGCCGTTGTCGATATCGTAGGCGACGAATTCACCGGTTTCCTTGCCGGTGAACAGGAGGCCGCCACCGGTGGCCAGCACCGCCGAGTAATGCGGGATGTCCATGATCGGCACCCGCCACTTCGGTTTGCCGGTGAGCGGCTCGATTGCATCGACGTGCGCGATCGGGCGGAACGGCGCGGCCTCGGCTGGCGCATTCTGCAGGCCGACGAAGCGCTGGCCTGTCTTGTACTCAACCGGTTCGAACTTCACGAGGCGCGGGTTGTGCATGGTGTTGGCGTAGAGCAGACCAGTTTCCGGATTGAACGCGGCATGCGCCCAGTTCTTGCCGCCCCACTGGCCTGGCCACAGTTCGATCTGTTCGCCGGCGCGCACGCGCTTCGATACCTCGGTTTCAACCGGACGGCCGGTGGCCATGTCAACGTGCGAGGCCCAGTTCACTTTTTCGAACGGCTCGGCCGAGAGCAGCTCGCCATTGGTGCGATCGATCACGTAGAGAAATCCGCCGCGCGAAAAGTGCATCGTAACCTTGCGCTTGATGCCCTTGACGTCGATGTCGGCGAGGATCCATTCCCACACCGCGTCGAGGTCGAACATTTCGTTCGGCACCAGCTGGCGATGCCAGACGATTTCGCCGGTCTTCGGCCGCATCGCCAGCACCGAGGCGGTGTAGAGATTGTCGCCGGGGCGCCCTTTCGGGTTCCACGGGCCGGCGTTGCCGGTGCCCCAGTAGACGAGATCGAGTTCCGGATCATAGGAACCGGTGACCCAAGTCGAACCGCCGCCGCTCTTCCACGAATCGTCCTTCGGCCAGGTTTCGCTACCCTTTTCGCCCGGCGCCGGGATCGTGTAACGGCGCCACAGCTGCTTGCCGGTTTGCGGATCGAGGCCGTCAAGAAATCCGCGAATGCCGAATTCGGCGCCGGAAATGCCGGTGATCACAACACCATTGGCAACGAGCGGCGCGCCGGTGATCGAGAAACCATCCTTCCACTCGGCGATCTTGGTCTTCCACAGCTGCTTGCCAGTCTTTTGATCTAGTGCGACGACATGCGCATCAAGCGTGCCGCGGTAGACCTTGCCGTCGTAAATCGCCGGACCCTTGTTCGAAATGCCGCAGCAGACGACGCGCGGCGTCGCCGGATCATAATCGACCGCCGTGCGCCAGAGCTGTTTGCCGGTGGCCACGTCGATCGCGATCGTCCATTGCGCGTTGGCGATGTACATGGTGCCGTTGTAAACCAGCGGCTGGCCCTGTTCGCCGAAATTGCTCGACAGCGAGGTGCTCCACAGCGGCACCAGGCGCTTGATGCTCTGCTTGTTGATCTGTTTGAGCGGGCTGTAACGGTTCTGGTTGTAGCCCATGCCGTAGGTCAGCACGTTTTCGGTGTTCTTGCCGTCGTTGCGCAAGTCCATATCGCTTTGTGCAAATGCCGCGCCCGCGGCAAAAATAAGGGCGACCGCCGATAGCGTTATTTTCATTGGAATCTCTCCTGATAATCGCGTCGATGTAACAGCGCAGACGGCGCCGCAGCGCCGTCCGGATTTTTGTTGTTCTTGGAATCGGGGAAAATATTAACAGTTAAGTCCGCACCACGCCATTGAGCGGCGATTTTCCACGGCCCGCCTCCCCAAACTGCGGTGGATTTGTTATAAACAACGCATAAATACATGCGGTCCGGCGACATGCACGGCCGTACGCCGGGGAATTGAAGCTTGCCCCCCACCAATCCCTTATTACTGGCACTCGCTGTGCTGCCGGCCGTGGCCCTCGCCGCCGAGCTGCCGCGCAAAGCAGTGGCGGCGACGCGCGCGGCGTGGATCGGCCTCGCCTACCGCTTTTCCGAAAAGTAAGCACCGCTTGAAACGTCAGAACGACAGCGAGGCGTTGGCACCGAGCAGCCAGTTGCGGCCGGGCGACGGTTCGTAAAAACGGCTGTTGGCGTCGGCGACGATAACCGAGCCGACGTATTGCCGGTCGGTGATGTTGTCGATGCGGACATATTCAGCGATGCGCCACCTTTTCGCGCGCTGCTCGAAGCCGGCGCGCAGGCTGCCGATGGTGTAAGCGTCGGAGGCCGCGCTGTTCGGATCGTTGACGTAAATCTTGCCGGCCATGCGCATCTCGGCGCCGGCATGAAATCCGCTCGCGGCATGGCGCCACACCAGTTCGCCGAACAGGGAATAACCCGGCACGCCGGCGATGCGGCTGCCGGTCGCCACTGTCGCCGCGGTGGCACCGGTGCCGGTGACGAACGGCAGCGTGAAATGCGCGTCGAGCCAGGTGTAGCCCAGATACGCTTCAAAGCCGCGGCCGAGATCGGCTTCGGCGGAGAGTTCGACGCCCTTGCGGCGTGACTGCGAAGCGTTTTTGTAGTCGGTGCGGCCGCCCGCCGCGTTGTTGACGACGATTTCATCGTTGGTATCGATGCGGAACAGCGCGAGATTGGCGCGCATCCGGCCGGTTTTCGCCTTGACGCCGATTTCGCGGTGCAGGCTGGTCGACGGTGTCAATGCAAAATTAAGGCCGGTCACGCCGCCGGCGCGATAAGCGAGCTCGGCGAAGCTCGGCGTCTCGAAGCCGCGCCCGAGGTTGCCATAAAGGTTCAAGGCCGGTGTCACGTTGAACAACAGGCCCGCCACCGGCGTGGTTTTGTTGAAGCTCGCCGCCCCTGAATCGTTGCCGTTGCCGGCGCGGATGAAGTAGTCCTTTGAGTTGAAATAGATGCGACTGTGGCGCAGGCCTGCGGTGGTGCTCCAGCGCGGCGCGAATTTCCATTCGAGCTGCGCATAGGCATCGGTGTTGTGCACGGTGTCGTCTTCGTCACGCTTCAAGGCGCCGACCGCACCATTGTTGTTGAGAAAGCCGCGGCGGTGTTCGGCCTGCCGGTCGTGATCGGCGCCGACACTGACGGTCAGCGGCCGTTCGCCTTCAATCATGCGCTGCGTCCAGCGCAAGCCGATGCCCTCGTATCCGCGGTCGAGATCAACCACGCCGCCGGCGGAGGTCACCGGCGCCTGCGCGGCGGCCGAGAGCGACAGGTACTGCGTGACCTGGCGGTCGCCGCCGTAGACGCGCGCCTGCAGGTCGCCGCGGCCGAAACTGGCGTCGTAAATCAGGCCGAGCTGGTTCTGCCGGATGCTCTTGCGCGTGTTGAACTGCGTGGCGACGATATCCGATTGCCGCGGGTTCGCCACCATCTGCGACCGCGTCAAACCGAGCGGGTCCTGCGTTTCCGGCTGATCGAAGGCATTCGCCACCAGCGTCAGCGTGCCGGTCGTCAGTGGCATTTTGAATTTCACGTTCTGCATGTCGCGCGTGACGGTGCTGTGGTCGCGATAACCGTCGCTGTGAAAACGCGATGCATCGAGCGAATAATTGAGACTGCCCCACTGGCCGCCGAACTGCGTCGCCGCCTTGTAGGTGCCGTAACTGCCGCCGACCAGTGAGGCGCCCAGCGTTGGCTCGGGCGGACCGTCGGCGGTGAACAACTGGATGACACCGCCGGCGGCGTTGCCGTAGAGCGTCGAGAACGGCCCGCGCATGACCTCGATGCGCTCGGCAGCGCCGAGATTGAACGAGGCCGCCTGCGCCTGGCCGTCGGGGCTGGTCGCCGGGATGCCGTCGGCAATCAGACGGATGCCGCGCACGCCGAAGGTCGAGCGAGCGCCGAAGCCGCGCGACGAAATCTGCAGGTCCTGCGCGTAGTTCTGGCGGTTCAGCACGGCGATGCCCGGCACGCGGTTGAGCGATTCGGAAATGTTGACCTGCGGCCGGTCTTCCTGGATCACGCTTTTGTCTACGCTGTCGATCGCCAGCGGCAGGTCGAAGGCGTCGCGCGCGGTGCGCGTGGCGCTGGTCACCACTTCAGGCAGCAGCGCCGGCTTGGCGGTTACCGCGGGTGTTTGCGCGGCCGCAGCGCCCGCCGCGAGCAGCGCAAGCGCCACGCACCGACGACCGCATTCCGCTGGCTTGCCAATCATTGAAATATTCCCCCCGTTGCACAACGGTCGTCACGCCGCGTTGTCAGGGCGGACCGCCGTCGAACCGCGATATTAAACCCTCGGCGCCCGCTTGGCACATCCCGCTCGTCTCCAATGCAAGACCCCCTGCCGCGCAGGGATTTCAGCGGGTTTGAAAGCTGGCGCGCACTGGCGCATACTTCGTGTGCAGGCGGTCTTCCAACAAAAATAAAAGTCCGCGCCGCCGTTCAACATCATCTTGAGGGGGAAATGCCATGGTATCGATGCGCAGTCAACTTGCCGCATGCGCGAGCATCTTGTTGTTTGTCATGAACGTGCCGTCGCTGTTCGCCGCGGATGCAGCGCCCGCCTTGACCGGCAGCGTCAGTTCGGCGGAAGAAGGCGCGATGGAAGGCGTATTGATAAGCGCCAAAAAAGCCGGCTCGACGATGACCATCACGGTGGTCAGCGACGCGCAGGGCCGCTACCGCTTTCCCGCCTCGAAACTGGAAGCAGGTCAGTACCGCATCAGCATCCGTGCCGCCGGTTACGACCTTGACGGCCGCGTCAATGCCGACGTTGCCGCGCAAAAAACCGCGACTGCCGACCTGAAACTGCGCAAGACGCAGGACCTCGCCGCGCAGATGTCGAACTCCGAATGGCTCAACAGCATGCCCGGCTCCGATAAGCAGAAATACACGCTGCTCGGCTGCGTCGGCTGTCACAGCCTCGAGCGTATCGTGCGTTCGAAATACGATGCCGATGGCTTCCTCGCCACCGTGCAGCGCATGTCAACCTACGCCAACCAGACCACACCGCTCAATCCGCAAAAACGCCTGACCACGCGCGACACCGAGGCGGTCGGCGAAGACCGCGTGCGCGTACAACGTGCGCAGGCCGAATTTTTGGCGAGCATCAACCTCTCCCAGTCAACGACCTGGGACTACCCGCTGAAGACGCTGCCGCGCCCGAAAGGCAAAGCCACGCAGGTCATCATCACCGAATACGATCTGCCGAAACCGACGCTGCAACCGCATGACGTGGTGACCGATAACGAGGGCAACGCCTGGTATTCGAATTTCGGCGGCCAGACGCTCGGCAAGATCGATCCGAAGACCGGCAAGCACACCGAGTTTCCGGTGGACACACTCAAAAAAGGCTCGCCGATCGGCGCGCTGTCGCTGCGCAACGACCGCGATGGTAATCTTTGGCTCGGCATGATGTATCAGGCGGCGATCGCCAAATTCGACCGCAAGACGGAAAAATTCCAGTACTTCCCGATATCCGCCGATCTGAACAAGGCCAACACGCAGGTCAACATGACCAGCCCGTTGAGCATGGCCGTTGACGGCAAGGTGTGGTCGCAAAACAACGGTTTTTCCGGCATACACCGCATCGATCTGAAGACCGGCAAATGGGAAACTATCGAGCCGTTCAAGTCGTCGCCGCAGGGCCACAACATTTATGACATCGCCGCCGATTCGCAGAACAATGTGTATTTCACCGACATCGGTCGCGAGCATATCGGCCGCATCGACGCCAAGACACTCGAGATCACGATGTTTGCGACACCGACCAAGGATTCGGGTCCGCGCCGCGGCATGATGGACGAGCAGAACCGCCTCTGGTTCGGCGAATATCGCGCCAACGCGATTGCCGTGTTCGATACGAAATCGACCGAATTCAAGGAATGGAAACTGCCGCTCCCGTGGTCGAATCCGTACGACGTTGCAGTCGACAAGAACGGCAATGCCTGGACCGGCTCGATGATCAACGACCGCATTACGCGGCTTGATCCGAAAACCGGCCAGTTCACCGATTACCTGTTGCCGAAACAAACCAACGTGCGCCGCGTTTATATCGACAACACGACGACACCGGTGACCTTTTGGGTCGGCAGCAACCACGGCGCCTCGATCGTCAAGCTCGAACCGCTGGAGTAATCGCATCAAGCCGGTGCAATGCGCCCGATGGCGCGTTGCACCGCGCGTTTCGGGGGATCCGTTCATGAATGCATTGCCTGCCTTGCCGCCATGTGGACCGCGCTGCTGATCGTCCACGGCCTGCTGGCCGTCGCCCTGCTCGGCGCCGTCACACACCAGGCGTTCAGCGTCTGCCTGCCGGCGCGCAAACCCGCAGCGTCGTTTCAGGAACGTTTTCGCGCCGTCTCCGGCGGCGGCTACGTCGATGCCATCATCGTCCTTTACATCCTGACCTTTCTGGTCGGCGCTTTCATCTATCCCGAATACCGCGTCAGCATCCGCGTGGTCGTCGAGCAGATGGAGGCGTGGGCGGAGAACGGCGCGTTTGAACTGAAAGAACACTTTGCCGCCGTGGGCATGGCCATGCTGCCGGCCTATCGTTTTTTCTGGCGCCAGCCGTCGGCTGAAAACCTGCGCACGCGCAACGCCCTCACGGCTTTGCTGGCGATCATCGTCTGGTGGAACTTCCTCACCGGCCACATCATCAACAACATCCGCGGGTTCGGCGCATGAGCACATCGCGACGGTTTGAAGTTTTCGCCATCGTCTTTGCAATGATGACTCCCATCGTCTACGTGATTGCGGTCGATCAGAACTACGCGCTCATCACCTATCACCCCATCACCTACAGCTTCGGCTTCGGTGTGCAACAACCGGGCGAAGGCCCGGCCATGTACTGGTTCGGCTGGATGGCGACGGCCGCGCTGGCCGGCGGCAGCGCGGGACTCGTTGCCGGCCTGCTGCCGGCGGCGCTGACGCGCTTTCTGCGCCCTGCACTGGCCTGGCTGGTGCCGCTGGGCGCGCTGGTCGCATTTGTGATTCTGTTGCGCGACTACTTTCTGCGCTGAACCGCACGCTGCCGTGTCGTTGCCGATCATGCCCGCCGCGAGCGCACTGAACACCGCGCTTGCCGTCCTGGTGATGGCGTTTATGTTGATAACAGCCGCGCCGACCGCACGCGCCGGCGGCGGCATCAACGAACCGCATGAACACACCGAGGAAGACGGCCCGACTTACTTCGGTTTCGTCAAAGACCTGCGCAACACGCCGGTCAACGACGCCAAGGTCACACTCAAGATCGCCAGCGGACTCACCTATGTGACGCGCACCGACCGCTCGGGCATCTACCGTGTGCGCGGCCTTGGCAACCAGGTCAATCCGAACGATGTCGTCATCAGTTGCAGCAAAGACGGCTACCAGCAGACGCGCGTGATGCGGCGCCCGGCGCCGCGCGGCAAACCGGTAAAATCAGTCGAGACCGAATGCCGCATGCAGCGTCAGTAGTTGTGCTCCGGAAAATTCCCATGAAATTTTTACGCTCTGCCGCGCACGCCTGCGCCCTGCTCGTTTTGCTTGCCGCCAGCAGCGCCGTGCAGGCGCAGCTGCTGGCCGGACGTGTCAGCTCCGCCGAAGACGGCGCGATGGAAGGCGTGCTGGTCAGCGCCAGAAAAAATGGCGCGAATATCACCACCACCGTCGTCAGCGACCACGACGGCCGCTTCGCCTTTCCCGTTGCGAAAGTCGGCGCCGGACGTTATACGCTGGCGATCCGCGCCACCGGTTATGTGCTCGACGGCCCGGCCACGGTCGGGGTTGGCGCGCAGAAAAATGCGCCGCTCGACGTACGCTTGCGCAAGCTGCAGGAATTCTCGGCACAACTCACCAACACCGAATGGTTCATGAGCATGCCGGGCAGCACCGATCAAAAGCGACCGCTGATCGAGTGCATGAGCTGCCACACCTTCGAGCGCATCGTGCGTTCGAAATTCAACGCCACCGAATTCTTCGGCGTGTTGAACCGCATGTCGCAGTTCGCCAATAACACGACCATGGCGCGCGTGCAGCCGCGCGTGGCCGAACGCAAACCGAACGAGGAACTGGCGCGCAAGCTCGCCGACTACCTGGCAACGGTCAATCTCAGCAAGGGCGCGACCTGGAACTACGAACTGAAGACGCTGCCGCGCCCGCAGGGCCGCGCCACCCGCGTGGTCATCACCGAATACGACATGCCGCGCAAATCGATCGCGCCGCACGACGTGCGCACCGACGCGCAGGGCTACGTCTGGTATTCGAACTTTGTGGAAAATTTTCTCGGCCGGCTCGACCCGAAAACCGGCGCGCATGTTGAATTCGCCTATCCGCTCAGCAAACCCGGCTTCCCCGCCGGATCATTGGCGCTCGAAGTCGACCGCGACGGCAACTACTGGCTGGCGGCAATGTTCCAGACGGGCCTCGTAAAATTTAATACCAAAACGCGCAAATTTCAGTCCTTCCCGCTACCCGCGACGATGAATGCGGACACCGCGCAACAATCGATGGTGATGCCGGGCAGCGCGCATATCGACGGCAAGGTGTGGACCAACGAAGTCAGCAAGCAGGCCGTCCTGCGGCTCGATCCGGCCAGCGGTAAATACGAATTCATCGATCCCTTCCGCGACATGCCGAAGGGCGTCAATCATTCGCCCTACGGCATGATTGCCGACGCGCAGAACAATCTCTATTTCATGGATTTCGGCGACGAGAACATCGGCCGCGTCGATGCGAAGACCTTGCAATCGACGATCTACCCGACGCCGACACGCCGCTCGCGCCCGCGCCGCACCATGCTGGATGCGCAGGGCCGTGTCTGGTTCGCCGAGTTCGCCGCCAACAAGGTCGGCATGTTCGATCCGAAGAAGGAAGCAATCCGCGAATGGGACGTACCCACCGCGCACACCTATCCCTACGACGTGTTCGTCGATAAAAACGGCGAACTCTGGAGCGGCTCAATGTCGAGCGACCGCATCCTGCGCATGGATACCGAAAGCGGCCGCGCGGTCGAATACCTGCTGCCGCGGCAGACCAACGTGCGGCGCGTCTTCGTGGATAACTCGACCAGCCCGGTGACTTTCTGGGTCGGTAGCAACCACGGCGCGTCAATCATCAAGCTCGAACCGCTCGATTGAGCGGCGCCTAAGCGGCCGGCGGCAGGGCGATCTTCTGGTCGACGCTGAACTGGTAGTCCCGAAAAACGTGTTCGGCACTCAGCAACTCGTAGCTGCCGTCGGCGCCGCGCCGCGTGGTGTCTTTCAGGCGGTAGGTATTGTGTCCGCAGGTCCAGCAGTCGAAGTTGCGCATCGCGGTGCACAGGCAGGTTTTGTCCATGACTGAGACTTTCTTCGCGCCCGGGTGCGCGGCGACTTCGCGGTTGTAGGCCGTGATGTAGGCGCAGCTGCCACTGCCGTCGAGCAGATACCCGTAGGCTTCGCAGTTCGGGCGGATGCCGTTGCCGATCGCCGGGCTGCTCTTCAGCATGCGCATCGGGTAGCCGGTCGGCGAGATCATGTTGACCTCGATGTCGGCTTCGTCCGCCTTGAAGTATTCCTGCTTGACTTTGTCGGGCAGGCCGCATTCGCGCGTGGCGGTGAAACGCGTCGCCACCTGCACCGCGGCGGCGCCGATTTCGAGGAATGACACGGCATCGCTGCCGGTAAAGACACCGCCGGCCGGAATCACCGGAATGTCGAGCTGTTCGGCCTTCAGATAAGCGAGGATCTCGACGACGATGGTGCGCAGATCGTATTGCGCCCAGTCGTCAAGACCGAAACCCAGGTGGCCACCGGCGAGCGGCCCTTCGACAACGATGTAATCGGGCGCGCGGTTAAGCCGCGCATTCTTGCGCAGGAACAACTGCAGCGCGCGCAGCGATGAGACGATGATACCGAGCTTGGCGTCGCGAAAGCGCGGATGGTCGGCAATCAGCGCGAGCGAACCCAGATGCAGGCCGGCGGAGAGCGTGATGCCGTCGATGCCGGCGTCGAGCGCCGAAGCGAGGCGCACGCGCAGCGTGTCCTTGGGCGCGTTCATCGTCAGCTTTTCCATGCAGTTGACGAAGATCATGCCGTCGCCGCGCTTGGCCTGCATGGCGCGGCCGACATGGTTGTGCGTCGCCTCGGCCAGGCGGCCGAGGTCGAACATCACCTTCGATTTGTCGGAATTGGCTACGTTGTATTTGTAGAGCTTGAGCTTTTCCTTGGTGAAGTGCGTGTTGTCGCGACGATCGGAAACCGTCTGCACCATGGCGTCGGAGATATGGCCGATGCCGCCCAGGCGCGCCGCTTCCAGCGCGAGATCCACCGTCGAAATGTCCACGCCCATGCCGCCAACCATGATCGGCACCAGTTCCTGCTTACCGAAGCGCAGGCGAAAATCATTCACGCATTTCATCGACATCCGTAACCGCCCTCAAGAATTGCCGCGCACCGCCGACGATGCGGCGCTGCGTTCCGCGCGGCACGCGGCCGCGCAGCGAAAACCGAATGGTACTTCAGCTCGACAACCGGCGTCACACAAAATCGACCAAACAGCCCTGCCGCGGTGTCAGGTTCAGGTTTTCAGGCGCGGAATCAGGCGCAGCGCATTGTCGCGGTCGATGGCACGCAGTTCGGCGGCGGAAAAACCGTAGCCGGTCAGGCCTTCGACCACCTCGGCACCCGGGCGGTAGGGGTAATCGGTGCCGAACATCACCTGCGAGGTCGACACCAGTTTCAACAGCGCGGCCAGCGCGCCGGGCGAATTGGCCTGTGCGGTGTCGTAGTAGAAGCGCTTGATTTCGTGCAGCACGCCGTTGGGCAGGATTTCCAGCTTGTTCTTCATCGACGCTTCCTGGCGGATGTAACGCTGCCACAGCATCGGCATGGTGCCGCCGCCGTGCGAATGGATCCATTTGATATCGGGGAAACGCGCCGCCGCGCCGCTGAACAACAGGCTTGCAATGGTGCGCGAGGTGTCGGTCGCGTATTCGATCGCCGAATTCACCATGTACTGCGGAATCGGGTTGCGGCAGCAGTCGGCCGACAGCGGATGGTTGTAGACCACCGCCTTGCGGCGGTTCAGTTCTTCGAGCACTGGCCAGAACGCCGGATCGCCGAGATATTTGCCGGCATAACTCGTCATCAGGCCGAAGCCGTCGGCCTTCAGTGTGTCGAGCGCGTAGGCGATTTCCTTCAGACTGCCTTCGGTGTCCGGCAACGGCAGGGTCGCAAAAATGCCGAAACGCGACGGGTTGTCACGCACCACGGCAGCAGCGTAATCGTTGCTCTCGCGCGTGATGCGGCGGCCGAGCGCAACATCGCCAAACCATACGCCCGGCTGCATCAGGCTCAGCATCGACATGGCTATGCCATTCCTGTCCATGTCTTCGAGCGAGCGCGCCGGCGTCCAGTTGGTGGGCGGGCTCTCACCCTTCACCAGCTTCGGCAGCTCGGCGACGTATTTCGGCGGCAGCAGATGGTGGTGGATATCGATGCGATGCAGCGTTTGTCCCGAAGCGGTCTTCGGCAGCGCTTCGCAGCCCGGCAGCATGGCGCCGGCGCCGAGCGCCGCAGCGCTTTGCAGAAAGCGGCGGCGCGGCACGGCAAGGATGTCTTCGAACAGGCCGTCGAGACCGGCGTTCGCTTCATTGTTTGTATTCATCATCTACCTCTCTATGGAATTGCCATTTGCAGTGTGTAGGGTGCGCGGTGCGCACCCTACGCGGCGAGCCGCGGCATCAGACGCAACGCATTGTCGCGGTCGATTGCCATGCGTTCGGACGAGCTGAAGCGATAATTGCCCAGCCCTTCGTTGACCTCGGCGCCGTCGCGATACGGGAAATCCGTGCCATACAAAATCTGCGACACCGGAATGATGCGCAACAGCGCATCGAGCGCGCCGGCATGATTGCCCTGTGCGGTCTCATAATAAAACTTCTTGTATTCGTACATCACGCCGTTGGGCATGCGCTTGATCGCCTCGCCCTTCATGTCCTGCTCCTGGCGAATGAAACGCGACAACAGGAAGGGCGTCGTTCCTCCGCTGTGCGAAAAAATCCAGCGGATGTCTGGATACTTCGCAGCACCGCCACCGAACACCAGGCTCGCCATTGTGCGCGTCGAATCCACCGCATATTCGATGGTGCCAACCGCCACATCGGGCAGGATCGCCGCGCAGCACTGCGGCGCCAGCGGATGCACGTAGACAATCGCCTTGCGCCGGTTGAGTTCTTCGAGCACCGGAAAGAACGCCGGATCACCCAGATATTTGCTGCCGTAACTCGTCATCAAACAGAAGCCCTCGGCCTTCAGCGTGTCGAGCGCGTATTCGATTTCTTTCAGCGCACCCTCGGTGTCGGTGAACGGCAGCGCCGCATACGAGCCGAAACGCCCGGGGTAATCGCGCGCGATCTTTGCTGCGTATTCGTTGGATTCGCGCGCGAGGCGGCGGTTGCTGGCGACGTCGCCGATCGCCATCGCCGGCTGGATCAGCGAAGTCAGCGCGGTGGCGATGCCGCTCTTGTCCATGTCCTCGATCGATTTCTGCACCGACCACGCGATGTGGCCCTGGCCGCGCGCTTTCAGTGCCGCAGAATAGGTGGGCGCGACGATGTGGTGATGCACGTCGACGCGATACGGCTTGCCCGCCAGCGAACTCGTCGTCGTGCAGCCGGGCAGCAGCGCGCCGGCGCCGAACGCACCGAGACCGGCGAGAAATCCGCGGCGTGAAATGGCAAATGAACCGGTGTATTCGTCAAATGCGCTGACGACCTTTTTTTGCGCAGGCAATAACATTGGATTTTCCTCGTAACGGCCGG
This sequence comes from Betaproteobacteria bacterium, assembly GCA_025356695.1. The sequence goes on from JANXSE010000261.1 coordinate 23,024, forward strand.
TGTCGTTCACCGGCACTGTTGTTTTTGGCGGCGTGCAGACCGGCTTCGCCTGCCGCGCGCGTCACAGGCAATTTAGACGATTACATCAGCACCCGCAAGCCATGCCGGTGCGGCATGCGGATGTGCAAATTGCGCATCAGATTTTTCCCGGCAACTGTCCTTGCGGCAGATTGTTCAGCGCCGCGTAGATATGGCTGTCGATGACAATGCCCCCGCGCCGGTTGCGCGCACGCTCGGCGAACGCACGCTCGGACGGCAGGCGGATTTCATCGACCCCCGGCAGGCGCGGTGTCGACTTGATTGCGGCCAGCGTGGCGCTCATGTCACGGCGGTAATCCGCCAGCGGCATCAGCAGATCGGGTTTGATCGCGATGACCAGATAACCGTAACTCTTTTCGAAATCGCTGCCGGACCCGGCGAGCACACCGAAGCCCTGCATCATCAGCGCCAGCGCGAAACCCTTGTAACCGCCGAACGGCAGAATCGCGCCCTGCAGGGCCGCCGCCGGATCGCGCGTCGGTTTGCCAGTCGCATCAATCGCCACACCCTCGGGCAGCAATTCGCCGCGGCGCTGGCGAAACAGCAGATCGGTGGACATGAAAGCCGAGGTGCCCATGTCGATGACGAAAGCCTCGCCTTCGGTGGGAAACGCGCAGGCCAGCGGATTGGTGCCGAAGCTCGCCTCGGCGCCGCCGGGCGGCGCGACATGACGCGTCGAACTCACGGTGTGCAAACCGATCAGTCCTTCATTCGCCATCAGTTCGACATAATGCGCGCCGCGCCCGCTGACCCAGCTGTTATTGACGCCGACCACCGCAAAGCCGTGTTCGCGCGCTTTCCTGATCGCGACCTGTGTGGCCTGATACATCGTCACCATGCCGACATTGTTGCCGCCGTCGAACATTGCCGACACCGGCGTCTCGTGCGCGGCGCGCAGATGGCGCCGCGGCAGGCGCAGGCGGCGGTGCTCGGCGACATTGAGGATTTTCGGCAGTCCCGAATATTCATAACCGCAGAGCGCCGCGTCGAGCATGTGTTCGGCCAGTATGCGCGCCTCCTCATCGTCGTAGCCGATGCGGCTGAGTGCCTGCAACGACAGCGCGCGCGCTTCTGCAACACTCAGGCGGATACGGCCGGGACTGTCTTCGTTCATGACTTTTAATCCGGTTTGGCGCCCGACGCCTTGATGACCGGCGCCCAGCGCGTGAGTTCGCTCTTGATGAAGGCGGAAAACTCCTCCGGCAACATGCCGCTGGGTTCCGAACCTTCCGCCAGCAAACGCTCATTGAGGTCCGGCGCGCGCAGCGCGCGATTGACCGCGCCGTGCAGCTTCATCACCAGCGGCTGCGGCGTACCAGCCGCCGCCAGCACGCCGTACCACATGGTCACTTCATAGTTGGCCACCCCGCTCTCGGCAATCGTCGGCACCTCCG
>JANXSE010000269.1 GCA_025356695.1 Betaproteobacteria bacterium
CCATGCGGCATGCTACGCCAATGAAGTATATACGTCAATGGCGTAGTGTCCGGGCCGAAATACCCGGAGACGGGCCGTGGCCATTCTTTTAAGTGTCTTTCATGTCGGAAGGGAATTTTTTGCGAATTGCACTAAAATTCCTCATCATCAATCAGTGCGGATGAGATTTCCCGTCAAAAAATCAAGGAACAATTTTTAACATGACAAAACCCAAACTGATCTATTTCGACGCGCCGGTGAGCCGCGGTGAAGAATGCCGGCTGGCGCTGCATGTCGCCGGCGTCGATTTCGAAGACGTGCGCATCAAGCGCGAAGCGTGGCCGGCGATGAAAGCCGGGACGCCCTATGGTGCGATGCCGATTCTCGAATTGCCGGGCCAGCCGCCGCTCGGGCAGACCAATGCGATTCTCGTGCTGATCGGGCGCCGTCACGGGCTGCATCCCGCCGATGATTTTGAGGCGGCGCGCCACGAAGCGATGATGAACCACGTCGAAGACCTGCGCGCCGCGCTCATTCCGACGCTGGGGATGAAGGATGACGAGAAAAAAGCCGCGCGTGAAGCGATGGTGGCGGGCGCTCTGCCGGCATGGGGGCAGTTTGCCGAAAAGAACATCACCGGCGCCGGGCCGTTTTTCGGCGGCGCGAAGCTCAACGTCGTCGATCTGAAGCTGCACATGGCGGTGCGCTGGTTTATCGGCGGCAAGGTCGATCACATACCCGCAACGATATTTGCGGGCTATCCGAAATTGATGCGCGCGCACGATGCGGTGCGCGATCACGCGGGCGTGAAGGGCTGGTACGCGAAAGCGTAAGCGCCGCTTTCGTCGCGGGTTTCTGCTGCGTTAACGCACGGGGCAGGCCATTAACAGGAAGTCCCGCCGCGACATCCCTGTAAAATCCGGCCATGATGCCTTTCCTGCCGGCCCTGCGTGAACACCGCGCCTTCAAAGCGCTGCACTACCGCGATTTCCGCACGGTGTCGGTGTGCCAGATTTTCGGCAACCTCGGCTTCTGGATGGACGAGCTGAGCCGCGGCTGGCTGATTTATCAGATTACCGATTCGATGGTGCAGCTGGGCTTGGCGCGCGGCATCCAGTTTGTGCCGCTGCTGCTGTTCGCGCCGTTTGCCGGCACCTTCGCCGACCGGCATTCGCGCCGCTCGCTGCTGCTGTTTGCGCAGGGCATGAGTGCGCTGATTTTTGCGGTGCTGGCGGCGCTGATCTTCGCCGGCGTGGTGCAGCCGTGGCATGTGTATGTGGCGGCGGTGTGTTCGGGCCTGATGCAGGTGATTCAGCAACCGGCGCGCAGTTCTCTGGTGTCCGACACCGTGCCGCCGGAATTGCTGACCAATGCGATTGGCCTGAATTCAATGATCTTCAACGGCGCGCGCCTCATAGGCCCGGCGCTGGCGGGTGCCATCATCGCGGTCTCGGATACCGGCGGCGCTTATGCGGCGCAGGCGCTGTGCCTGTTCATCGCTACGGTCTATGCGGTGAAGCTGCGGGGAACGCCGCGCAGCGCCGAACACAAAGAACTCATGCTGCGCGAGTCTTACGTGCAGAGCATCCTCAAAGGCTGGCAGTTTGCGTGGAACAACCAGATCGTGCGCGCCGGCATTTTGTGCACGACGGTGGTGTCGCTGTTTATTTTTCCGTTCACCACTTTGCTGCCGGTGTTCGCGCGCGACATACTCGACGTCGGCGCCGGCGGGCAGGGCATGCTGCTGGCGGCGATGGGTGCGGGTGCGGTGATCAGCTCGATCATGATCACGCTCTCCGGCCACCGCTGGACGCGCGGCAAGGTCATGCTCGACGCGTCTATCGTCTACGGCTTGGCGGTAGTCGGCCTGGCGTTCTCGCCGTGGTATTGGCTATCGCTGGTGGCGATGGTGGTGGCGGGGTTGTGTCATGTGCATGCGAATGCGCTGGTGCACACCGTCATTCAAACGCATTCGCTGCCTGAATACCGCGGCCGCACCATGGCGCTGTTTAACATGAGCCAGATGCTGTCGACGGCGGGCAGCATGCTGATCGGCGTGCTGGCGGTGGCGTTGGGCCCGCGCGGCGCGGTGGCGGCGATGGGTTTGGCGGGGGCGCTGGGGATAGTGTGGCTGGTGCTGGCGATGCCGGCGGCGCGGCGGATCAAGTAGCGCACTTCTAGACCCGCGCCCGGTCTGGCAGTATCGTGGCGCATATAACAACAAAGCCGGCAACACCGGCGCACATTCACTCACGTATCAGGGGAGGTTTTATGAACATGCGCAAAATCATTCTGGCGGTAACCATCGTCTTTGCGTTGCTGAGCGCGGGCGTGCAGGCGGCCGAAATCAGGGTCTTCAGTTCCAATGCCGTGAAGACGGTGCTCGAAGCGCTCGAGGCGGAGTTCGAAAAAGCGAGCGGGCACAAAATCGTTTTTACTTACGACACCGCGGCCGCGCTGAAAACGCAAATCGAGAAGGGCGCGGCTTTTGATGTCGCCATACTGACTGCGGCGGGCATTGACGATCTGATCAAGCAGGAAAAAATCGCCGCGGCCTCACGCGCCGATCTCGCGCGTTCGGGTGCCGGCGTGGCGATCAAAAAAGGCGCCGCAAGGCCCGACATCAGCACCACCGACGCCTTCAAGCGCACGCTGCTCAATGCGAAATCGTTCGGTTATGTTGAGGCGGGTGCGACCGGCATTTACCTGAAAAATCTTTTTGTGAAGCTCGGTATCGCGGACGAACTGAAAGCGAAATTCAAGCCGATCGAGGCCAAAGTCGGCGCCGGCCCGGCGGTTGCCGCGGGCGACGTTGAAATCAGCATGACGCAGATCAGCGAGATATTGCCGTACCCGGGCGCCGAACTGCTGGGGCCGCTGCCGAAGGAAATTCAGCTTAACACCGACTTCGCGATGGGCGTCGCCGCAAACTCCAAAGAGGCGAATGCCGCCGGCGCGTGGCTCAAGTTCATGGCGACGCCGTCTTCCATCGCCGTTATCAAGGCGAAGGGTTTGGAGCCGCGGTAGTGCGCAGCGCAGGGAGTGGTGCTTCTTCCACCCATCCCTGTTGCCCCCTCGCCGATGAAACTGGCTCTCCCCCCACAAAGGGGGAAGGAGAGAACCGATCTTGTAGCCCGGAAGGAGCGTAGCGTATTCCGGGGAGCGCCACCCCGGATTTCACTTCGTTCCGTCCGGGCTACATAAGACAAAAGCTAAACCCGGTTTCGTAGGGTGGGCAGCTCTGCTGCCCGCGCGAACATCTGCACAATAACCGCAACTCGTGGGCAACGAAGTTGCCCACCCTACTTGATGATGATCAAACCCAGGCCGCTTTCAAGCGCTCCGGCGTAAACGGCGCCTGCCGCAAACGCACACCGGTCGCATCGAAGATTGCGTTCGCAATCGCCGCCGGTAGCGGACGACAGGTGCCTTCGCCGGCGCCGGAGGGCGCGAGATCAGGGCGGTCCATTAGTGTGATGTCGATCGATTCCGGCGCGTCTTTCATGTCGAGTATCGGATAACTTTGCCAATCGACGCTGGTGACAGTCTTGTTGTCGAACTTCACTTCTTCGAACAAGGCGCGGCTGGTCGTCTGCACGATTTGCGCCTCTAACGTTTGCCGCGTCAGATCGGGCGCGATGACCAGACCGCAGTCGTGTGCGACAAAATAACGTTTCACCCAGATGCGCTGCGTATTTTTATTGACCTCGACTTCAGCGATCACCGCGACGCGGGTGCCGCCGCGCACTGCGTACGACAAGCCCTGACCAACATACACATCGCCGCGCATTTGTTTGCGCGCGCCGACGTGCGGCTGCCAGCCGGCTTTTTCGGCGACGGTTTTGACCACGGCGAGGTCGCGCGGGTTGCTGAGATATTTCAAACGGAATTCGACCGCGTCGGTGTTGGTGGCAATGGCGAGTTCATCCATGAACGACTCGGACGCAAAATGAATTTGCGGGCCGCCCGGATCGCGAAAGTGCGAAGTGCGCAAGGGTGAGGCGCGCTCGACCAGCGGCGCGATGGTGTCGGAGGTTTTGCGCTTGGCCGCGAATGAATATGATTCGGCCGGTACGCCGAGGATCCAGATCGGCTTTAACGGCCAGCCCATCAGTTGCCCGGCGATGGTGCGTTCGGGCGAGCCTTCGTCGCGGTGAAATTCGCGCCGCGAGAAACCTTTCGATTCGAATTGCCAGCCGATCACCTTGCCGTCTTTGTCGATGGCGGCGCGCGAAACGTGCACCGAGGCCGGCGCTTTCGGATCCCACTGCGTGCCGTCGTGACGCATGCCTTGCACACGCACCGGTTTGCCGACGGCTTTCGACAGCACCGCGGCGTCCATGGTGGTGTCGCCCGAATCATTGCGGCCGTACGAACCCGGGCCGACCATGAACTGGACTTTTACTTTTTCGACCGGCATGTCGAACATCTTGGCGATGCCGGCGCGGCAGTAGTGCGGTTTCTGGCCGCCGGTCCACACAGTGGCTTCGCCGTCGCGCATATCGGCAACGCCGCAGGCCGGCGCCATTGAGGCGTGCGACTGGAACGGCCATTCGTAGCTTGCCTCGACAATTTTTGCAGCACCGGCGAAGGCGGCATCGACGTCGCCACCGGTTTTTACGTCTTCGTCGCGCTTCATCGATGTGCCGGCGCGGATGTGATTGTAAATTTCTTTCTGATCCGGGAAGGGCGGTTTGACCCCGGACCACGTCACCTTCAACTGGCGCGCGGCGCGGATCGCATCCCACTGTTTGGGGGCGACGAGGCCGAGAAAATCTTTTTGCCAGACGACCTTCACGCCGGGAATATTTTTTACCGACGCTTCATCGACAGCGACCGGCACCGCGCCCGTCACCGGCGGGCGGATCATGCGGCCGTGCAGCATGCCTGGCAGTTTGACGTCGACCATGTTCTCGGCGGTGCCGAAGACCTTGGCTGCCACGTCGCGGCGGCGCACGCCGGGCTTGCCGACGATTTTGTATTCCGACGGCAACTTCGGTTTGGCGCGGCCAGTGACCTTGAGTTCGTTGCCGTATTCCTTGTTCCACTCGAGTTGCACGTCGAAGTGTTTGCCGCCGATCAATTCGCCGTATGCAACTTTGGTGTTCGGTGCGTTGCGCGCGCTGACGACGCCATTATCGACCGTGAGCTGATCGACGGGCACGCCGAGTTTGGCCGCGGCCATTTCCACCAGTACGAGGCGCGCTTCGGCGGCGGCGTTGCGCAGCGCGATGCCGCCGAACCAGATGCCGGTTGAGCCCGAAGCACCGCCCTGATCGACGGTTTCTCCGGTATTGCCCTGCACGATGCTGACGCGATCGGGCGCGACGTCGAGTTCTTCGGCAATCATTTTGAGCCAGCCGATGTCGGTGCCCTGGCTCATGTCGACTTTGCCGGTCCAGCCGGTGACGGTGCCGTCCTGATTGATGCTGATGTAGCTCGACAACTGATCGGCCTTGAGGCCGAGGCGCGAGCCTTGCGTGCCGGCGGCGTAGGTTTCACGCGTGATGCCGGGCAGCAATACGGAAATGGTCAGCGCGCCGGCGCCGACGAGAAATTCACGACGATTGATTTGCATGGTCATGGTTTTCTCCTAGGCCTCGGCGGCGCGTTTGACCGCGCGCAGGATGCTCATGTGGGTGCCGCAGCGGCACTTGAGACCGCTGAGCGCTTCACGGATCTGCGTGTCGCTCGGGCGCGGATTTTTGTCGAGTAGCGCCACCGAGGTCATCATCCAGCCGTTCAGACAGTAGCCGCATTGCGGCACCTGCTCTTCGAGAAAGGCAGCTTGCACCTTGTGCGGCTTCTGCGGTGTGCCGATGCCGGCGAGTGTGGTGACCTTGCGCGCGCCGACTGCGCTGACCGGTGTGACGCAGGAGCGCGTCGGCACGCCGTTGAGCAGCACCGTGCAGGCGCCGCATTGAGCGAGGCCGCAGCCGAAGCGCGGTTCTTTCATGCCGAGATTGTCGCGCAGTGCATATAACAAAGGCATATCCGCGTCGGCCTCGATAGCGTGCGCCTTGCCGTTGACGTTCAAATTATGTTTAGCCACGATTTCCTCCAGGAGATGGGTGCAGGTCTTTTTCCCGGTAGCCGGGCGCCTGATATGTAAAGCGCATGATGCGCCCGCCGCCGCGCTCTCGCAAGACCGCGCTGCTCATCGCGCGAAGCGACCGCATCCGCGCTAGACTGCCGGCTACCCGTGATAAAACGCGCTCTAAATCCCGCATAAGCCGCGCACCGGCAGGAGGAAATCATGCATCGCTCAACCATGCTAACGCTGGCATTCGCCGGCGCGCTTGTCGCCGCACCCGTGCTCGCCGCCGAGTATCCCGAGAAGGCGATCCTGTTCGTCGTGCCCTTCGCTGCCGGCAGCGCAACCGACGTGCTGGCGCGTGTGCTCGGGCAGGAGGTTGCGCTTGAATCGAAGCAGAAAGTTATCGTTGACGACAAACCCGGCGCCAGCGGCATGATAGGTGCGCAGGCGGTGGCGAAGGCCGCGCCCGACGGTTACACCGCCTTCATCACCACCAACACTACGCACGCCGCCAATCAGCATCTCTACAAGCAGCTGCCGTACGACGCGGTGGCCGACTTCGCACCGGTGGCGGCGCTCGCCAAGGGTTACCAGGTGCTGGTGGTCAATCCACGCGTGCCGGCAAAGCGCGTCGCCGAGCTGGTGGCGTGGGCGAAAAAGAATCCGGGCAAGCTCACGTTCGGCGAAGGCAGTTCGTCGGCGCGCGTGGCGGTCGAACTTTTTCAGCAACTGACCGCGACCAAGCTCGTGCACGTGCCATACAAGAGCAACCCGCTGGCGATCACCGATCTGCTTGGCGGCCACATCGACATGATGATCGTCGACATTCCGACCGGGCTGCCGCAGGTGCAGGCGGGCAAGATCACCGGCATCGCGGTCACCAGCCGCGAACGCCTGTCGCAATTGCCGGATCTGCCGACGGTCGCCGAGGCCGGCGTGAAGGGTTACGAGATGTCGTACTGGTTCGCCGCCTATCTGCCGGCGAAGACGCCGGCGCCGGTGGTAAAGCGGCTGAATGAATTGCTGGTGAAGGCGGTCGGCTCTGAATCTGCAAAAGCATTTTTTGCGAAAAGCGCGCTGACGGCGTTCACCACCACGTCTGACGAACTCGCCAAGTTTCAGGCGACCGAGACCGAGAAGTGGGGGCGCATCATTAAGGCAGCGGGGATACAGCCGGAGTAAAAACGCGCGCGCTTTTCTTCCCGCTCCCTCCGGGAGAGGGGCCGAGGGTGAGGGCGCGAACGTACAAGCGGTTATCAAAGAGAAAACGGTGCAATGAAATATCCGCTCGAAGGCATCACCATCATCGACCTCAGCCACGCGCTGGCGGGGCCGTTCTGTACAACGATGCTGGCCGATTACGGCGCGCAGGTGATCAAGGTCGAACCGCCGGGCGGCGACATCGCGCGCGGCTGGGGCTCGCAGATCGCCGGCGGTGAGACGGCGTACTTCGT
>JANXSE010000289.1 GCA_025356695.1 Betaproteobacteria bacterium
ATGAACGTTTAACCATGTATACCCGCGCCCGCCATCACGCCGTGGATAAAGCGCTTGCCGCTCTGAATGGCGGGTTTCTGGGCGGCGCCAAATGTTTCTTCGGTGGCGGCACGCGCGTGGTGCTCGAATTGAAAGAGTATCGTGAATCCGCCGATATCGATTTTCTGTGCTCCGATCGCGCCGGCTATCGGGCGCTGCGATCCACAATTACGGATATTTCTCTGGGCGAAATTTGTACGCGCCCGCTCAAGCTTGCACGCGAGGTCCGGGCTGACCAGTACGGGATCAGAACCGTTCTTCAGATCGGGGACGATTTGATCAAATTTGAAATCGTCAATGAAGCGCGTATCGACCTCAGCGGTGGGGCGGTCAAGGGACTTCACGTATCGTGCCTTGACCGGGAAAGCTGTTTCGCGGAAAAGGTTCTTGCCAATGATGATCGCTGGAATGATGAGTCGGTGCTCAGTCGAGACATTATTGATCTGGCGTATATGATTGAGGCATGGGGCGTCAAACCGTTTCAGGACGGGCTGCGCAGGGCTCATCAGGCTTATGGCGACCATATCGCGGGGTCGATCCGCGCAGCCGCGCAGAAGCTTAAAGAAAACAAGTCGTATTACAAGAAATGCGTGGATGGCCTGCGCGTTACGAAGGCAGGCACGCTGACGGCGGGGTTGAAGCGTATTGTTGCAACGGATTGGTCAAAGAAACTCGGCGGGTAAACTTCGGTTCAACACGCCGGTTCTGCTGCGCGATAGACTGTTTGTCAGGGAGGGGATCTCATGCGATTGAAAAGGCGTTTAATGCGGCTGACCGCGGGTTTCTTGTTACTGGCTGTGTGCAGCGCAGGGGCACAGAATTACCCCAACCACGTCGTCCGCATCATCCTCCCGTACCCGCCCGGCGGCAGCATGGATGCGCTGGGGCGCATGGTGTTCGACCGTCTGAGCCAGTCGCTGGGCCAGCAGTTCGTCATTGATTACCGGCCCGGCGCTTCGGGTGGCATAGGTACCGAGGTGGTGGCGCGTGCGGCGCCGGACGGGCACACGCTGTTGCTCAATACGCTGCCGTTCGTGGTGAACCCTAGTCTCTACAAAAAACTGCCCTACGATACGGTGAAGGATTTTGCGCCGGTGTCGCTGCTGGCAACATCGCCCTTCGTGCTGGTAGTGCATCCGTCGGTGCCGGCAACGACGGTGGCGCAGTTCGTCGCGCTGGCGAAGAAGCAGCCGGGCAAGCTCAATTATTCGTCGGCCGGTATTGGCACCAATCTGCATGTCGCAGCCGAACTCTTCAAGAACCTGACGAAGACCGACATCCTGCACGTGCCCTACAAAGGCGGCGGTGCGGCGCTGATTGCGACGGTGGGCGGCGAGGCCGATCTGAGTTTCATCGGCGTGCAGCCGGCGTTTCCGCATATGCAGTCGGGCAAGCTGCGCGCGCTCGGCATCACGAGTGCGAAGCGCGCGCCAAGTTTGCCCGAGCTACCGACCATCGGCGAGACGGTGGCGGGTTATGAGTTTTCTAGCTGGTGGGGTCTGCTGGCCCCGGCGGCAACATCACCGGCGACCGTGCAGTTGCTGAGCGAAGCGATTGCCAAAGCGGTGCGCACGCCGGAGATCGCCAAACGCTTTGAGCAGGATGGGGTGGAGGCGGTGGCGGGCACGCCGGCGCAGTTTGGCGAGAGCATCAAGAGCGATATTGCGCGCTGGGCGAAGGTGATTAGAGACAATAAGATTGAGCCGCAGTAGTTGCTCCTTCAAAGGGGCGGGAGCGAGGGTTAGGTTATCGCAGTAAATTATGGCGCCCCCTCACCCCTACCCTCTCCCTCCAGGGGAGAGGGGGCCTGCTAGTAAGGGGAGAGGGGGCCTGCTAAATGAGGGTGGGTTGTTGCGCGCAGCGTTACCCTTAAAAAATTTGTTGTTCCGATAATAGAAAGTGACCTCGTGTTGAATCGACCAATGTTCCAACTGTTATCAGCGCAGATGTTCCGGCGCGTTGTCTTGATGTTGACCGCTGCGCTGATCGCGCTGCCTGCCCATGCGGCAGAAAATGCCGCCGCCAAGGCGCGCCTCGCCAATCTGGAAATTGAAATCTGGCCCGAGTACGACAAGCCGGCGACGCTGGTGTTGTTGAAGGGCGAAATCGCACCGGGCGCGGACCGTTCGATTGCCGTGCGCATTCCGGCGGCCTCGGGTGGCCCGCTGGCGGTGGCGCAGTCGGCCACGCCCGGCGGCAATTTGCTCAACATGCCGTATGAAAGAACCGACGGCAAGGATTTCATTACGTTGCGCATGCAGGTGCCCGAGCGGTTTTTTCATATCGAGTTCTACGACAAGCTCAACACCGGCACCGACAAGCGCGAATACCGTTATGTGTGGTCCGGCGATCTTGCTGCCGATCGCATCAGCTTTCATGTGCAGCAGCCGGCGGCGTCGAAAGAATTTGTCATCACGCCGGCGTTCGTCAAGGGCGCCATGGGCAAGGACGGGCTGAGCTACTGGAGCAGCGACATGGGGGCGGCGCCCACGGGCAAAACGCTGGCGGTGACGCTGCGTTACAGCAAGAGCGACGCGCGCGTGTCGAAAGACATCCTCGACATGGTTGCGCCTGCGGCGGCGCCGGTGGCACCGGCCGCACCCGCTGCACCCGCTGCACCGGCGATCGAGCCCGATGCCGTCAAGCCCGCAGAAACGGCCATGCGCGGCTCGTCGGATTCGCGCGATGACTGGATGACTGCGCTGTTTCTCGTGCTGCTCGCAGGCGTGGCTGCCGGTATTTTCTGGTTCAACTGGCGGCGTGCCGGAGAACCTGCCGGTGTCGCGGGCGATGCGCGGTTCTGCACGAAATGCGGCAATGCGCTGCGCAAAGGCGACCGCTTTTGTTCGAAATGCGGGAAAGCGGCGACCTGATTCACAGCGCCGCGTCCGGCATCATTTTTTGCAGCTGTTGGGGTCAAGCGCGGCGACGATTGCGTCGAAGCGCGGATAGAGATGCGAGAAATCCGTATCCGTCATGCCCTGGTCCATTGCCACGTTGAGAAAGTTGCGTGTGACGGTGCCCAGCGGCACTTTGGTATTCAGTGAGTCGGCGGTCCTCACAGCCATGGTGAGGTCCTTGCGCAGGTTGTAGACGCGCGAACGCGCATCCCATTTTTCCGACAGGATGTGTTTCGGAAAACGCACCTCGCTGGCATAGCTGCGCGCATTCGACATGTTGAACACCTTGATCATGTCGGCAACCTTGATGCCCGCCGCCTCGGCCATGCGTCCGCCTTCGCAGGTCGAGAGAAAAATCGTGTGGCAGACCATGTTGTGGATGAGCTTCAGCGTGTGGCCGGCGCCGCTGGGGCCGATGTGGAAAATCTGCTTGGCGATCGGTTTCAACAGGGTTTCGGTGCGGTCGAAGGCGGCCTTGTCGCCACCCAGCATCAGCGTCAGCGTGCCGTTATCGGCGCCGGTGGCGCCACCGCTCATGCCGGCGTCGAGATAGGCGATGCCTTTTTCTGCGGCGCGCGCGGCGATCTTTTTGGTTTCAACCGGATCGGAGGTGGTGAAGTCGTAAACGACGAGGCCTTTTTTCGCCATCGCCAGCACGCCGTCGGCACCGTCGAAGGTGGAGGCGATCTCGGGAGTGGCCGGTACGACGTAGAACATGGCAGCGCACTGTGCGGCCATTTCACCGGGCGGGGCGATTTCGACGCCGGCGGTTTCCATGAATTTGTGGCGTGCTTCGGGCGAGACATCCCACACCATCAGCGGCACGCCCGCTTTTTGGAAATTGCGGGCGATGCCGCCGCCCATGTTGCCGAGACCAATGACGCCGACTTTTTGTTGTGACACGAGGTTTGCCTTTGAGTTTGGGTGAATTGGGAATGTGCAGTCCGACATTTTGCGCTTGCGGATGTGTGATGGGCAATGCATTGGTGTGGCATGTGTTGTAGTTCCCCCCATCCTATCCTTCCCCCTCAAGGGGGGAAGGGACCTGCTAATTCAGGCGATCGATTTTTATTCCCGCTGCCTTTGCAGAAGGTTCCCTCTCCCCTTGAGGGAGAGGGGCAGGGTGAGGGGTCGACGGGGCTTCATTTTTTGCCTTGAGACGGGGAATGAGTTTTCCTGTGGACGGTCATAGGTACAGGACCCGCCGCCAATTCAAAACCGCGTACGGCGCAAGGGCTGTGTCGTCGCCGGCCATACGCGCAATAGTTGATATAATCCGTCGGCAATGAAACACCACTTTTTATCCCGTTCATTTCTGCTTGCAGCCGTCGCAGCCCTGCGTCCGCGGCCGCGTCCCCCTTCGTCCTGATCCGCAGCCGCGTGCGTGTCGCGCGGGTCGCCCGGGTCGCAGATGCCGCGCGTGCCGATCGCACGCCCCAGGCACTGCACCGTTGAACAACATCAAGATCGCGGCACGCCGCGCGCAGGCGTTGCAATGACACGAAGAAAGCACGGAGATTTCATGAGCAAGCCCGACGAGGCTGGCCTCCTGCGCCAGGCGCAACACGAGGTGCCGGCGCTCAACATCGCCACCTGCATGGCCGAGAATGCCGATGCGACCTGTCGCGCCATCGCCGCCTACATCGGCGGCAAACTTGCGCATGAAATCCGCTTTATCGACGGCGTTTCGTGGCAGCAGCGCGAGGCGCTGTTCGATCAGGGACGCATTGATATTTGCTGGCTGTGCGGATTGCCGTACGTCTGGAAGGCCGATGCAGAGAATCCGGCCATCGAGCTCTGCGTGGCGCCGGTGATGCAGCATGAACGTTACGGACGTCGCCCGGTTTATTTTTCCGATGTGGTGGTGCGCAGCGACAGCCGCTTTGAAAATTTTTCGGATCTGCGCGGCGCTGCGTGGGCCTACAACGAGCGCCGCTCGCACTCGGGCTACAACGTCGTACGCCATCATCTGTCGTTATTGAACGAAACGTCGGGGTTTTTCGGCCGTGTCTTCGAATCGGGCGCGCATCAATTGTCCCTGCAGATGATCATCGACGGCGAGATTGATGCGGCCGCCATCGACAGCACGGTGCTTGAGGCGGAGTTGCGCCGTTGCCCGCAATTGAAACCGGCGATCCGCGTGATCGAAACGCTGGGCCCGAGTCCGATACCGCCATGGGTGATCCTGAAGAGCGTGCCGCGCGCACTGCGCGACGCGATTACGCAGGTGCTGCTGGAGATGCATGACGATCGCGACGGGGGACGCATCCTGCAGCGCTGGGGCATTGCGCATTTCACCGTAGTCGATGATGCGCACTATGATGCGATCCGGCAGATGGCGCGGACGGCCGAGCAGGTGCAACTGGCCGCCTGAGCGCCGCGTGCGACTTATTCGGGTTTGATGCCGGCCAGTTTGATCAGTTTGCCGACGCGCTCGAAATCGGCACGGAAATAGTTGCCGAACTCGGCCGGCGTGGCGCTGCCGACGGGCACGGTGCCCTGCGCGAGATACAACTCATTCACTTCCCTGTCGGCGAGCGCCCTCTGGATCACCGCGTGCAGCCTGGCGATGTAGGGTTTCGGCACGCCAGCGGGCGCGAGGAAGGCGTTCCACGTCGTGTATTCATAACCGGGCACGCCGGATTCATCGACCGTCGGCACCTCGGGCATCAGCGGCGCACGTTGTTTGGTGGTGACGGCGATGGCGCGCAGGCGGCCCGACTTGTAATGTCCGGCGAAGGCGGCGGCCAGCCCGAAGCACCATTGTGCTTCGCCGCCGATCACCGCGAAGCCCATCGGGCCGCCGCCTTTGTAGGCAACGTGCACGGATTCGAGGCCGGCCATGTTGTTAAAGAGAATGCCGGCGAGATGCGACGACGAACCGACGCCGGCCGACGCCATGTTCAGCGTGTTGGGTTTGGCCCTGGTCAGCGCGATCAGGTCTTTGACGGTTTTGACCGGCAGGTTCGGGGTGACGGAGAGAATGGCTTCCTGCTGCGAAACCAGCGAGATCGGTGCGAAATCCTTCACGGCGTCGAAGCCGGCGTCCTTGTAGGTAAAGCTGGTGTTGATCATCGAACTGGCCCCGCCGAACACCAGCGTGTAGCCGTCAGCCACCGCGCGCGCGGCAATTTGCGCGCCGATCAGGCCGCCGGCGCCGCCGCGGTTGTCGATAACGACCTGCTGGCCGAGCAGTTCGGCCATTTTCGGCGTGACGAGGCGTGCGGTGACGTCCATATTCGAGCCCGAGGTCTGCGTGACGATGACGCGGATGGGTTTTGACGGATAGGGCTGTGCCGCGGCGAGTGCAGTGTGCAGCAGCAACAAAGCGCAGATAATGAAGCGTTGCGTCATGGCTGTTCCCCCGATGCGGTGGCGCTCTGTTGGTGTGGCGCCATCCGGATGTGCGGTTAGGATACGCGAAGCGGCGGGGGATTTCCTCCTGTGTGGTTTGGATTTTCCCCTTCTCCCTTGATGGGAAAGGGCAGGGGTGAGGGTGCGGCATGCGCAATTTCCTGAGCCATACCCCCCATCCCAGCCTTCTCCCTCAAGGGGGGAAGGAGTTTGCGTTTCTGTCACGCAATCGCCCGATAATATTTTCCGGTTGCGGTTATGCTGCCATTCACCATTCAAGCGGCCTACCGCACAGGACCACCATGGACGACAAAATCCGCAGTCTGCTCGCGCAAATCTCGACGCTGGAAGACGAATTGCGCTCGACCTTGCACGACCGCGAGGAGAAGCTCTACTACCATATCAAGGGCAAGAAGGTGGAGTTCGAGCGCTCGATCCGCGAGACGCACCGCAAACTCAAACGCGGCATCCTGCGCTGGATCGTCACCGACCGCCCGCAGAACCTGCTTACTGCGCCGATCATTTACGGCATGATCGTGCCGATGGTGCTGCTTGACCTGACGGTGACGTTTTATCAGTGGCTGTGTTTTCCGGTCTATGGCATCGCCCGGGTGCGGCGCGGCAATTACATCGTTTTCGACCGCAACAACCTCGCTTATCTCAACTGGTTCGAGCGCCTGCATTGCGAGTACTGCGCCTATGGCAACGGTTTGATCGGCTATGCCTGTGAGATTCTGGCACGCACCGAGCAGTATTTCTGCCCGATCAAACATGCGCGGAAAATTCTCGGTACGCACGCGCGTTACGAACGGTTTCTGCCGTACGGCGAAGCGAGCGACTATCACGCGCGGCTGGAGGCGTTCCGTCGGGCGCTGGCGAAGGAAGTGAAAAAGGAAGCATAGTAAATGTAGCCCGGAATACGCTGCGCTCCTTCCGGGCTACGGACTGCGGGCCTGCGGCGGACTACAGGTGCAATTTCTCCGGGGCACATTCGTTGATGATCTGCACGTCGTCCGCGCCGCGGACCTTGCCGGCGTGGCCGAGGGCTTCATTTGTCCGGGTATAGCGGTCATCGCTTTTTTCGCGTAAGCGTTCCGCGCTCTCTTCATCCATCTGCCGCACCTGGTCCCAGCGGCCTTCCGCAACGAGCTGGGCGCGCATTTGATGCTCGTGCTTGCGTTGCATCATCTCGCTGACGCTGGTGGCGCCGTTGTCGGCTTCGGGAGCGCTCGCCGCCGGGCCCGACAGGGTGACCAGCAGTGCTGCGACGAGTATCGATTGAATCGCGGTCTTCATGGCATCTCCGGTGGGATCAACGCTTGTGTTCAGTTGAATCAGTATGCGCGTCGCAGACCCTGCGCAATGTGCGCCAGTTCACACTTGCCGGACCTTTTTTGCAGTGGGATGACAGGTGCGGTGGCGCACAGACCCTGCCTGCACATACGCCCATTCTGCGCGCAGGCTTGAACACCCGACCGTGGTAAGCGGGACTGCCGCACCGGAATGACTAACCGTGAACAGGTGCATGTTTGCCACGCACGGAACGTTTGCGCCATTTTCGCAAGGAGCCATGCCATGCTTAATCATGATTTTCGATTCGATGAACAGATACTGGTGCTGAATCCGGAAGGCCCGCTCGAGGCGGCGGACTTCGTCACACTGACGGGTGTCGTCGATGCTTATCTGAAGCGACAGGGCAAGTTGCGCGGCATATTGATCCACGCCAAAGAATTTCCGGGCTGGCAGGATTTCGGTGCGTTTCTTGCGCACCTGAAGTTCGTCAGGGGGCATCACCAGCGGATTGAAAAAGTGGCGGTCGTCGCCGATGGTGCGTTTGCCGAAATCATGCCGAATATCGTCGGCCATTTCACGCATGCCGAGGTGCAGCATTTTGACGCCGCACGCATGGACGACGCGCTAATCTGGCTCAATCACGACGACAAAGCGCGTTCGGTGGCGTGAGCCGGTTGCGGCACTAAGGCTATTTCTTCCCGCAGGCAAACTTCCACAGCGCCTCGCCGAGGCTGGCGGGCTGTACCGGATTCCATTCGCCGTCGTCGGCGTTGCTGCGCACGAGGGCACCGCCGAACATGAAGTCGGCGCGCAGCGAGAATCGCTGCAGGCGGTAACGCTCGTTGATGCAATCGTATTCACGGGTTTCTTTTTGCGAGCGGTAGGGCAGCCTGCCGATCGAGCGCTCGGTCTGCGCACTGCTGAAGTTGAGCAGGTCGACCATGGTCGCGAGGTGGCCTTTTTTGCTGAGGCTCGCCGGATCGGCATAGACGCCGACGTTGTTGTTGCCGCCGACACGCACCCATTCAGCGGCGGCGCCGGAGCTGATGAGGACAAAAACCAATGTGGTGGCTGCGCGATGCATAAGGCCCAGGCTGAACACGGGGTTGCGACAAAACGTGGACGCAGATGTTCGCATTTCGGCCGGTTTTTTTCCAGCATGGCGGCGCCGGTATTCCGGTATTGCATGCGCGGCCGCTGCAGCGGATACTGCGCAACGGTTTAATAAATACCAATACGGGGGTTCTTATGAAAACAAAATTAGTTGTGGTTCTGGCGGCAGTGGTCGCGGTGGCCTGCGCTGCGCCGGCGCTGGCGCAGCGCGATTTCAGCAAGGTGGTGATCAAAACCACGCAACTGGCGCCGAATTTCTACGCACTCGACGGCGACGGCGGCACCATCGGCGTGCTGACCGGGCCCGACGGCGTGCTGATGGTCGATTCGCAGTTTGCACCTTTGAGCGAGCGCATCATCGCCGCCATCAAGCAGGTCTCCGACGGCCGCATCCGCTATCTGATCAATACCCATCTGCACGGCGACCATGTCGGCGGCAATGAAAATATGGCGAAGGCCGGCGCGACGATTTTTGCGCGCCACAATTTGCGCGCGCGCCTGGCGAAGCAGGGCATACAGTCCAACGGTGTGCCCAATGTGCCGACCCCGCCGCTGGCGCTGCCGGTGGTGACCTTTGACGCGTTGACCGTGATCAACGCCAACGGCGAGGCCGTGCAGCTGATTCCGGTGCCGGCGGCGCACACCGACGGCGACACCATGGTGTTCTTTCCGAAGGCCAACGTGCTGATGACCGGCGACTTCTACCGTTCGCTCGGTTATCCGAACATCGACCGCAACAACGGCGGCAGCGTCAACGGCATGCTCGCCGGCTTCGATGCGATCCTCAAACTGACCGCGGCCGATACGAAAATCGTGCCGGGACACGGCGCCGTCGTCGACAAGTCCGCGGTCGCCGCGCACCGGGAAATCATGATCGCCGTGCGCGACAAACTGGCGGCAATGGTCAAAGACGGCAAGACGCTGGAAGAGGCGCTCGCCGCGAAACTCGCGGCGGAGTTTGATGCGAAGGTGCCGGGTGGCGACGACACCTCGACGCGTTTCATCACGCAGATGTACGCGGATCTGAAAGCCGGAAAATAATTCCGCAGTCAGCGTCGATCAGGGCAGCACGTCGACGCTGATCCTGGCGTCTTTGATGATTTTTTTCCACATCGCGAGGTCGCTGACGACCAGGTCACGCAGGCCCTGCGGTGTGGAGCTGGCGATTTCGAGGCCGTTCTTCTCGAAGCGCTGCATCACGTCCGGCTGCGCGAGGCCCGGCACCATGATGGTGTTGAGTTTATCGACGATCGTTTTTGGCGTGCCGGCCGGTGCGACCATGCCCCACCAGCCGGTGTTGTAGTAGCCGGGCACGGTTTCACCGACGGTGGGAATGTCCGGATAGGCGCGCAGGCGTTTCGTGTGACCGACGCCGAGGATGCGCAGTTTGCCGGTGGCGTGGTGCGGCAGCACGAGTTGCAGCGCAGTCACCAGCACCTGCACGTTGCCGGCCAATAAATCCGTGATAGCAAGCGAGCCGCCTTTATACGGCACGTGTACCATCTCGATGCCTGTCATTGTCATCAGCTGCGCAGCACCGAGGTGATTGGGTGTGCCGACGCCGGGCGAGGCGACGTTGAGTTTGCCGGGCGCTGCTTTCGCCAGATCGATCAGCTCTTTGACGTTGCGCGCCGGCAGGCCGCCGGTGACCACCAGCGAATACGGCACATAGGTGGCGAGCCCGATCATCGCAAAGTCTTTGAGCGGATCGTAGGGGATTTTGTCGCCGACCAGCGCCGGGCCGGAGACGAGGCCGCCGGTGGTGGCGAGCAGCAGCGTGTAACCGTCGGGCTGCGATTTCGCGGCGATGGCGTGGGCCAGCGTGGCAGCCGCACCCGGACGCGTATCGATGACGACTGGCTGGCCGAGTGCTTTCGAATACAACTGTCCGACTTCGCGCGCAGTAAAGTCCGGCGCCGAACCCGGCGGGTAGGGCACGATGATGCGGACGGGTTTGTACGGATAGGATTGTGCCGCGGCGTTGCCGATGAGCAGCGGCAATGCGCAGGCGAGCGTTATTACGAAACTGAGTACGAAACTGAGTACGAAGCTGATTACGAAGCTGGGTGCGCCGGCGCTGCCGGATGGTCTTGATGTTTGAGGCATCGTTTGTCCCCCTCCGCGCATTGTAAGAAATTAAGCGGGGATTGCACACGGGACAGCTGTTGCGTTAAACACCTCGCGCCTGCGGAAGGGGCGTATAGTGATGCACCTTTTATTGGGAAACGCCGCCATGACTGAAGTTGCAAAGAAGCACCAGCCGATCGATCGCGAAGTGGTCAATCTGGCCGAGCCGGGGGAAGTCGAATACCGGCGCAAGCAGTACGGTTGCACCGAACTGCAGTTGAAGCAGGCGGTTGCGGCGGTGGGAGTTTCCGCCGACCGCGTGACACAGTATTTTCGTAATAAGTCGACACCGCCCAAGGGCGGGAAGCAGCGCTACGAGTGATTTCCTGGTAGTCGGCAATCTGAATTAGCAGATCCCTTCCCCCCTTGAGGAGGAAGGATAGGATGGGGGGAGAAAAGGCCTAATTCGCCTTCGCCGCCCCGATCACCACTGCCAGATTCGCCGATTCCTGCTTGAACGACGTCGGCACGTAGGTCAGTTCGAAACGGATGTCCTTCAGCTTCTTCGCCTGGAGCGCCACAGCGGGGAAATCAACCTCGATCGACTGCGTGGTGTCCTGGCCCGGATCGAGTTGCACGGCGCTCGATGACGTAAAGCGGATCACCGGTTCGGTGCGCGCTTCCTCGATCTTGATCTGTTTGCCCTGCGCGTCGACGTACACCAGCTTGCCGCCGATCAGGCGCACGGTCTGGTCCGACGAAGTGTTTTTCAGTTTGATCTTGGCCGTGAGGCGCGCCGGCGTTTCGATCTTGCCCGACACTTTTTCAATGCGCTCGATCACTTTCATCTCGGTGACTTCGCCCGACACGAGGCCGGCGCGCACGGTGATTTCAGCGGGCGTGACGGCGTAGAGTTTGTCTTCAACGACGACGACCGGACCGCTCGCCTTGGGGGCGCAGCCGAGCAGGGTTGCAGCGACGGCGGTTGCCATTATCAGATGGGGGATTGCACGCATGGTGGACTCCTGGATACTGCACGGACTGCTTGCCGGCAAACATGTGCTTCGCCGGGAGACGACAGTTATACGCTGATTTAACCAAGCGCCGTGAAAGTTCGTCTGTGCGGTAACGTACCCAGGCGGTGGCCGGCGCTGCATGCCGGCGGGCGGTGCGGGAGGACGATGCGGTGTTTACAGCGTGCAGCGCTTTTTCGCGGCTGCTGCTGCGATGGCTTCGCGGTAGGCGCGCATTTCGTCAAGGTTCTCCTGCGCGTCGGAAGTATCATCCCAATGGAAGAAACCGATGCCGAAGGCGGCCATCGTCGCAACACCGAACACATTGCCCGCGGCGGTGCTGTTGCCGCGCTGCCGGATTTCATCGGCGATCTTCTTTTCCGCGGCGGCGAAGTTCTTGTGTTCTTTCGCCAGCTCTTCGCAACCGGCCGCGTCGATGAGCTTCTGGTCGTCGGGATCGACCGGTGACACCGCAGTGGCGGCCGGCATGTTGAAGGCGAGCATCGTTGCGAGTGACAGACAGGCAAAAAATTTCCGGTTGATCATGAGAAACCCCCGCGCACGCAGTGTTTGAGTGTGCGCCAGATTATCACAGCTGCGTGTCGTTGCCGGAATTGTGCGCGCGGTACGCCGCTGGCGCATGACTGTTTCCCCTTCGGCGAACGGCGCGGGTAGAATCCTGCGGTTCCCGTCAGTCGCAAGGCGTTGCAATGCGCATCCTGCATCTGCTGGTCTGGTTTTTGTTGCCCGCTTTCGTGCCGGCAGCGTTCGCACAGCGTTATCCCGACAAACCGGTGCGCATGATCGTGCCGTTTCCGGCCGGCGGTTCGAACGACATCATTGCGCGCCTGCTGGCGCAGAAGCTCGCCGAAACGTTCGGCCAGCAGTTCATCATCGATAACCGTGGCGGCGCGGGTGGTGCGATCGGCGCGCAGCTGGTGGCCAATGCCGCGCCCGATGGCTACACGCTGCTGCTGAACAACCCCGGACCGGCCATCCACAATGTCGTGTTGCGGCGAAATCCGGCGTATCGCATCAGCGACTTCACGCCCATCGTGCATATCGGTTCCGCGTCGAGTATCGTCGTCACGAACGCGCGCCTGCCGGTGGCGAACATGAAAGAGCTGATTGCCTATGCGAAGGCGAACCCCGGCAAGCTTAACTGGGCCTCGGGCGGCAACAATTCGAACACGCACATTTCGATTGAGGTATTAAAGGCCGCCACCGGCATCGAGGTCGTGCATGTGCCATACAAAGGTACTCCGCCGGCACTCACCGATGTCATCTCCGGCCAAGCCGACACCATGTTTACCTCGGTGATTGCCTCCGAAGCGCATATCGCGACCGGGCGCCTGAAAGTGATGGGTGTGGCGGGCGCCAAACGCCACGCGGCGATTCCGCAGGTGGCGACCTTTGAAGAACAGGGCATACGCGGCGCCAATGTTTATACGTGGTTCGGCATGGTGACGACCGCGAAGACGCCCGCAGCGATCATCGACACACTGAACGCTGCCCTCAACCGCGCGCTGGCGCAAGCCGAAATCAGGCAGCGTCTCGAACATCTGGGGCTGGAAGTGGCCGGTGGCACACCGGCGCGCTTCGGCACGTTCATGCAGGAAGAGGCGGACAATCTGACGCGCCTGATCAAGCGCGGCGCATTGAAGGTCGAGCCATGACGTTTTTGTAGCCCGGAAGGAGCGCAGCGTATTCCGGGAAATACCACCCCGGATTCCATTGCATTCCATCCGGCCTACGGGCTGGCTGATCATGCGCGGCACAGCGCAGGCAGCTTGAAGCCGGTATGATGCACGCGAAAGCTTCGCAACCATTCGCAATAATTCCCGGGGGGGATCGCATGAAAAAAATAATCGCGCTGCTGGCGCCCGCACTGTTTTCGCTTGGCGTTGCCGCGGCCGAGCCGCCGCACTGGGCTTATCCGATCGTCGTCGAAAAACCCGTTGCGCCCGGCGCCGATGAAACCGGCGCGGTGCAGATCCCCGGTGCGACGCGCAGTTACACCTATGCGCAGATTGATGACCTGATGAATCCGCCGGACTGGTTCCCCGACAGCCATGCACCTGCACCCAGTGTGGTGAAAAGCGGCGCCGGCAAAACCGTGCTCGCCTGCGGCGCCTGCCATCTGATGTCGGGCATGGGGCATCCGGAGTCGTCGCATCTCGCCGGTCTCCCGGCCGATTACATCCTGCGCCAGCTCGCCGATTTCAAAAGCGGCGCGCGCAAGGACCCGACGCGCATGAACGGCATCGCCAAAGACCTGACCGACGAAGACGCGAAACAGGCTGCAGCGTGGTTTGCGGCCTTAAAGCCGATGGCATGGACGAAAGTGGTCGAAGCCGACAGCGTGCCGAAATCCTTCATCGGCAAGGGCCGCATGCGTTTTGTCTCACCCGAGGGCGGCAGCGAAGCGATCGGCAGCCGCATCATCGAACTGCCGCAGGACCCGCTGAATGCGGCGCGCCGCGATCCGCGTTCCGGCTTCACCGCCTATGTGCCGACCGGCAGTCTTGCCACCGGCGAAAAATTCGTGAAAAGTGGCGGCGGCAAGACGATGCCCTGCAATATCTGCCACGGCCTGAATCTGAAAGGGCTGGGGGACGCGCCTTCGATCAGTGGTTTGTCGCCGCTCTATCTGTTCCGCCAGTTGCACAGCGTGCAGACCGGCGCGCGTGGCGGCGCGTCGGCGGCGCTGATGCAGCCGGTGGTGGCGAAATTGACCGAGGATGACATGATTGCCATCGCCGCTTACCTCGGCTCGCTGGCGCCGTAAGGCGCTCTCAATCTACGAGACTACGGTTTATGGAGCAGGTCATGACACTTAAATATCCGCTGGTGCACATCGACGACGTCCGCCCCGAGAACATGAAGGAAGGCGAAGGCTGGGCGATTTCCGAATTTCGTCTGCCTATTTCCGGAAAGAACGGCAGTACGACGACCGTCTTTCATGCGAAGTTCCGGCCCGGCTCGACGCATGCCAAACATCTGCACAGCCGCTGTCCCGAGATCGCGGTGTATCTGCAGGGCCACGGCACCGTCGGCCAGAGCAACGAGCGCACCGAAATCCGCGCCGGTCATTGCCGTCTGATGCCGCCGGGCTCGGAGCATTTCTTTCACAACGAAACCAAAGACCAGGAAGCGATGGTGATCGGTTTTTACGTCGGCGCGAAAGATGTTGCCGACACTGGTTATGAATTCTGCGGCCATGTCACCGAGGCGGACCTCAAGATGCCGCGCGCACAGGGGCTTAAAGAAGGCGTGCTCGTGCACATCGACGACGTGAAGCCGGAAAAGATGGCGGCGAAGGACGGCTGGAACATCACCGATTTTCGTTTGCCGCTGGGAAAACACAACGGCAGCACGACGACGCTGTTCTGGGCGAAGTTCATGCCGGGCGCGGTGCACAAGAAACACCGCCATGACCGCTGCGACGAAATTTATTACGTTATCCGCGGCCGCGGCATCGCCGGTGCGGGGACCGATCGCGCCGAGGTGCGCGGCGGACACTTTCATTGCATCCCGAAGGGCACCGAACATTTTCTGCAGAACACCAGTGCCACCGAACCGCTCGAAGTGATCGGCATTTACATCGACGCCGGCAGCGTCGAGGAAACCGGTTACGTCTACATGGGTGATGTAACGGCGGCGGATCTCAAACTGCCATCATAGTGTTTGAAAAACTCCCTCGCCCTGCGATAGCGGGGGGGGAGGGAGCAAGCATTACTCAGGCTGAATTCCCGCCGCCTTGACGATCTCGCGCATCTGCGCAGTGCCCTGTCTGATGGTGTCGCTCATCTGCTCCGGGGTGCTGTAGCGCGTGAACACACCCATGGCGGCAAATTTTTCCTGCACGTCCGGCTGCTTCATGAATTGCGCGATGTCCGCGTTGATGCGGTTGATGATGGCCGCCGGCGTGCCGCGCGGAACTACCACGCCCCACCACTGCGCCGGGAAAGCGTGATTGAGCCCGGCCTCGGGCATGGTCGGCACATTCGGCAATGCCGCCGAGCGTTGTTCGCTGGTGACGGCGAGTGCGCGCAGGCGACCGCTTTGCACCTGCGGCACCGCCGGCACCATGTCCGAGAACACGACATCAATTTGGCCGCCAACGAGATCGGTCACCGCTAGCACGCCGCCCTTGTAAGGCACATGCGTCATCTTCACGCCAGCCACCGCCTTGAACACTTCGCCGGTGACGTGTGAAGTGGTGCCGACACCGCCCGAGCCGAAACTCAGTTTGTCGGGACGCGCTTTCGCCAGCGCGATGAGTTGCGCCACGTTTTGCGCCGGCACCGACGGATGTACCACCAGCACCATGCCGGCCGCCGAGACGAGCGAGACCGGCGCGAAATCGTTCTGCGGGTCCCAGTTGAGTTTCTTGTAGAGAAACTGGTTGGTCACCATCGCCGCACCGCTGGTCAGGAGTAGCGTATAGCCGTCAGGCGCGGCTTTGGCGGCAAGTTCGTGGCCGATGTTGGCGGCCGCCCCCGGGCGGTTGTCAACGATGACCTGGCGGCCGAAGGCGTCGGCGAGTTTTTGCGCGACGATGCGCGCCATCACGTCGCTGGTGCCGCCGGGCGGATAGGGCGCGATCATGCGCACCGGCTTCACCGGGTAGGACTGCGCGGCGATCGCGCTGGCGCCGAGACACAGTGCGGCGGTGGTGAGCAGCCGGATGTTTTTGCGAGCATGACCGGTCATTGAAGTCCCCGACACTCAATCAAAATACCAACGCCCGGCGTGTGCGCCTAATCCGCGCGCGCGCCGGATTCCCTGACGATGACGGCAAAGCGCGATTGCTCGCTCTTGATGAAAGCGGCAAATTCCTCCGGCGTGTTGCTGGTCGGCGAGGTCGCCTGCGTGCCGAGCGCGCGGATCAGTTCGGCCGATTGCGCGGCCTTGCGGATTTCGACATTCAGTTTCTGGATAATTGCCGGCGGCGTGCGCGCTGGCGCGAGGATGCCGTTCCACAGCGAGAAGTTCATGTTCCTGACACCCGCCTCGGCGAAAGTCGGCGTATCGGCGAAGTAATCCATGCGCTGCGTGCTGGTGACCGCGATCGGCGTCAGGCGTCCGCCCTTGACGTGGGCGGCGACGGTGCCGACACCGCTGAAGGCCATCTGTACCTGACCGGCGAGCAGATCGACGGTGACCGGTGCGGCGCCCTTGTACGGGATATGCAGCAGCTGCGCGCCGATCTCGCGGCCGAAGACGTGACCGGTGAGATGCTGAATGCTGCCGCTGCCGAGCGAACCGTAGGCCAGTTGACCCGGTTTGGTTTTGGCCAGCGCGATGAGTTCCCGGATGTTGTGCGCGCCGATGTTCGGATGCACGACGAGGATCAGCGGATTGAGCGAGGTGATCGACACCGGCGCGAAGTCGCGCTCCGAGTCGTACGGCAGTTTCAGATAGATGTACTGGTTGATCGAAATGGTCGAGATATTGGTCTGGATCAGCGTGTAACCGTCGGCCGGCGCTTTTGCCAGAGCGTCCATTGCAATGATGCCCGCGGCCCCGCCACGGTTGTCGATGACGAATTGCTGGCCGAACGCCTTGGAGAGTTGCATGGCGTAGTTGCGCGCAACAAAATCGGCGCCGCCACCGGGCGGCACCGGCACAATGAAGCGGATCGGCTTGTTCGGAAACGGTTGCGCTTGTATGGGGGCCGCCGGCAAGGCGCAGGCAAGTGCCGCGATCATGATGCGTGCAGTCATAGCCACTGTGGTTCTCCTCCGGAATGCGCTGCCGCGGAATGGTGCGGCTTCTTGTCATGCTAGTATAACTTTGATACTTCACTTCATCGTCAAAGAAAATCACCATGAGCCAGCGCAGCGCCGACCTCGTCACCACCGACCGTTTTGTCACCCATGTCTCCACCGTGCCCGCGATCAAGGGCCAGGTCACCGGTTTGTTTCTGCGCGAACGCGCGCTGGCTTCAACATTGGCAAAGAAATCGCCGCGGGTGGTGCTGATGGTGCACGGTGGTTTTGCGCCGGCCACCGTCGCCTACGATCTGCAATACAAGGACTACAGCCTGATGGCGGCGCTGGCGCGCGAAGGCTACGACGTCTTCGCACTGTCGCACACCGGTTATGCGCCGTCGCCGCGGCCGCTGATGGACGACCCCTGCAACGTCGATAAAGAGTTCCAGCATGAACTGGTTCCGCACGTGCTGCCGGGCCCGGCGGTGCCGCGTTTCCCGTACAAGCTGGTGTCGAGCCGCACCGAGTGGGATGAGCTCGAAACGGTGGTCGATTACATCTGCAAGTTGCGCAACATCGAGCGCATTTCATTTCTCGGCTGGTCGACCGGCACGCCGCGCGCCGGTGGTTACGCCGCGTTGCATCCGGATCGTGTCGACAAACTTGTCATGTTCGGCATCGCGCCGTTTTTCCAGCCCGACACGCCGCCGGCGCAGATACCCGAGCCCGGTTCGCCGATGATTCTGCAGAGCCGCGAGTTTTTGCTGCACAACCGCTGGCAGGACAATATCCACGACCCCGCCCAGCTCGAAGATCCGGCGGTGTGCGATGCGGTGTGGCGCGAGCTGATGGAAGTCGACACGGTAGGCGCGCAATGGGCGCGCGATGGCAAGGGCATCATGCGCGCACCCAACCGCATGAACTTCGGCTGGAAAGCCAGCCTCGCCAAAATCAAGGCGCCGACATTGATGCTGCTTGGCGAATTCGACAGCTACGCCAAACGCATCGAGGCCTGGCACGCGCTGGCCGCGCCGCAGCGCATGTTCATCAAGGTCGCGCAGTCCACGCACTTCATGCAGTTCGAGCGCAGCCGGCATTTGTTGATTCGTGCCGCCGCGTCGTGGTTTGCCGATGGTGCAGTGGATGGGCTGTCGGGTGGTGAGCATTTTGCGGATATTTCGGGGAAGATCAGCGCACAGAAAGCGTGATCTGGGCGGGGTAGGGTGCGCACCGCGCACGCGGCTGGACATTTAAAGTTGGGTGCTGTGCGGATTATTCGATACGCGGTGCTTCAACTTCGCCGGGGGCAGCCCGGCGGCTGGTTACTTTTCTTGAACCGCCAAGAAAAGTAACCAAAAGAAGCGGCCCCTGGTTCGCCGGCCCTTCGGGCTCCCCTCCGCTGCTCGACCCATCGGGCGGCTGCGGAACTCGCCCTTGTCACGTTGTGATAAGGGCTCAGACAGGCCTCGCCGACTTCCCCCGATGTGTCTGTACTGCTCGGCGGCTCGCAAGGGGACGTGTGCTAAAAGCGCTTTGCGATTTGTGCAGCGTTGGTATCGCTTCGCTCCACCCATCCTGCGTCGTCGTGATTTTTTTCGTATCGCGCTACAACGTGAGATCAACCACGACCGTGCCGCGCTTCGTGCCCGCCTGCACCGTATCGTGCGCATCTGCGGTCTTGGCGAGCGGGTACACCGACGAAATCGTGTGTTGCATGCCGCCTTCGCGCAGCCATTGCGTGATGTCGTCCTGCGCACGGTGGCGTTGCGCCAGCGGCACGCCGTTCAAGACAATTCCTGATAGCGTGAGATTGCGCCGCATGAAATCGTCGGCTGGGAACACCGGCGTCAGATTGCCCTTGGTGGCGAAGTAGGCCATGGTGCCGCCGGCCGCCATTAGCGGCACCAGCAGGCCGACGTTTGCGCCAAAATCGAGATCGACGACGTGCGCCAACCCTTTCCCGAGGGTGAATGTACGAATTGCGGTGGCGACGTCGTCGGTTTTGTAATTCACCGTCACGTCGGCGCCCGCGGCTTTGGTGTGTGCGGCTTTGTCAGCGGAGCTCACGGTAGTAATGACGCGCGCGCCGAAACGCTTCGCCCATTGCACCGCGTAGTGGCCGACAGCGCCGCCGCCGCCGCTGATGAAGACATTGCGGCCCTTGATGTCGCCGCCACGACTGACTGCAACGTGCGCCGTCATCGCCGGAATGCCGAGGCAGGCGCCTTCCGCGAAACTGGCATTGCGTGGTAGTTCGCGCACGAGGTCGTCGCTGATGGTGATGTATTCGGCGGCGGTGCCGAAGACGCGGCCGTTTCTTTGTCCATTGTAGAGCCAGACGCGTTTGCCGATCAGCGCGCGATCGGCGCCGCGGCCGGCCTCATCGACGATGCCGGAGCCGTCGCTGTTCGGAATGATCAGCGGGCCGTCCATTTGAAAATTCGGCCCCGCACGGCGGTAGATGTCGGCGGGGTTGACGCTCGAGGCATGGAGTTTGATTCGCACTTCACCGGCAGCGGCATGCGGCTCGGATTGTTCGCCGAATTGCAATACGTCGTGCGCCGCGCCCTGGCGCGTGTACCAGATTGCTTTCATTGGTGATTCCTAATCGGGTTTCAGATTGGCTTCGCGCACGAGCTTACCCCAGCGCTCGGCTTCGCTGGCGATGAAGGCCTGCGCGGCATCCGGCGCATCAGCCACGACTTCGAAGGCCTGATCGCGGATTTTCTGCGTCATCTCCGGTTGTTTCAAGGCATCGACCACCGCCTTGTTGATGGCGTTGAGCACCGGTCGCGGAATGCCGGCCGGCACCAGCAGCGCGGTCCAGCTCGTGATGGTCTGCGCCGGCAATCCCGCTTCCGCAGTTGTTGGAATATCCGGAATCAGCGCATGCCGCGACGGGCTGGCGATGGCGAGTGCGCGCAGTTTGCCGGAGCGGATGTGCATGATGGTTTCCGGCACGCCGGTGATGAGCATGTCTATTTCGCCGCCGAGCAGGCTGATGACCGAGGGCGCGCCGCCCTTGAACGGAATGTGCTGGCCCTTGATGCCGGCGAGCTGGCGGTAGAGTTCAAAGGCGAGATGTTGCGGCGTGCCGTTACCGCTCGATCCGCCGTTCAGCATGCGCGTTTTGCCCAGTGCGGTGAGTTCCGGCAACGATTTCACCGGCAGGCTCGGATTGACCACCACCACCAGCGGCAGCGAGGCCAGCACCGACACCGCCTGGAAATCTTTCAGCAGGTTGTACGGCGAATCCGGAAACAGCGTGACGTTGATGGCGTGCGTGATGGTGATCGACAGCCAGGTGTAACCGTCGGCGGGGGATCTGGCGGCGATCATCGCGCCGATCATCGCGTTGCCGCCGGGGCGGTTGTCGACGACGACCGATTGTTTGAACGTGGTCGAGGTTTGCTGCGCAACGATGCGCGCCATCATGTCGCTGATGCCGCCGGGCGGGAAGGGCACGATGTAACGGATCGGTTTCGACGGAAAGGTTTCGGCGGCACGCGAGACACCGCAGATCGCAACGATGAACAATGCGGCAACAACAAAAATTGTGCGCTTCATGGCTCCTCCGGTCAGGGGATGCTTTCGCTCTGCGGCGCAATGCACGCTATCATTATGCCATCGCGGCCGGCGACCGATGGCGGAATCGATGTGGATTGATACGGATCAACGGCACGGCCGGACCGCGGTGCGAGCATCACCGCTTGTTTACTCAAGGAGGAGAATGCACATGAAGCCCGGAAAAATCATTGCATGTTCGATGTTTGCGGCGACGCTGCTCGCCGGCAATACTTATGCGCAACGCGTGAAGGTGGCGCCGGCGCCGGTGTTTTACGATGGTGCCGTTGAAGTGACGCTGCCCGCCGACAATACGTTCGAGATCAAGCTCGACGGCCTGAAGGCGGTGCGCGCGGTATGGATGACGTTTGCCGGTTATCCGAACGGCAGGCCGCCGCGCGATCCGCAGGTGATTAATCTGATGGAGGGCACCGCCACCCGGTGGGGAGCGCCCGAGGGCGGCTGCACCTACGAATTCAAAATCGTCAACGGCGCAGCACCTGCGGTCAGCATGGCGAAGACATCGATCTGCACGTTGCGCGACGGCGAGAAGGCGTTGTTCCGCGTTCTCGCGATGTAGCCGGACTTGCTGAATGGCGCGGGCTGCCAGAGGGCGCCCGTGCCGTTTATTGCGGCACCGCTGGTTTTTTCAGCGTGCGTTCGAAAAAACGCAGCGTGCGCATCCAGCCGTCGACGGTGGCTTCGGCGTTGCCGCCACCGCGTTCGAAGCTGTGCCCGGCGGACGCGTAGATCTGCGCTTCGTAGGGCGCCTTCGCATCGCGCAGCAGTTCAACCAGCATTTCGGCGAAACGGATTCTCACAGTGGCGTCCTGTGTGCCGTGCAGTACCAGCACCGGCGAGCTGTTTGCATTGAAGGCGCTGCGCATCGCTTCCAGCGTGTTGTCGGAGCCCGCGCCGTTGATGGCGCCGTAATAACTCACACCGGCCTGCACCTGTTTGCGCGCGGCCAGCAGCAGTGCCCAGTAACCGCCGTTGGAAAAACCGACCGCACCCGTTGCGTCGGCGCGCACACCGGCGGTTTTTCTTAAGACATCGACGGCGTTGGCGAGGTCTTCGTAAATCGGTTTGGCGTAGGTCGTGAATGTCTGCTGCCGGGTGTTCGCGTGCAGGCCGTAGGCCTTGAAAAAATCCGGCACCAGGCAGACGTAACCCTCGTCGGCCAGTTTTTCTGCGTATTCGAGGTCAGCGGATTGCAGGCCGCCGCTGGTGTGCAGTATCACCACGCCGGGAAAGGGGCCGGTACCGGCCGGTTTGTAGAGCGTCGCATCCATTTTTTTGTTGATGCCGACGCTGATCTGCGAACTTTCGGCCGCGTGCGCGCCGCCGCCCGCGAGCAGAGACGCAATGATGGATGCCGCGAAAAAAATATGACTGAAGCGCTTCATGGTGTGCATAAGTCGGGGCGGGTCGGATCGCGGAAGTCTGGAGTTTACTCCGGCTTGATATTGGCCGCGCGCACGACCTTGCCCCACTTGCCGACTTCATCGCGCATGAACGCGGTGAACTCGGCTGCGCTCATCGGTTGCGTCTCGGCGCCGAGCGCGGCGAACTGTTTTTTCATATCGTCACCGCCGAGGGCCGCGGTCATTTCGCGGTTCAGGCGCGCAACGATCGCCGGCGTCGTTTTTGCCGGCGCCACAGTGCCGTACCAGTTCGCGGCCTCGATGCCTTTGATGCCCGCTTCGGCGGTGGTCAGCACCTCGGGCAGCGTGGCGATGCGTTTGTAAAAAGCAACGGCGAGCGCGCGCAGGCGGCCACTCTTCACATGCTGCTCGGCCGCCGGCGGGCCGATCAGCATCAGGTGCGTCTGTCCCGACATCACATCGCTCATCGCCTGTACTGAACCCTTGTACGGAATGTGCACGAGCTTGACGCCAGCGACGAGGTTGAAGAGTTCGACCGCGACGTGGTTGGTGGCGCCGATGCCGCCCGAGGCGTAGTTGTAGCCGCCGGGTTTCTGTTTCACCAGCGCGACGAATTCCTTCAACGTGGAAGCCGGCAGTGACGGTGGCGAGACATAAAGGTTGGGCACCACGGCGGCGAGTGTGAGGTGCGCGAAGTCACGCACCGGATCAAACGGCAGGTTGGGCAGCAGCGTCGCGCTGATGGCCACGCCCGACGAGGCGAGTGAAATCGTGTAACCGTCGGGTGGCGCTTTTGCCAGCAGGTCGAGGCCGATGTTGCCGGTCGCGCCCGGGCGGTTGTCCATGACGACTGTTTGCCCGAGTTGCGCGCCGAGCCGTTCGCCGATCAGACGGCTGATGATGTCGGTGGCGCCGCCGGCCGGGAAAGGCACGATGAAGCGGATTGGATGCGCAGGATACGCGTCGGTTTGTTGTGCGAACACGGGCGACGCAACGAAGGCGCATGCCAACAGCGTGGCCGCAATGCGAAGCGGTGTCGTCATGGCAGTCTGTAGCCCGGAAGGAGCGAAGCGTATTCCGGGGATCCGCCCACAGGTCGCGTTTTTCTTCACGTGACGGTTTAATCCAGTTTGCTGCCGACGATTTTCATCAGCTGGCCGTACTTTTCGTAATCGCGTTTGATGCGCGCCGCCATTTCGGCGGTTGTCATTGTCCACGGCTCGAAGTCTTCAAGGCGCTTCTTCAGATCCGGGCTGTCGATCGCTTTTTTGATTTCACCATTGAGCCGGTCGATGATGGCTTTCGGCGTGCCGGCGGGGGCGAAGACGCCGACCCAGCCGCGATATTCGTAACCGGGCACGCCGGCTTCGGCAATGGTCGGCGCATCGGGAAACGCCGCGAGCCGCGTGTCCGAGGTGACGCCGAGCAACCGGATGCGTTTTGCGGCGAGTTGCTGCGTGGCGGCCGCCGGGCTGCTCACCAATACCTGCGTTTCGCCGGCCAGCAGCGCGGTGGCCGCCGGGCCGCCGCCCTTGTAATTCACTTGCGTCATCTTCGTGTTGGTCATCGAGGTGAGCAGCACGATGGAGAGGTCGGCGAAGCCGCCGCTGCCCGTTGACGAATACAGGATCTCACCGGGTTTCGCGCGCGCCAGCGCAACGAGTTCCTTCACCGTTTTCACCGGCAGCGAGGGATGCGTGACGAGCAGCCCCGTCTGCGCCACCATGATGCCGACGGGCGCGAAGTCGCCGATCGTGTCGTAGGCCAGTTTCTTGTAGATGTAGGGGTTGCCCAGATGCGTCATCGAATTGACCATCAGCGTGTAGCCGTCGGCCGGCGCGCGCGCGACGATCTCGGCGCCGATGGTACCGGTGGCGCCGCCGCGGTTGTCGATGACGAACTGCTGGCCCATGTTCTCGGAAATTTTCTGGAAGACGATGCGGCCGGCGATGTCGGTCAGCCCGCCGGCCGGCCATGGCGTGACGACGCGCACGGTTTTGGCGGGCCAGGTTTGGGCGTGTGCGAAGGTGGAAAACGCGGCGGCAGCGAGTAGCGCTGCAGTTACATGGAGTACATTTTTCATCGGCTTAATCCATTTAATATGGCCGGAAGTTTTTGAGTTTCTCCTCTCCCTTGACGGGAGAGGGCAGGGGTGAGGGTGAACGCCAGCGATTATCGCCCAGCGCAGGCCGCACGGCGAGATTTCTCTAAGCCTGCCACACCCCGTATCCTTTTTCGCGCAGTGCAATCCCCAGTTCAACCTCCATGTCGCGCGCAGCGTCGTAGGGCATGGGGTTGTAAAACTGATAAAGCTCAGGCAGCAGGCGCTCGCCGTAGAGCGTGACGAATTTCGCCGCGCGAACGCCGGCCTTGTGTTTGTCGAAGCG
>JANXSE010000001.1 GCA_025356695.1 Betaproteobacteria bacterium
GCGCACTCATGCCCTGCGCAAACAGCAGCAGCGAGCGGCGCGAATGGCGGTCGGCGAAGGTGCCGGCAAACGGCGCGAACAGCAGCAGCGGCACAAACTGGATGCCGCGCGCCAAGCCAAGCTGCACCATCGAATCGGTAATCTGATAAATCAGCCAGCCGCGGCTCAGCTCGTCCATCCAGAAGCCAAGGTTGCCGAAAATCTGGCACACCGACACCGTGCGAAAGTCGCGATAGTGCAGGGTCTTGAAGGCGCGGTTGTTGCGGAGGGCCGAGAGGAAATTGCTCATGGCCCGATTTTAGCGGGTTGGGGAATTTAAGCCTGAGTCGGCGCGAAGAAGGCGATGTTCGTGGCGCACCTTGCGGAAGGAACACCATGAGGCATGAGCGCAAGATTCGTGGTCTAACCCTTACGTCAGCGCCGGCACGCAAAATCTCGACCATAACGTGCCAATCAAACGCATCTTGCACGCGCCGATGACATCGGTAATCTGCTCCGCGCGACCGGCAAATAATTTGCTGTCGATTGGCGCCGTTGGGCTGAACGCCCTGGCAATTTGTCGCAGAGAATTACAGAAAATTTAGTACTTACAAAAAACAAAAATCCCGCCTAAGCGGGATCGTCGTCACTGCTGCGAAACAATTGGACTAAGCAACGTTCTGCCTTCTGCGACGGGTAACAAAACCCAGGAGGCCAAGGCCCGCAAGCATGAGCGCATAGGTTTCGGGTTCGGGCACTGCAGTCGTGAAT
This sequence comes from Betaproteobacteria bacterium, assembly GCA_025356695.1. The sequence continues at coordinate 751 of JANXSE010000001.1, forward strand.
TGGGCATTCACATTGTCCAGCGCGGGGGCTGAAATTCCAGCCTCATTGTCCGTGTATCTTAACTCATCGAACGCGCCGCCACTGAACCCGACAATGGTGCCACTTTGCAGCGTCGACTCACCCGATCCTACGAGTACGCCCCCGAGGTAAGCACTCCAGGTCACATCCTGATTGTGATTTCCAAATCCGGAGCCAATCATGAACTCAAGGCCCAAAAAATTTCCAGACGTGGCTGCGATATCAAAGTACCCATTTGGGCCGCTAAAATCGACGCCATACATATAATTCCCGGAAAAAGGAAATGCGAAACTGCATCCCGCAAAACCACAGCCGTTATTGTTGTTCGTAAGATTTACGCTATCAAACGCCATGCCGCCTTCAAAGTACGGCCGGACAGTCAACGAGCTGATATTTTCGAAGGTTGCCGTGCCCTGAACAACAGCGACCGCACTGCCTGCGCCTACGGACAAACTGACTTGCGCCATCGCGTTCGTTTAGAACATCAGCGCCGCAATGAAACCGGCAATCACGCATTTAACAAGGCTTTTGACCATCAAATTGCTCCTAATTGAGTGACGGGTTTGATATTGCCCGTGCAGGCTGCGTGCAATTGTTTTTCGAACCATCCGCAATCTGTCGTGGACTTTATCCATGACGAATATGCCGGTCAATAGTCCATTCGGGCTAACGTCGCCTCGAAACGCTTGATATCAGGATCATTTTTAATGGCAGCAATGCACGATTTTCCAGGCGTTGCCCATGGCATCCGCGCAGGCATTGCCATGCCAAAACGGTGATCTATCGATTGGGAGGCGCCCCATTCACAGCGTTCAGCATCAATAGCCGGATTATCAGGAAAATCGGAAGATAACCAAGTTAGCGATGCTGACCCCGATAGCGACCCATAGCTAGAGGTTGAAGCGGGGCACTCTGACAAGACTTAATTTCGGCTCGCTTCTGCGTGCATTGCAAGCGCGGGGAAGGCGTTTAAATAAAATCACCTTACTTGACGACCAGATTCGCTTCCTTAATGACCTTGGTCCACTTTGCGATTTCGGAATTCAGGTACCCGGCCATCTCCTCCGGCGAGCCGCCTTGCGGATCTGCGCCAGCACTTACAATGGATTTGGCGACGGACGGTTCTTTGAGAACGTCAACGATGCCGCTGTGAATTTTTTTGATCACGAAATCCGGAACGCCGGTCGGCGCAAGCATCGCATACCAGTTGGTGGCCTCATAGCCGGGCACAGTTTCCGCAAACGTTTGCACGTCGGGCAAGTCCGCATGGCGTTTCAACGATGTCACGCCGATCGCCCGCACGCGGTTGGATTTAATGTAGGTCAGCGCCCCGGGAATCGTAAAAAACATGTACTGAATGCTGCCGGCGACGGTATCGACCAGCGCCGGCGCGCCGCCCTTGTAGGGCACGTGGATCATCTTGATACCCGTCATGCTGCCGAGCAGTTCACCGGCGAGATGGGTAGTGCTGCCCTCGCCGGCCGAACCGTAGTTGAATTTGCCCGGGCTAGCTTTCGCCAGTGCCAACACATCGCTTAATGTTTTTGCGGGCACCGCAGGATTCGCCAGCATCACCTGCGGTGTGGTCGCCACCAGGCTGACCGCAATAAACGATTTGACCGGATCGTATGCAAGATTTTTATACAGCCCGGCACTGGCCGCGTAGCTGCTTGAAACGAAAAGCAGCGTGTGCCCGTCCGGCGATGACTTTGCCGCGAGCTCGGCGCCCAGCGTGGAACCGGCCCCCGGTCGATTATCGACAATGACCGACTTGCCCCACGCTTCCGAGAGCTTCGGGCCGACAATGCGCGCCACGATGTCCGCCGTACCGCCCGGCGCAAATCCGACGATGAGTCGCACCGGCTTGGTTGGGTAGGCCTGCGCATGCGCATGCGTTCCGCACACCGGAACCGCCGCGAATAACGCGATCACCCACGCCGCACCCTGCCGACGCAATTTCATATGACCAGTTCTTCGCGATACTTCTTGAGTTTCTCCATCGAGAGCTCGACGCCGAGTCCGGGGCCCGTCGGCAAATCAACCGTGCCATCGGCGTTCATTTCGATAGGCTTGACGCAGATATCATCAACCAGGCGCTCGAGCGGAGAACCATAGCCCATGATCGCGTGCATCGCGGGAATGGCGGCCACCAGATGCATCAGCGCCGATGTGCCGGGACTCAGCGGATGCTTGCTGCCGACCAGCACGCCCATGCCCGCCGCATCGGCGATTTCGGCCATGCGGCGCGAGAGGAACAGGCCGCCGTTCTTGATGGGCTTCAAACAAATGGTATCGGCCGCACCTTCTTTGGCAATATTCATGACGTCGTACGGCGTCCATGCGCTTTCGTCTGCCGTGATCGGCGTGTCAAGCGCCATGCGCACATCGCGCATGCCCTTGAGATCCCACCATGCCACGGGCTGCTCGACGGCTTCGATGCCGTAGCGTTCCATTTTTCTCAAAGTCGGGATGGCAACCTCAACGGTGTACGCGCCATTCACATCCACCTCGATCGGATAATCGGCGCCCACCGCATCACGCACTGCGGCCACGCGGTCGATATCTTCTCTGGGGTCGCCGAAGCCGGCCTTCACCGTCAGCATGGCGTAACCGAGCGCTTTCAGGCGCAGCGCATCTTCGGCCATTTCTTTCGGCGGCTTCACGCCGAGGCTGCGGCTGACTTTGAAATTGGTGCGGTAAATGCCGCCCAGCAATTTGGCGATCGGTTGCTTGGTTGCCTTGCCGACGATGTCATAAGCCGCCTGATCAATCGCCGCCTTCGCACAGAGAAATCCGGTGCGGCCCTGATTGAACCCTTCGAGCTTGTCGATGATCTTGCCGATTTCGAACGGGTCCATGCCGATAACGATCGGCGCGAAATATTTCTTCAGCGTGATGTAAATCGCTTCCTGCGTTTCGCCACCGCGTTCAACCAGCGTCACGCCGGCTTCGCCGATGCCGGTAATGCCTTCATCGGTGCCCATCACGATGATGATTTGCTTCTTGTGTTTGGTTTCGCCCGGCGCCATCCGATAGGGGTTCTTGTACGGAATGGTGACCATGTGGCATTCGACGCTGGTGATCTTCATGTCAGACCTCGTTGAGTGGAGTGCGGACGATGTTAGAAACCGTCGAGACCCAAGTCAAATAACGAGTTTTCGCATTTCCCCCAAGTAAACCTTATATAATCGCGGCTCGATTTCTTCATCAATCTGCGCATGAAACTCACCCACAACCAGCTTGCCGCCCTCGCCTGGGTTGCGCGTAGCGGCAGCCTGACCGCCGCCGGCAACGCGCTGGGCAGAACCCAGCCCGCGCTCTCTGCACAATTGAAAATGCTGGCCGATGCAGCCGGCGCACCGGTCATCTCGCGCCACCGGCATGGCGTCACCCTGACGAGCACGGGCAATGAACTGCTGGCCTATGCGGAATCGTGCATGCGCGCGCTCGAAGGCGCACAGCAGGCCGTCACCCGCATGCGCGGCCTGGAAACCGGCAAGCTCAACGTACTCGCCAGCACCTCGGTCGCGGTCTATATGCTGCCCTCCGCGCTCGCCGAGTTTCATGCGCGTTATCCGGCAGTCGAGATTCGCGTCACGCGGCACAACGCCGAAGAAGCCATGCGCGCACTCGAGCGCGGCCTCGGTGATGTTGCTTTGGTGCGCGGTTCACCCGCGACCATGACCGCAGGCTTTGCACCGAATTTCGTGGTGCAAAATCTTCTGGAGGACGAAACCGTGCTGGCCGTCACGCCCGGCCACCCGCTCGCGCGCAGAAAAGAAGTGTCACCCGCCGATCTCGACGGGCTCAGCATCGTCGGCCGCGAAACAACGTCGGCCACGCAAGCGCTGGTTCAGCGCGCCGCAGCGAAAGCCGGCATTCAACTCAAGATGGTGTTCCAGACCGTGGGAGTGGAAGCATTGAAAGAAGCGGTGCTGCAGGGCTTTGGTGCAGGCTTTCTTTCCCGGCTCGCCATTCGCCGCGAAGTCGAAGCCGGCTCGTTAAAAGCCATTCGCATACGCGCCCCGGAACTGAAGCAACACATCACCATCGCCTATCCGGAACTCGGGCAATGTCCGCCGGCCGTGCCGATTTTTGTCGGCATCATCCGTGAACTCAATCGCAAAAACGGCCGGACCGGGAACGCGGCGCGTCGCACGCAATGACGAATCAATAAACTACGTGGCCGCTCAAATCATCGCATTGCTGAAAGACTACTGGCCGCCGATCGTCATCGTAATCGCCGCGCTGGCGTTCTGGGCGCATCACAAAATCGCGGCGCTGCTCGATGAAAACGACGACGAAGAGTAACCGCGTCAGGCGGCCTGCAACAGGAACTCCACCTTAACGGCATCGAACGGAAACTCGACGCCGGTTTCCGTCCGGCTGAGCACACCGGCCGCAAGCAGCGCAGTGATATCTCCATGCACCGCTTTCACGTCGCGGCCGACCAGGCGCGCGGCTTCGCGTATGGAAACCGGCCCCGCTCCGCACAGAGCCTTGAGCAGCTCCCAGCGTTTTGCGGTGAGCACTTTCCACAATATTTCCGGCGTCGCAAAACCAATACGTGCTAACTTCTGCGCTTTGCCACTCTTCCACGCGCGCGAAAAGTCAGCCATCGCATCCGCGGGTTTACGCACTTCAAGCGTCACGGTTTTCACGGTTCCACCTCGTAATATCGGCCTGAAATGCCGCAATCAATACCGGCACATCCGGGGCGCGGGCGCTCAAGCCGGCGCGCCGCGCCCGCGCCCGCGTAAAACATACCACGTCACGATCACGCCGGTGAATGCCACCGGCACGAGCGAGATGTGGTTGAGCAGGCGCCAGCCCTGCGTCGTCACCAGCGCGCCCGAAGAAAGCGACGAGGCCATCATCATCAGGAAGATGCAGAAATTGATCGCGCCCTGCACCTTGTCCTTTTCCTCCGGCCGGTAAGCGTTGAGCGAGAGTGCGGTGCCGGC
>JANXSE010000350.1 GCA_025356695.1 Betaproteobacteria bacterium
CATCATTTCGAGTCGGACAAGGCGGTGTTCGAACTCAATCAGGGCGGACACCACGACCACCTGGTCTGCCTGCAATGCGGACGCGTCGAAGAATTTTTCGACGAAGCGATCGAAAAACGCCAGACCGCCATCGCACTTGAACGCGGCTTCGAGATCCGCGAGCATTCGCTGCATTTGTACGTCGACTGCAGCAAAAAAAACTGCCCTAACCTGAACAAACGCTAGACGGCGCTGCGCCCCGGCGCGATTGGGTCAATCCTTGCCGCCCAGCATCTCGGCGGCGTGTTTGCGCGTCGTTTCCGTGATTTTGACGCCACCCAGCATGCGGGCAATCTCCTCGACACGCGCTGCTGTGTCGAGCACCGTGACACAGCTGATGACCTTGCTGCCCGCGTTCGATTTGCTGACCTGCCACTGCTGATCGGCCGCCGCCGCGACCTGCGGCAGGTGGGTCACGCACATGACCTGATGTTGCGTGCCGAGCTGCTTCAGCATGCGGCCGACGATTTCAGCCACGCGCCCGCCAATACCCGCATCGACCTCGTCGAAAATCAGCGTTGGCACGGCGGCCACCTCGCTTGACGCCGTCTGCAACGCAAGACTGATACGCGACAGCTCACCGCCCGACGCAACTTTTGACAGCGGCCGCGGCGCCACGCCCTTGTGCGCCGACACCAGAAATTCAATCTGCTCCAGCCCCTGCGCGCCATCCTCTTCCAGCGGATTCAGTGCAATCTCGAAAACGCCGCCGGCCATCGCCAACGTCTGCATCGCCTCGGTCACGCGCACGGACAATTTTTTCGCTGCCTTTTTGCGCCCGGCGCCGAGTTTTACCGCCTCTGCGCGATAGGCGGCCTGTACCGCTTCGGCGCGCGCGCGCACCGCTTCAATGTCACTGCCGGCGTCAAGTTCGGCAAGGCGCACGCGCGCCTTTGCCTGCGCGTCAGGCAGCGTTTCCGGTGTCACGCGATATTTGCGCGCGCAGGCATGCACCGCATCCAGACGTTGATCGACCTGGCGGAACCGCTGCGGATCGATGTCCAGCCGCTGCTGGTAATCGCGCAGCATGTAAACCGCCTCCTGCGTCTGCGCCTGCGCGGCGGCCAGAACGTCCGCGATCTCTTTCAGACGACCGTCGTATTCAAGCAGATGGTCGAGCCGCGACGACACCTGCGCAATCTGCGCGAGGCTCGACTGGTCGCTCTCGGAAAGCATGTCGAGCGCAAATTGCGCACCTTCGATCAGGCTTTGCCCATGCGCGAGGCGGCCATGCTCGCTCTGCAATTCCTGCCATTCCTCGACACCCAGATTCAGTGCATCCATTTCGCGCAACTGCCATTCCAGTTGTTCGCGCTCCGCGGCAATCGCCGCGGCATCGGTTTCAAGCGTGCGCAGATGCGCGCGCAACTCCTGCCAGCCGCGCCATGCCAACGCCACCGCGCCGACCAGGTCATCAAGACCGCCATAGGCATCGAGCAACTGCCGTTGCGCCGCCGCCCGCATCAGCGACTGGTGCTCGTGCTGTCCGTGTATGTCGATCAACTGCTCGCCGGCTTCGCGCAGCTGGGCCTGCGTGGCGGCGCGCCCGTTGATGAAGGCTCGTGAGCGTCCTCCGGCTTCGATCACGCGCCGCATCAGACAGCTGTTGTCGTCACCGGTGAGATCGTTGTCGGCCAGCCAGCGTTTTAACGGTGACTTCGCAGCGAGTTCGAACTCCGCCGCAATCTCGGCACGTTCGGCGCCTGGACGGACCACCGTCGCATCGGCGCGCTCCCCCAGCGCCAGCGCCAGCGCATCGATCAGGATGGATTTGCCCGCACCGGTTTCGCCGGTCAACGCCGTGAAACCGGCCGCGAACTCCAGTTCGATGCGGTCGACAATGACAAAATCGCGGATGTTAAGGCTGCGCAACATGGTTGTGTCGGCTCGCACGATGCGATGCTGCACGCGCGTTAATAGAATTCCGTCCAGTGCAGTTTCTCGCGCAGCATGCTGTAGTAATCATGCCCTGCGGGATGCAACAGGCGGATCGTATGTTCGTAACGGCGGACAATGATGCGGTCGCCATTGCTGAGGTCGAAATGCGAGTGGCTGTCAAAATGCGCGCGCGCATCCGCCGCGCTGCGGATGGTGATCTCGACGGAGCTTTTATCACCGATCACGATCGGCCGGCTGGAAAACGTGTGCGGACAGATCGGCACCAGCGCCATCGCGGCCAGCGACGGATGTATGATCGGCCCGCCCGAAGACAGCGCGTATGCCGTCGAACCGGTCGGCGTCGCCACGATCAGGCCGTCGCCGCGCAGGGCGTAGAGAAACCGCCCGTCGATCTTCACTTCGAATTCGATCATGCTGCCTTTAAGGCCCTTCGACAGCACGACATCGTTGAAGGCCAGCACGCCGAACGCTTTTTTGCCGCCGCTGATGACCTCGGCCTCCACCAGCATGCGCTCCTCGGTAACACAATCGCCGTCGAGGATGGCGCCGATGGTTTCACGCATCGTTTCAATGGATATGTCGGTAAGAAAACCAAGACGCCCCTGATTGATACCGACCAGCGCAACGTCGAACGGCGCCAGCACGCGCGCGATGTTGAGCATGGTGCCATCCCCGCCGAGCACGATCGCCAGTTCGGCGTCGCGACCGATCTCTTCGAGCGTGTGCACCGGATACCGGTTGTCGCCGATATGCTGCGCGGTGAGCCCGTCGATAATGACCTTGACGCCCCGCTCTTCCAGAAAATCGCCGAGCTTGAGCAGCGGCCCCGCGATTTCGGGACTCTTGTATTTGCCGATCAGGCCGACGGTTTTGAACGATGCATTCATTGCTGCATTATAGGTGAAGCCGCCGCCTGCGGCGAAATGCCTTGGCGCGGCGCGCACGTCATGCAAAGCCACAAAGCGGGACTTGCACCCCGGCGGCACGTTTTGTGTA
>JANXSE010000373.1 GCA_025356695.1 Betaproteobacteria bacterium
CGTCATGCACCAGCACGTCATCGACCGCCGGCATCGCTTGCATGAGGCGCGCCAGCGGCGCTTCGCAACACACCATCAACTCGGCCACGCCGCGCGCCTTCAGTAACGGCAGATAGCGCGCCATCATCAGGCTGTCGCCGAACCCCTGCTCCGTCCACACCAGCAGCGTTTTCCCGTCCAGCGCTTCGCCCTGCCAGCGCGGCGTATCGCTGAATCGCACCAGCATGGCGCGGGCCTTGCCGATTTGCAACGCGTCCGCACCGGCGTAGCGGTCTTCGTAACACGCTAACCCGCCGGCAAAATCGCCGCGCAGCAATTGCAGCAGTGCGAGGTTGACGCTGGCACGCGCCAGGGCGGGGTTCAATTCGAGTGCGCGACGGTAGCTGCGCTCGGCCTCGTCGTGACGACCGAGCGCTTTGAGCGCATTGCCGAGGTTGTTCCAGGCCTCCGCGTATTGCGCATTGAGAGCAATCGCGCGCTGGTACGCCGTGGCGGCATCTCCCGCTCGATCGAGTTCGCGGTAGGCCTCGCCGAGATTGTTGTGGTAAACCGCATGCGACGGATTCAGCGCAATGGCCCGCTCGATCAGCGTCGCCGCGGCGGCACTGTCGCCGCGCTGAAGGGCAATGACGCCGAGCAGATGCGTGGCGTCGGCATCGTTGGCGTCTGCCGCCAGCAGTTGCCGGTAGAGCACTTCGGCCTCGGCCAGGCGGCCGGCCTCGTGGTGTGCCAGCGCCGTCTGCAGTGCATTCGGCCTGTTGCTGTCACCGGACGCCGGCATCGTCTTCAAACCATCGCTGCGCGTGACGCCGGCATTCAAATCACGCCGGCGCGGCGCACGGCCTTACTCATCGAGGCCGACATCGCTGCGCCAGTCCTTGCTCTTGAAGATGAGCGGTTTCAGCGCCAGCAGGATCAGCACCGCGGCGGCACCGAACATGCCGATCGCAATCGGGCGATCGAGGAAGATGCCGTAGCTGCCACCCGACATCGCCAGCGACTGGCGCACCGACAATTCGAGCATCGGCGAGAGCACGAGTCCCAGCGCCACCGGCGCCAGATCGAACTGGAATTTGCGCAGCACATAACCGATACCGCCCATCACCAGCATGATCCAGACGTCCATCACGCTGTTGCCGACCGAATACACGCCGAGCACGCAGAAACACAGGATCGCTGGATACAGGTACGAATACGGAATGCGCAGCAGGTTCACGAACAAACCGACCAGCGGCAGGTTGAGCACCAGCAGCACGACGTTGCCTACATACATGCTGGCGACAAACCCCCAGAACAACTGCGGCTGCTCGGTGATCAGCATCGGGCCCGGTGCGATGCCGTGTACCATGATGGCGGCCAGCATCACCGCGGTGATCGGCCCGGTCGGCACGCCCAGCGCCAGCATCGGCACGAAAGCGCCAGTGGCGGCCGCATTGTTCGCCGACTCGGGGCCGGCCACTCCTTCAATCGCGCCCTGGCCAAAGCGCTCGGGATGCGCCGAGATGCGGCGCTCGATGCCGTACGAGACGAACGACGAAATGATATGCGCGGCGCCGGGAATGATGCCGATCAAAAAACCAATGAAGCTGCCGCGTACGATCGGCCCGATCGACAGACGCATTTCATCCGCCGACGGAATCAACTGGCGCAGCGTTGGCCGCTGCGCCGGCGGCGTTGCCGTCTGCCCCGCCGTCATCAGAATTTCCGACAGGCCGAACAACCCCACCGCTACCGGCACGATGCCGATGCCGTCGGCGAGTTCGGTCTGACCGTAACTGAAACGCGTGTAGCCGCTCATGGCGTCGATGCCGATCATGCCGAGCAACAGTCCGGCCGTGGCCATCGCCAGCGTTTTCAGCATCGAGCCGCCGCTCATATACGACAACACAAGCAGGCCCATGGTCAGCAGCGCCGTGTATTCCGGCGGGCCGAAACGCAGTGCAAAGGTCGCCAGCGTCGGCGCCAGCAGCATCAATGCCACCACCGAGAAGGTGCCGGCGACGAAGGAGCCGATGGCGGCGATCGCCAGCGCCGGGCCGGCCCGGCCGCGCTGCGTCATCGCGTAACCGTCGATACAGGTCATCACTGACGCCGCCTCGCCCGGAATGCGCATCAGGATGGACGTGGTCGAGCCGCCGTACATCGCGCCGTAATAAACGCCGGCGAGCAGCACGATGGCAATAATGGGATCGAGCCCGAAGGTCGCCGGCAGCAACAAGCTGATGCCAGCCAGCGGCCCGAGGCCGGGCAGCATACCGACCAGCGTGCCGATCACACAGCCGGCAAACGCATAGGCCAGCACCGAGGGTTGCAGGGCCACCGAAAAACCCAGCATCAGATTACCGAAGACGCCGTCCATCAGATGCCCCAGGGACTTTGCGGCAGTTGCACTTTAAGCAGGGTCGCAAACAGAAAATAAGACAGGAAGGCGAAACCGAGTGCGACCAGCGCGGTAGGCAGCACCTTCTTGCGCTCGACCACACCGAGGATGAACACCAGTAGCGCGATCATGGTCAGGCGGTAACCGATGCGTTCCAGCGCAAAGGTCGCCACACCGCAGGCGATCAACAACACCAGTCCGCGTTTGCTCTCGCTCCAGTCGATGCTGTTGAGCAGCGGCGAGCCTGCACCGCGCGCGATGATGAGCAGGCCGAGGCCGCCGAGAATCAGCGCCAGCATCAGCGGCACACTGCCCGGCCCGGGCGACGCCAGCGATCCCAGCGGATAGACGCGGTTTTCCCATGCCACGAAAGCGGCGATCGCAATCAACACAGCACCGGCGAAATGATCGCCGCGCAGGCCGCGCTGTGCTGCGCCAGCCGAAACAGATGCATTCATGCTTATTTTTGCTCCTCAACCTTGCCGATGACTTTGACGACTTCAGCGAGCCGCTTCGCATCGGCGGCCCAGTATTTGGCGAACTCCGGCGCATCCAGATACTGCACCGGCGAATTCACGCGCGCCATGGTGGCGCGGAAATCGGTATCTTCAACCGCTTTTTTCGTCGCCTCGCGCAGCGTCTTGATCACCGCCTCCGGCGTCGCTTTCGGCGCGAACATGCCGGCCCAGATGTAATACTCAACATCGTGGCCGAGTTCCTTGAAAGTCGGCACGTTCGGAAACGCCTCGTGCCGTTTCGCGCCCCAGCTGACGATCGGCCGCAGTTTGCCGGCGTTGACCTGCGAACTGATCGAAGCCGGACCGCCGACGGTCATTTCAACGTGGCCGCCGAGCACCAGGGTAATCGCAGGGCC
>JANXSE010000438.1 GCA_025356695.1 Betaproteobacteria bacterium
GTAAACCACTTTCCCGCCCACTGCCGTCAGCACCGGTTTGATGAAGCGGATGTCGTCCTCGCTCACCGTCAGGTAATCGCGGTCCAGCACGATGAAGTCGGCGAGCATGCCGGGCACGATCGCACCTTTGCGGTTTTCTTCCCAGCTAAACCACGCCGGCCCGCGCGTGTAGGCGCGCAGCGCCTGTTCGCGCGTCAGGCGTTCGGTCGGGCGCACGAGATCGCCGCGCCAGTTTTTGCCAGTGACCAGCCAGCCGATCGAGATGAACGGGCGGTAAGACGACGACGTGGTGCCATCGGTGCCGCCGGCGAAGGGCAGGCCGCTGTTGACCACGGTTTTCACCGGCGGGATGTCAGTGGCGCGCTCGCCCCAGTTAGCTTTCATCAGTTCGCTGCCGAGTGACTGGCGGTTCTGCATCTGCACGCCCATGCCGAGCTTTTTCATGCGCTCGATGATCGACGGCGTGATTTGCTCGGCGTGCAGAAAGTTGACGCGCAGTTTGTCGATCGGCGATTGTGCGTGCGCGGCTTCAAGTGAATCGAGCATCGCGTTCATGGTGGTTTCGATAGTGGCGTGAAACTGGAAGCTCACCTTGTTGCGCGCGCCGCTGGCGACGATTTTCTGCAATTCGGCTTTCGCCTCGGCTGAAATCGGAAACTGTTTCGGCAGATAGCCGTCGCCCATCGCATTCAACACGCCTTCACCCAGACCGTTGAGCAGCAGCATGTCGTCGCCGAAGCCCGCCGCCGGATATTCGAGCCAGCGCTGCGCGTGTTCTAAGTTCATGGTCGGAAAGTGCAAACCGACGCGCAGCGACATCTGGCGCCGCCGCCACGCTTCGAACAGCACTTGATAATCGTCTTCGGCCACACCAATGCCGAAGGTTTCGCCGGTGCTGGTGAGGCCGGCCGCGTTGAAGTCGCGCATGACCAGACGCAGGCCTTCGACCTTGTCGTCGAACGATTGTTTGGGGAAGGAACGTTCGGCGAGGGTTTGTCCGGCGAAGCCGCGGATGCTGCCGTCGAACTGGCCGGCGGCGTCCTTGCCGATGCTCACGCCGGGCGGCAAGGTCATTGCAGAGGTGATGCCGCTCAGCTTCATCGCCGCTGAATTCATTTGCCCGACTTCGCGCAGTGCCTGCACGTAGACCGGGTGATTGGGGGCAATCGCATCGAGTTCGGCGCGCGTCGGCATGCGGCGTTCCTTGATCTGGCTGTGGTGCCAGCCACCGAGCGTGAGTATCCAAGTGCCGGGCGGGGTTTGCTGCGCGCGTGTCTTGATGATGTCGAGAATGTCCGCCACCGATTGCGCTTCATCGAGGCGCGCTTCGTATTTCCACCAGAAGCCGGCGCGCACCATGTGGATATGCCCGTCATTGAGGCCCGGCGTCACGGTGCGGCCCTGCGCATCAATCACCTGCGTGCCGGCACGCGCCAGCGCGCGGATTTCTTCATTGCTGCCGACGGCGAGGAATTTGCCGTCGCGCACGGCGAAGGCCTGCGCAATCGTCGAACGATCATCGACCGTGACGACCTTGGCGTTGACGACGATCAGCGAGGGTGCATTGCGCGGGGCTTCGACCGCAAGGTCGGCGCACCCGGCACACGCGAATAGAAGGCCGAGCAGGGCGACGATGGCAGAGGTCTTCATGATGAGCATCCGGTTCAGGTGAATTCGTGCATGATCCAGCGCGCCACGGCGAAGAGATTGCCGTCGCGGTGGTCGGCGCCGAGCAGTTGGATGCCGAAGGGAATGCCTGCACTGTGCAGCAGCGGCAGGGCAAACGCCGGGAAACCGAGCCACGAGCCCGGCGTGAGAAATGTGCGGCTGCCGCTTTCCTGGAGGCCGCGCGGTGCCGGGCCCGACGAGGCCAGCGTGATATAGGCGTCGGCACCAAGTTCGGTCAGCAGATTGCGCGCCTGCGCGCGGATCGCCTGACGTTTTTCCAGCAGGGCCGTGTAGTCGGCCGGTTGCATGGCATCGGCACGCTTGATCAGGCCGTGAATGCGTTTGCCGATTTTGGTGCCAAAGCGCGCGATGTAATCGCGGTAAGGCCATTGCATTTCGTAAGCGACGATGTCGAGCGCGCCATCGACATCGTACTCTAGCGCATCTTCGAAGGCCTGCACGCGCGGTTCATCGTCTTTGCCGACGATCTGCACGCCGGCCGCCGTCAGCGCTTTGAGCGTTTGATTGAATTGCTGTTTGGCATCGTCGTCGATTTCGTTCCAGCCGCGCGTGTAGAGCACGACGAGTTTTTGCGGCTTGATCGCCACCGGCAACACATCGGCGGCGCCGTTGAGAAAGCCGTAGCCGGGGCTGCCGATGCCGAGCGAGAGCTGTGAGGCGATCATCCAGACATCCTCGATGGTGGCGCCGATCACGCCGAGGTGGTCGCAGGTCGAAGACAGCGGATGTATGCCGGCGGTATTGAAGGCGTGAATGGTCGGTTTGAAGCCGACGGCGCCGCAGAATGAGGCGGGCCGCAGCGTCGATCCCTGTGTCTGCGTGCCGAGGCCGACCGGCAGCATGCCGGCGCCGACAGACGCAGCGGTACCGCTCGATGAACCGCCGGGCGTGCGCTTCGGATCGAAAGGGTTGGTAGTCGGGCCCGAGAAGCCGATGGCGAATTCAGTGGTCACCGTCTTGTTGAAAATCACCGCGCCGCCGCGCCGCAGCGCGTGCACGCAGGCGGCGTCCTGTCCGGAATGCCAGCCCTTGAAGGCGGGGCTGCCCATCTGCGTGGGCAGGTCGGCGGTAGCCATGATGTCCTTGATGGCGACGGGGCAGCCGTCGATGGGCGAGAGCGGTTTGCCGGCGCGCCAGCGTTTGCTTGCGGTATCGGCGGCCTTGCGTGCCATTTTCAGATCGAGGGTGACGAAAGCCTTGACGCGGGTTTCGTACGTATCGATGTTGTCGATGCAGCGTTCGAGAAAGTCTCGCGGTGTCTGCTTGCGCGACTGGAAGTCGGCAACGCATTGCGCGAACGAAACGGCATAAGGATTGCGCCAGGCTTGCATGATTTCTCCACGGGGCTGCAGGGCGGGCCGCACGGGGCGGCTGTTATAATCGGCGCGGTGCTGCGTGCGGCGCCGGTGCTGTCTCCGGAGCGCGTCCGGATCAATTCCGATTGTAACCGATCGTAAAGGGGTGTCTGGCATGTCGGTCCTCAGGATTTTGCCGGGTGTGGCGGTCATGTGTTCGCTGGCATTTGCCGCGTCCGCACAAAACTTTCCGTCACGGCCGGTGCGCATGATCGTGCCGTTTCCACCGGGCGGCAGCACGGACCTCGTTGCGCGCGTGGCCGGCCAGAAACTCGCCGAGCTGTGGGGGCAGCAGGTGGTGATCGATAACCGCGGCGGCGCCAACGGCATGATCGGTGCCGATCTCGTCGCCAAAGCCAGCCCTGACGGTTATACCGCGGTACTTGGCACGATCGGGCCGTTTGCGATCAACGCCGGCCTCTACAAAATGCCCTACGACATCGCGCGCGATTTCGCGCCGATCACGTATACAGCCAATATCGCCAACGTGCTGGTGGTGCATTCAACGGTTGCGGCAAAGGATGTGAAGGAACTCCTGGCGCTGGCGAAAGCCAAGCCCGGTCAGCTGTCGTTCGGTTCGAGCGGCACGGGCGGTGCGCCGCATATGGCGGTCGAATTGTTCAAGCTGCTCGCGCAGGTCAACGTCGTGCATGTACCGTATAAGGGCGGCGGTCCGGCGATGGCTGATCTGGTCGGCGGCCAGATTTCGGCGAGTTTTGCCAGCATGCCCTCGGCGATTCCGTTCATTAAAGCCGGCAAGCTGCGTGCGCTGGGCGTCAGTGCGTCGAAGCGTTCGCCGGCGCTGCCCGATACGCCGACGGTGGCGGAGGCCGGGGTGGCGGGCTTTGCGGTGCTCGACTGGCAGGGTTTGTTCACGACGGCGAAAGCGCCTCCAGCGGTCGTCGCCAAGTTCAATGCCGATGTGGTGCGTGTGCTGGCGATGCCCGAAGTCGTCGAACGGCTTAACGCAGCGGGCGTTGAAATCCAGACCAGCACGCCGTCGGCATGGGGTGATTTCGTCAAGGCGGAAGTGGCGAAGTGGGGCAAGGTCGTCAAAGACGCCGGACTCAAAGTCGAATAAAAGAAATTCTCGCGCGCGTGCTGCGCACGGAGGGGTTATGAACGTTGCATTCCGATTGATTGCCGTTGCAGTGGCGTTGTGCGGGACGCCGTTCGCCGCGGCGCAATGGACACCGAAAATGCCGATCCGCGTGGTGGTGCCTTTTGCGCCGGGCGGGCCGACTGATATTACGGCGCGCCATCTGTCGAAAAAACTCACCGAGTTGCTGGGGCAGCCGGTGGTGGTGGACAACCGCGCGGGGGCGAACGGCATGATCGGCGCCGAACTGGTGGCGAAGGCGAAGCCCGACGGTTATACATTGCTGATGCCGACCTCCAGCACGATGGCCATCAATCCGGCGGTCTACGCCAAGATGCCCTACGACCCGATCCGCGATTTCGCACCGGTGACGCCGGTGGTCGGCGCGCCGGTGGTGATGGTAGTGACACCCAGCCTGCCGGCGAAGAACCTCAAGGAGTTTATTGCGATTGCGAAGGCGCGGCCCAACGAAATCGTATTTGCGTCATCGGGTGCCGGCAGCAATCTGCATCTGGCGCTCGAACTCTTCCGCGACCAGGCCGGCATCAAGGTCACGCACGTTCCGTACAAAGGCGCAGGGCCGGCGGTCACCGATGTGATCGGCGGGCAGGCACAGGCGATGTTTGCCGATCTGCCGGTGCTGACACCGTTTATCAAGGCGGGGCGTTTGCGCGCCATCGCGGTGGCGGGATTTGAACGCACGCCGATGTTCCCGCAGTTGCCGACAATGAAGGAACTCGGCTATCCGCGTTTCAATGCGCGCCAGTGGTACGGCATGTTCGCACCGGCCGGCACACCGCGTGAGATCGTCATGAAGTTGAATGAGGCGATCCGCCAGGCGGTGGCCTCGCCCGAGGTGAAAGATCGCTATGCGGAAATCGGCGCCGATGTTTTTGTCCTGAGCCCGGAAGAGTTCGCTACTTTCGTCAAGAGTGAAATCGAGCGCTGGCACGACATCGTAAAAAAATACGGTATCGTGCTCGAGTCGTAACGCGCAGCTGACGTCGGTAACGGTCCAGCCGGTCAATCCGGAAACATGAGAAGGTCTGCAAGGATGCATAACGTTTTGCGAAACATGACGGTTGCCGGCGCAGTGCTGCTGTCGCTCCCGGTAATGGCGGCGGATTTTCCGAACAAGGCGACCCGCGTGGTGACCGGTTCCGCGCCCGGCGGCGGTTCCGACACGGTGGCGCGCACGCTGTCGGAAAAACTCAACGAACGTTTCGGCCAGCCGGTGCTGGTAGACAACCGTGCCGGTGCCGGCGGCACCATCGGTGCCGACATTGTGGCGAAGGCGCCACCGGACGGCTACACCTGGCTGGTGGCGACCAGCAGTTCGATGGTGGTCAATCCGGCGATGCAGAAGCTGCCCTACGATGTCGAACGCGACCTCGCGCCGGTGACGCAAGTCAGCACGGTGCCTTTCATCCTCGCCGTGCATCCATCGGTGCAGGCGAAAACAGTCAGCGAACTGATACAACTGGCGAAGGCGCGGCCGGGCAAACTGAGTTACGCCACTTCGGGCATCGGCGCGATGTCGCATCTGGCGATGGAACAGTTCAAATACATGGCGGGGGTGAATCTGGTGCACGTGCCGTATCGCGGCAGTGCGCCGGCCGCCTACGATTTAATCGCCGGTCAGGTGCAGGTGGCGTTCAACAATCTGATCCCGACGCTGCCGCATGTGAAGACCGGGCGTTTGCGCGCGCTGGGCGTCAGCGGCCACACGCGCGCCGCCGCGCTGCCCGAAGTGCCCACCGTTGCGGAAAGCGGGCTGCCCGGTTACGAAGCGATGCAGTGGTATGGCGTATTGCTGCCGGCCGCCGTGCCCAAAAGCATGGTGACCTTTTTGCACAAGGAACTGCTCGCGGTATTGCAGAACCCCGCGGTGCGTGCGCGCCTGATGGACGAGGGCGGCGAGGTGATCGGCGGCACGCCGCAGCAATACGCGAAGGTGATCCACGACGATCTCGCCAAGTGGACGAAACTCGTCAAGGCGGCCGGCATCAAGGCCGAATAGGCGGCGCGGAATTTGCGTTTGAACAAGGCGCGGCTTTTGCCGATAATGCGCCTCTTCCCATCCTCCCGAGACATGGAGCTACCGTGAAAATATTTGCGACGATGCTCGCACTGCTTCTGCTGCCGGCCGTGGCGTTGCCGCTGCATGCTCAGACCTATCCGTCGAAACCGGTGCGCGTGCTGATTCCGTGGCCGCCCGGTGGTTCCAATGACGTGATCGGCCGCATCGTCATGCAGAAATTGAGTGAGACCCTCGGCCAGCAATTCGTGGTTGAAAACCGCGGTGGCGCCTCCGGCGCGATCGGCGCCGATCTGGTGGCGAAAGCGCCGCCCGACGGTTACACCATCATGGTGCATTCGACCAGCCACGTCGGTAACGCGTCGATGTACAAGAAACTGCCGTACGACACGCTGAAGGATTTTGTCGGCGTATCGCTGCTGGCAAACCAGCCGGGTCTGTTGACCGTGCATCCGGCGCTGCCGGTGAAATCGGTGCGCGAATTCATTGCGCTCGCGCGCGCGCATCCGGGCCAGATCAATTATTCGTCTTCGGGCAACGGCAGCACGCCGCATCTGTCGATGGCGCTGTTTGCCGCCATGGCCGGCCTCAAGATGGTGCACGTTCCCTACAAAGGCGGCGCACCCCAGGTCACAGCGCTGATGTCGGGTGAAACACAGTCGTCGCTGGCGACGATTTCGACGGTGCTGGTGCACGTGCAGTCGGGCCGCTTGCGCGGACTGGGTGTCGCCTCGCTCAAACGTTCGACGGCATTGCCGGACATGCCGCCGATTGCTTCGGTCGGATTGCCTGGCTTCGAGATGGACCCGTGGGTCGGCGTTTTCGCGCCGGCCGGTACGCCGCGCGCCATCGTCGACAAGCTCAATGCCGAAATCAACCGCGCCATGAAGCAGCCGGATGTGCTGAAAAACTTCGCCGGCCAGGCCAGCGATCCTTGGTACAGCACCGTCGATGAATTCGACGCGCGCCTGAAAGCGGATTACGACAAATATGCCAAGCTCATCAAACTGACCGGCGCTTCGGTCGAATAGAAAACACCACAGGAGAAGGGCCATGAAACTCTACGGATCACCGTTTTCACCGTACGCGCGCAAGGCGCGCGTGCTGATCATCGAAAAAAACATCAAATGCGAATTTGTCGCGGAAGACCCGTGGGCTGCGGGCAGCGCGATTCCGGCGATGAATCCGCTCGGCAAAGTGCCGGTGCTGGAACTGGCGCCGGGCAATTATCTCTTCGAGTCGCCACAGGTTGTGCATTATCTCGACCATCTCGACGGCAAACCGCTGCCGCCGCAAGACGCGGCTGGCTACTGGGAAGCGCAGCGCTGGCAGGCGCTCGGTAACGGCATCATCGACGCGGTGATCGCGCGCATCCTCGAATCGCGCCGCCCGGCCGACAAGCAGATGCCGGAGAAAATGCAGCGTGAGGAAGCGCGCATTGCGCGCGCGCTCAAACTGGCCGCTGAAATGTATGACGGCGGCGAGTTTCTCATCGGCAAAAAATTCAGCCTGGCGGATGCGGTGATGGGCGTCGCCCTGCAGTACATCGACATCCGCTACCCGCACGACTGGCGCGGTGCGCATCCGGCGCTGGCCAAGTGGTGCGTCCGTATTACGGCACGCAAATCCTTCATGGCGACGATGCCGGATGGTTTTACGCGGGTGGCGTGAGGCAAAGCGCAGTTTTCAAACCAAAAGATCAGATCGATCAATCAGGGAGAATGCAGTGAAGATTTGTTATTTCGATGATTTCAAGCTGGGTATCGTCAAGGGCGACAACGTGGTGGACGTGTCGGCCGTGGTCAGGGATATCCCGCATACCGGCCCGCACAATCTGATTAACGGCCTGATCGAACGCTTCGACGCCTACCGTGCCAAACTCGAGGCGGCCGTGGCCAAAGAAGCCGGCGTGCCGCTCAAATCGGTGCGCCTGCGCTCGCCGCTGCCGCGCCCGCACAACATCGACTGCATGGCCGTGAACTACATGGAAGACGGCACGCGCAGCGAACCGGCGCCGATCAACGCTTTTCACAAATCGCCGAGCGGTGTGATCGGTGACGGCGACACCATGGTGCTGCAGGATATCCCGGCGACGATTTTCGAGGGCGAGGCCGAACTGGCGCTCGTCATCGGCAAACGTGCTACCAACGTCAAGGCCGCCGACGCCATGCAATACATCTTCGGCTACGTGAACTTCATAGACGGTTCGGCGCGCGGCTTGCCGCCGGCCGGCAACACTTTCTACCAGATGAAGTCGCGTGAAACCTTTGCGCCGATGGGGCCCATCCTCGTTACTGCCGACGAAATCAAGGACCCGCAGAAACTGCAGATCACGCTGAAGGTCAACGGCGTCGTCAAACAGAACTTCAACAGCGACGACATGGCGCACAAGATCCCGCGCTGCATCGAGTGGGTGAGTTCGATTCATACGCTGGAAGCCGGCGACGTGCTGGCCACCGGCACCAATCACCGCGGTCTGAACGCCTTCATGGATGGCGACAAGGTTGAATTGGAGTGCGAAGGCCTCGGCGTGTTGCATATCAACGTGCGCGACGACCTGAAGCGCACCTGGTCGCGTGATACGCGCCTTGAGCACCACAACAAGGGGCTGGAAGGCGTGCAGACGCCGCAGTTGACCGGCAAATACTCGAAAGCCGCGAAGTAGCGTCGCGGCAAAAGCACGCGCCCGCAAAGAAAATACACCCAACAAGGAGAAATGAAATGGCAAAAGCCTATTGGATCGCCTGCTACCGCGCGATCAAAAACGCCGACAAACTCGCGGCTTACGCAAAACTCGCGGGTCCGGCGATTCAGGCCGCCGGCGGACGTTTTCTGGTGCGCGGCATGCCGGCGCATGTCTACGAAGCAGGTCTCAAGGAACGCACCGTGATGCTTGAGTTCGACAGTGTGCAGGCCGCGATGGCGGCGCACGACAGCGCAGGTTATCAGGTGGCGCTGGCCGCACTTGGTGACGGCGCAGAGCGCGATATCCGTATCGTCGAGGGCGTTTAGATGTAACCAGACCGCGGTGTGCAAAAGAAAAAAGGCCGTTTCAGCATTGTCTGAAACGGCCTTTTTTTTGCCCCTGTGTTTAGTACGGCGTGCGGATCAATCCGATAAAGGTGCGCACGCCGTCGAAGTAATGTCCCAGACGCAGGTTTTCGTCGTTGCTGTGCTGGTTATTGTCGCCATTGACCAGTGGCACGATCACAAACGGCGTGTCGAGCGCTTCAACCAGTTTGTCGGTGGGCACACTGCCGCCCATCATGCGGATGCGCACGGTCGAGGCATCTGCGCCGTTCACGCTGAAGGTCTTGCGCAGCACACCATCGACCCACTGGCCGAGCGGTGATTCCATTGGCGTACGCGCGGCTTTGCTGCCGCGCCCCAGTGTCAGCGAGGCGATGCGGTCGTGCGCGGCGCGTTCCGCCTCGGTCGGGGCACCCTTGGTCAGGTAATAACCCTTGCTTTGCACATGCTGTTCGATCAGGCCGAACAGGTATTCGGGCGGTGCTTCGGGCGTGGTGCGTAGATCGAATTCGGCCAGCGCCTGACTGGGCACCACGTTGGAGGCGCGTTCACCGACGCCGGAGGAGGCCATGCCGCGGATATTGAGCGAGGGATACTGGATCGCTTCCTGCAGGGTGGCACCGACCGTTTCCGCTTTCGCAATACCGAGGCGTTTGCGGATGACCGCTTCGTCGTCGCCGACCTCGGCGAGGATGCGGCGCTCGTTGTCGGTGAGTTTCACGCGATCGTAATAACCGGGAATGGTGACGCGGCCGTTGTCGTCTTTCATCGAGGCGAGCAGCGCGGCCAGACGCTGCGCGGGGTTCGGCGCGTAGTTGCCGTAATGGCCGCTGTGCAGTTCGCTGCGCGGGCCGTAGACGGTCAGGCGTGCGGTGGTATTGCCGCGGTTGCCGAAGACGAGAGTAGGCTTTTCGCTGGCGTGGCGCGGGCCGTCGTGAATGAGGATGGCGTCGGCGCGCAGCAACTCACGGTGCGCGGTGGCGACGTTGCCGATGTTGACCGAACCTTTTTCCTCTTCGCTGTCGAGGATCACCTTGACGTTGATGGCCGGTTCGATGCCGGCGGCTTTCATGGCGTCGAAGGCGGCAAGGAACATCATGATCGGACCTTTGTCGTCGGAGGCCGAGCGCGCGAACACGCGCCATTCCGGATTGACGGTCGCACCGAACAGCTGCGCCATGTCGGTGGCTTCCCATGCGCCCTGCGCGTTGCGTTGCTTCAGCACCGGTGTCCAGGGATTTTTCTGCGCCCAGTTTTCAGCCGTGACGGGCTGGCCGTCGAGATGCATGTAGAACAGGACGGTTTTTGCGCCGGCAACCTTGCGCGGGTATTCGCCGTACATCAGCGGCTTGCCGTTGTTCGGCAGTTGTTGTGTGGTAAAGCCGCGCTTGCGGAATGCGGCTTCCAGCCATTCGACGTTCTTGACGATATCGGCGGCGTTGGCCGCATCATTCGGCAACGAGAGCAGATCGATGTATTCGCGCAGGCTCGCCTGCGTGGCTTGTCGCAGCTGCTCGGGCGAGGGTTGCTGCGCGATAGCGGTGGAAAAACACAGACACAGCGCAAGTGCAAATACGGTTCGCATGGTTATCATTACTCCTCGATTGCAACGCGGGGGTTCAGGTTGCGCAAAGCACCCGAACCGTTCAATAGTCCGGTTTCTGATTGCCGACCGGTTGCATCGACTTCCAGCCGGTCAGGCGTGCGGCCTCGGCCTTGACGTAGCCCATCATGGCGCTGCGGTCGGTGACCAGCATGACCATCTGGAAGCCCTGATCGAGATAACGCTGGGTGAACTTCGAACTGGTGGTGTGGATGCCGGCAATCACCTTGTGCTGTTTGCAGGCGGCGAGAATGCGGTTGACCGTGGCGATGTGTTTGGGATCATCGTTGTCCATGACCGGCGGCAGTCCCAGTGCGAGCGCCAGATCGGTGGGGCCGATGTAGACCGCATCGATGCCGGGCGTGGAGAGAATTTCTTCGAGTTTTTCGATGCCTTCGGCGGTTTCGACCATGACCGCGCAGATGACCTCGTTGTTGGCGTGCTTCTGATAATCGGCGCCGGCGTAAAACATCACGCGGTTGGGGCCGTTGCTGCGAATGCCGGCCGGCGGATAACGGCAGGCCGCCACTGCGCGCTCGGCGTCGGCGCGGTTGCTGACCATCGGCACGATCACGCCGTAGGCGCCTGCATCGAGCACCTTCATGATCATCGACGGCTCGTTCCACGGCACGCGCACGATCGGCACCACGCCGGTAGTCGACAGCGCGGTCAGCATCGGTACCACGTCCGAATAATCGATGCAGCCGTGCTGCATGTCGATGCACAGCCAGTCGAGGCCGGTCTGCGCCATGCATTCGGCGGGGAAGCAGCCGGGGATCGACAGCCAGCCGCCGACGGCCGGTTTGCCTTCACGCCAGAGTTGTTTTACGCGGTTCATTCGCATTGGATTTCTTTCGCGGTAACGGATTGTGATTGGAGAAGCGCTGCCGCCTCGCGGCAAGCGGATCGAATCGCTTGCGCAGCAGGCCGCGCGGACAGTGGCCGAATCTACACGAATTCTTTCGGTTTTGCCGGAATCGGTATGGGAGCGGTATTCCGGTTATTTTTTGAGTCCGATGATTTGCATCAGCCGCGCGAGATCCGTGTCTTCTTTTGCGACCAGATCGCCGAATTCGGCGGCCGGCGCGAAGGCGGGGCGCACGTTGAGGTTTTCGCTGCCCTTGATGAATTCCGGTTCCTCGACGGTTTTGCGGATCGCAGTTTCCAGTATGGCGATGACTGCCCGCGGCGTGCCTTTCGGCGCCGCAATGCCGCGCCACGCTTCGAGCGAGACATTGACGCCCTGTTCGATGGCGGTGGGCACATCGGGCAGGGCCGGATCGCGTGCCGTGGTCAGCGTGGCGAGCAGGCGCATGCTGCCGCCCTTGACATGGCCGGCCAGTGCGCCGGGCAGTTGCAGCATTGCATCGACGTGGCCGCCGAGCAGGCTGGGCACCACCTGCGCGGCGCCATAGGGCACGTCGATGATGTCAACGCCAGAGGCCTTGAACAACGCAGCGGCCGAAATATGCGTGTGACTGCCGGTGCCGGAATTGGCGACGGTGAGTTTGCCCGGCTGTGACTTGGCGTCGTTGATGAAATCGTTGAGCGTTTTCCATTTGGCATCGCCTTTGACGGCAAGCACCGGCGATTCGGCCAGCACGCGCGCCACCGGTTCGAAGGCGCGGTAATCGACGTTGGACTGGCCGGAGTGAAATGTTGTTGAAATCGAATTCGAATTCCACACCAGCACGTACCCGTCGGGCTTTTGCGCAGCGACGTATTTGTAGCCGATCGCACCGCCGGCGCCCGGCCGGTTGACGATGATGACGTTGGCGCCGAGCTGTTTTGTCATTCCCTGTGCGAGCAGTCGCGCGGTGACATCGGCTGATGAACCGGCGGGGAAAAGTACGGTGATTTCGATGTTGCCGCGTTTGGGATAGGGCGCGTCCTGTGCGGTGGCGATGTCTGAAAATGCGACGACTGCAGCGAAAAAAAGCAGGCTGATACGTTTGCTCATGATCGTTCCCCCGGGCGTGAAACTATTTCTTTGTTGCAAGAACCTCGGCGATTTCGACGCGCCGGCCTTCGCGTGCCGACTGGATACCGGCCAGCAGCACCGCCAGTGAACGCGTCGACGCGGCGCCGCCCATCTCCGGCTGTGCCTTGCCGCGCACCGCAGCGGCGAATTCGTCGAGTTCATCGACGATGGCGTCGTTCTTTGCGCAGTTCACCGGTTCGGCGCGGTCGCTGCCGCGTTTGAGCCAGCGGAGGCCCGTGTGCATGTCGTAATAGGCGCTGGCTTCCTTGCCGTAGATGTTCATCAGATAATATTCGGAAGCAGAGGCGTAGCTGGCATTGAGCGTGGAGAGCGCACCGTTTTCGTGTTCGAGGATGAGGCTCGCCACGTCCGGATTGTCGCCAGGCAGCACGAGCTGGGCGAAGCGCCCGTTGACCGCCTTGACCGGCCCCATCAGGTATTCGAGCACGTCGGCGTAGTGAATGCCGATCTGCAGCATGACGCCGCCGGGCATGCCGGCAGCGGTATAGCGCCATGAGTTGAGATCGATTTTGCCGAGACGGTCGCGGCTGATGTTGGCTTCGGCGTTGACCAGTTTGCCGAAGACGCCGGCATTGATCTGCTCCTTGATCCAGCGGAAATGGCTTTCGCGGCGGCGCTGGTAACCGAGTGCCAGCACAATACCGGCTTTGCTGCAGGCTTCGGTGATGGCGTTGCCGTCGGCGACGGTATTGGCGATCGGTTTGTCGAGAAAGACGTGCTTCTTCGCAGCAGCGGCGGCGCGTGTGGTTTCCAGATGCACGTTGTTCGGCGTGGTGTTGATGATCGCCTCGACACTGGTGTCGGCGAGCATTGCATCGTAACTGGCGGCGCTGCTGCAGCCGTATTTTTTCGCGAAAGCCTGTTTCTTTTCGTCCGAACGCGTAAAGCAGGAAACGATTTTCAGTTTGCCCGATTTCACCATGGCGTCGGCCAGCACGTCCGACCACCAGCCCATGCCGAGACAGCCGACTCTTACCGGTTCAAATGCCATTCAAATCCTCCGGGTGTGCAGACGACGTGCTTATTTGGCGTCGATTTTCCATTTGGCACCGATCGCCTCGACGGCTTCGCGCGCCACGCGATCGTCGAACGACCAGTCGCCGCCGCTGACACCGATGCCGCCGATGCATTCGCCGTCAACGATGATCGGATAGCCGCCTTCCATCGCCGTCCAGCGTTCGGGGCCGGCGGCCAGCGCGAGGCCGATCGCATGCGAGGTATCGAGGTCCTGCCCGGCGGCGCCCTTGGCGGTGGTGGGGCGCTTGTTCGACGCCGCGCACACCGCCTTGGTGGTCGATGAGTGCACCGTATGAAAGCGCCCGCCATCCATGCGTTCGAGCATCACGAGGTGGCCACCGCTGTCGGCGATGGCCACGGCGATCGCCACACCGGCTTTTTCGGCCGAATGGGTCGCACTGTCCATCATCTTGCGCGCGCCGGCGCGCGTCAGCCGTTTGCTGTCTGCAACGTACATGCTGTTCTCCTCCGTTGGCGGCGCTATTTTGCGCGCGTTCCATGGGTCAGCATGTTAGCGGCTTTGGCGGCGCGGCGCATCTGCATTGATATAATGGCCGTATAGACAGGAAATCCCATGCGTCCACTTGAAGGCATCACGGTCGTCGCGCTTGAGCAGGCGGTGGCAGCACCGTTCTGCACGCGCCAGCTCGCCGACCTTGGTGCGCGCGTGATCAAGATCGAACGGCCCGGCGTCGGCGATTTCGCGCGCGACTACGATCAAACCGTAAAGGGGCAGTCGGCCTATTTCGTCTGGCTCAACCGCTCGAAGGAAAGTCTGACGCTGGATGTCAAACATTCGCAGGCTAAAGAAATTCTGGCAAAGCTGATCGGTAGTGCCGATATCTTCATTCAGAATCTGGCGCCGGGCGCGGCGGCGCGCCTTGGTCTGGCTGCCGATGCGCTGTTGAAAAAGCATCCGCGTCTGATCGTCTGCGATTTGTCGGGCTATGGCGATACCGGCCCTTATGCGGAGAAGAAGGCCTACGACCTGCTAGTGCAAAGCGAGGCGGGCGTGTTGTCGGTGACAGGCACGCCGGAAACACAGACCAAGGTTGGCATCTCGATCGTCGATATCAGCGCCGGCATGTACGCCTACTCCGGAATTCTCACGGCCCTGTATCAACGCGAAAAGACCGGCAAGGGCACGCGCGTCGAAGTCACCATGTTCGAAGCACTTGCCGAGTGGATGTCTCACCCCTTGTATTACACCCACTTCAGCGGCAAGCCACCGCGCCGCAGCGGCCCCGATCACGCCACCATCGTGCCTTACGGCCGCTTCAAATGCGGCGACGGCGCGTTTGTCATGCTGGGCATCCAGAACGAACGCGAATGGGCGAAGTTTTGTGCCGGCGTGTTGTCGCGTCCCGAATTGGCGAAAGACCCGCGTTACGATAACAATACCAAGCGCACTGCGGCGCGCACCGAAATGGTTGGGTTGATCGAACAGATTTTCGCCGGTATGACGGCGGCTGAAGTTGTGAAAAAACTCGATGCAGCAGGTATTGCCAACGCGCGCATCAATACGCCCGATGAAGTTTGGGAGCATCCGCAGTTGAAGGCGCGCAATCGCTGGCGCCAGGTGCAAACGCCGGCTGGTCCGATCCCTGCGCTGTTACCGCCGGTGACCATGCCGGATTTCGAGCCGCGTTTTGATGCGGTGCCGGCAGTGGGCGAGCATACCGATCATGTTTTGGCCGGACTCGGATTTTCAACAGAAGAAATCAGCGCGCTGCACAAGGGCGGCGCGGTTTAGGGGGATTGTATGAAATTCGGACGCTTTGAACTGCAGGGTAAAACGTTTTTTGGACTCGTTGAGGGCGACCAAGTCGTCGAACTCAACGGTTCGCCGTTTGATGTGTGGAAGGCGACCACGCAGAAGCACGCGCTGTCGGCGCTGAAGACGCTGATGCCCTGCGTGCCGTCGGTGTTCTATTGCGCCGGTTTCAATTATCTCGCCCACATCGAGTGGGGCAACAAGCGCAAGGGCACCACAACCAAGCCGCCGGAAAAAGCCGACATCGGCTACCGTTCGAACAACGCGCTGATCGCGACCGGTGAAAATATCGTGATTCCTGCCGACTCGCCGGGCCCCGTGCAGTTCGAGGGCGAACTGGTGGCGGTGATCGGCAAGCCCGCGCGCCACATGACCGAGGCCAACGCGCTCGACTGCGTGCTCGGTTATACCTTGGGTAATGACGTGAGCGAGCGTACCTGGCAGAAGGCCGACCGCACACTGTGGCGTGCCAAGAACTGCGACAGTTTCAAGCCGATGGGCCCGTTTATCACGACGGGCCTCGATCCGATGGATCTCACGGTGGCTATCGACGTCAACGGACAACGTGCCGCCAGCTACCATACGGGCAAGATGCTGTTTTCGGCGCAGCACTTCATCGCCAAAATTACGCAGTATTCGACGCTGCATCCGGGAGACGTGATATGGCTCGGTACGGACGAGGCGACCATTCCGGATCTGAAACACGGCGACGTTTGCGATATCACTTGCGATCCGATCGGTGTGTTGAGCAATCCGGTGATCCAGGCGAAAGGATAAAACATCGTGGATACCATCGATAAGGCCGCAACCGCTTCTGCCACGCGCAAACTCTGCGAGTTTTTGAGCGCGATCCGTTACGAAGACATTCCGCAGAATGTCGTGCTGCGTACTGAAGACCTTTTTCTCGACTGGTTTGCCTCGACGTTGGCCGGCAAGGACGCGCGGCCGACGCGGGTGATGGAACAGTTTGCCGCCGAAATGGGGCCAGTGGACGGTCCGTCAGAAATTCTGGTCTCGCGCAAACGCACTTCACCGGTGTTTGCGGCGTTGATCAACGGCGCGGCCTCGCATTTCGTCGAGCAGGATGATCTGCACAACAGTTCGGTGTTGCATCCGGGCACCGTGGTGTTTCCGGCGGTGCTCGCTGCGGCCCAGGCCGCCGGTTCGAGCGGGCGCGAGTTCATCGCCGCGGCAGTGGCCGGTTACGAATGCGGCGTGCGCGTCGGCGAATTTTTGGGTCGTTCGCACTACAAGGTGTTTCACACCACCGGTACGGCGGGTAAACTCGCCGCCGCGGCGGGTGTCGCGCACATCCTCAAGCTCGACGCCGACAAAATGCAGCACTGCCTCGGTTCGGCCGGCAC